>JBFLWR010000369.1:0-2230 GCA_040755925.1 Pseudomonadota bacterium
CACATTGCGCCCCTGGCGCAGCACCACGATCCGGTCGCAGAGCCCGATCAGCTCCGGCATCTCGCTCGAGGCGACGAGAATCCCCAGGCCTTGCGCCGCGAGCGCCCGCAGCCGCGCGTAGATCTCGCCCTTGGCGCCGACATCGACGCCGCGCGTCGGCTCGTCGAGCAGCAGGAGCCGCGGGTTGCCGAGGATTTCCTTGGCCAGCACCACCTTCTGCTGGTTGCCACCGGAAAGCGCGCCGACGGCGATGTCGGGGTTCTTCGGCCGGATGTCGAACTGGCCGAAGGACTGGCTGACCGCCTCCGCCTGACGGCGCGTCGACATCAGCCCGGCCGGCGAGATGCGGCGGATCACCGACATCACCAGGTTGAGGCCGACCGCCATTCTCAGCATCAGGCCGCTGCCGCGCCGGTCGTCGGTGACGAAGGCGATGCCCGCCTTGCGCGCCGCCCGGATGGAGTCGAGCTTGACCGGCCGGCCGTCGACCGCGACCTCGCCCTGCCAGCGCCCGGCCAGGCCGGCGCCATAGAGTGCCGAGAGCAGTTCGGTGCGCCCCGCCCCCATGATGCCGGCAAGCCCGACGATCTCGCCTTCCCTCACCTCGAGCGAAATGCCGTTCGGCGGCTGCCAGCCGGCGCTCTGGCTGGCAAGCATGAAGCTCGCATCCTTGAGGCTGAGCAGCGTCCTGCCGGAACTACTGGCGCGCGCGGGATAGAGCTCGTCCAACGGCCGCCCCACCAGGAGCCGCACCAGCTCGGCCTGCGGCGCGTGCGGCTCGGTGACGCCGGCGACGCGTCCGTCACGCATGACGGTCACGCGGTCGGCGATGCCCGGCACCTCTTCCAGCCGGTGCGAGATGTAGACGATGCCGACGCCGGTGGCGGCAAGCTTCCTCATGATGTCGAACAGCCGCTCGACCTCCGCGACGGTAAGCGCGGCCGTCGGCTCGTCCATGATCAGCACGCGCGACGCATAGGACAGCGCCTTGACGATCGCCACCACCTGGCGCTGGCCGATGGAGAGGTCGGCGACGAGGCGCGCGGGATCGATGGCAAGCTCGATAGCTTCCAGCCGTTTCCTTGCCTCGCGGCGCATGGCCGGCACGTCGAGCAGCCCTCCAGGCCGCATCAGCTCGCGGCCGAGGAAAAGATTGGCCGCGACGTCGAGCGAAGGCACGAGGTCGAGTTCCTGAAAGATGGTGGCGATGCCGGCGGCTTGAGCTTCGCGCGGATTGTTGAGATGCACGGGCTTGCCGTCGATGCGGATCTCGCCCTCGTCCGGGGTGTGGACGCCCGACAGGAGGTTCATCAGCGTCGACTTGCCGGCGCCGTTCTCGCCGAGCAGCGCGTGGATCTCGCCGGCCTTCAGGTCGAAGTCGACGCCGCGCAGCGCCTGCACGCCGCCGAAGCGTTTCACGGCGCCGGTGACGGAAAGCAGCGGCGCGCTCATGCTGGCCTCGCCTGGGACGGGGCCGCGCAGGATTGGCGGGTCTTGAGCGTTGCCGAGAGCCGCACCGCGCGCGGCGCGGCGTCGCTGGCGGCGATGCGTTCGCTGAGCAAGGCCGCCGCCTGCCTGCCGATCTCGGTGCAGGGCTGTTCGAGCAGGGTCAGCCTCGGCTCGAAACAGTCGGCCCACTCGAAATCGTCGAAGCCGACCAGCGACAGGTCGCGCGGGATCGAAAGACCCTTCTCGCGGATGGCGCGGACTGCCCCGATGGTGGTCATGTTGTTGCCGGTAACCAATGCGGTGGGCGGCTCGGGCTGCGACAGGATCGCGTGGGTCGATGCCGTGGCGCTCGCCGTGTCGACATTCTCCGGCGAGACATAGCGCGGCTGCCACTCAAGTCCATTGGCCTGCAGCGAGGCGCGGAACGCCTCGATGCGTTCGCGGGTGGTGGCCAGGCCCGGCTGTCCGGCGATGTAGCCGATGCGCCTGTGGCCGAAGGACGCGACGTGGTCGATGAGCGCGCGCATCGCCGTCTCGTTCTCGACGCCGATCTGGTCGAAGCGGTCATCGGCGAAGCGGTCGATCAGCACGCAGGGCAGCTTCTTCTCGGCGAGATAGCCGATCGCGCGTTCGGGCGAGCCCGACGGCGCCAGGATGACGCCGTCGACGCGACGCTGGTGGAAGGCATGCACCACCGCAAGCTCGCGCTCGGGGTCTTCCTGCGTATCCGACAGGAAGACCACAAGGCCCAGCCGCGCGCATTCGGCCTCGACCGCGCAGA
>JBFLWR010000037.1:0-22886 GCA_040755925.1 Pseudomonadota bacterium
CGAGTTGATCTGCGCCTGCACGGTGTTTTCGACGTTCTCGATCTTGAGATCGACGCGGCCCTTCAGCGGGCCCTTGTTCACCGAAACGGTGGCGACGCGCTCCATCTGCTGGCGCCAGTCATTGCCGACGAAATTATTCGACAGATAGATGGTGTAGCTCTTCTTGGCCTCGGCGTGACCGGCCTGGATGCCCATGGACATCATCGTGGCGGCAAGCGCGGCCAGACCGATGTTACGGCTCAATGATTTCATCAATGTCTCCTCCCATTTTCTGCTTCTGAATTGCGATGTCGATTGGCGGCGATGGCATCGCCCGGATCAGGTTCCTGAAGCCTCCTTTGGCGTGATCTCCACCCAGCTTGGCGACACCGGCAGCGAAAGACCCGGCGCAAGGTCGGGGAACACGGTCTTGCCGAGCTCGATCTTCACCGCCGAAGAGTTCGGCGCGTATTTCGCGTCGACGAGATCGGTCGTCAGGCCGGGCGAATTGAACAGCACGGTCGTGTCGGCCGGCTTCTTGCCGGTGTCGAGTATGTCGACGGCAAGCTTGATCGCCTCGGCGGAGAGCGAAGGCGGGTTGGCGCCCAGCCAGCATTTGGCGCCCTTGGTCTCGGCGCAGGTGACGCCGGTCCCGTTGAAGGCCGCGGCGACGATCGGGACCATCGGCCGGTCGGCGTTCTGCAGCGCCTTGATGGCGCCGGTGCCATAGCCCTGCGAGAAGATGCCATCGACCTCCGGATGAGCGGCGAGCAGGCTTGCGACGCCTTCCTGCTCGGGACCCGCCGCATAGTTGCCGTTGAAGTAGCCGACGATCTCGATGCCGGGATACCTCTTCAGCACCGCGCCGAAATTCTTCTCGAACTGTTCGGAAATCGGCGCGCCGGCGAGCCCTCGATCCATCAACACCTTGCCCTTGCCGCCAAGGATGGATGCCATCCATTCGGCCTGGTTGTTGGCCATGATGTCGAAATCCGAATGCACCTTGTAAGCGCATTCCGCCGTGACGGTCTGGTCGAAGCTCACGACGATGATGCCGGCGTCGCAGGCCTTCTTGATGGTCGGGTTCAGCGCCTCCGCCGACGATGCGTCGATCAGGATGGCCGCCGGCTTCTGTCGGATGATGTTGTTCAGCGAATTGATCTGCGCCTGGACGGTGCCTTCGGCGTTTTCGATCTTGAGATCGACACGGCCCTTCAACGGCTCCTTGTCGACCGCGACCTTGGCAACGCGCTCCATCTGCTGGCGCCAGTCATTGCCGACGAAATTGTTCGAGAGATAGATGAGGTAAGGCTTCTTCGCTTCGGTGTGGCCGGGCATCGAGGCCATCGAGACCGCGAACCCGGCAAGCGCCACGAAGCAGGCGCTCAAGCTCCTAAATTTCATGGTCTCCTCCCTTTGTCGCCTGCCCGGTCGGCGATGAACTGCGCCATCTTTGACCGGATCCAGGCTCGAAATTGATACCGGTACCAATGACGGATGTCAATTTTCGTGAAGCTCGCATGCGAGCGGCATTCGCGTTGAAATCCGCCGGGTCTCCTCCCCGCGACTGCTCCAGAGCTTAGCGCTCCAGCCTAGCTATCATGCTATTATAATTTTATGAGCCTGTCTATCCGCCAGTATCAGAAAGTGCCACTCTCGAGCCCGTTCAGGACAGGTCGTTGAGCGCGTCGTAAGTGATGCTGAAGATATCGGCCGGGTGACGGGCGACGGAGAACTCGATGCTGCGCTGGTCGGCGGACTGATAGAGCATTTCCACCGTCAGCACGGGGCCGCCGAGCGCAATGCCGAGGTCGGTGGCAACCGCTTCGTCGGCAATTTCCGCGCGCACCGTGATATGCGCCACGTCGAGCCGCAGGCCGAGACGCTTCTGCACCGAGCGGAAGATCAGAACGTCGGAAAAGTCTTCACGCTTCAATCTGGAGCCGATGTCGGGCGGGAAATAGGTGGTGATCTGCGCCTTCCTCTGCTCGCCGATCGACAACACGCTGCGCAGGCAATAGCCCGCCTCGTCCTTGCCCATGCCGAAATGGCGCTGGAGCACGGGAGAGACCTCCTTGCGGTAGGATTTTACCGCCAGCTGCGCATCCTTGGTGAAGGCCGCCATGTCGGCGAAATTCTTGAACTTCCAGCTCAGATTGACCGCGGGATTGCGGGCGGCGACGACCGCGGGCTTGGCCGAGCGCTTCTTGATCAAGCCGTCGGCCTCGAGATCGCGCAGCGCCTGGCGCACCGTGATCAGGCTGACGCCAAAGTGCTCGGCGATGGCAGCCTCCTTCGGCAACTCGCCGCCGACCGGGAAAGTGCCGTTACCGATGGGCTCGCGAAGCAGGTCCGCGAGTTGGCGATAGAGAGGACCGTTCGCGCGGGCCAGTGTGCGCCGGGGAAGACTATCGATGGAAGGAGCCGAATTATCCATATGCCTCGTCGCGTTGCGTCGAAGCTTTTATAATAGCTTAGCGTGCCGGAGGCTAGGCAACACAGCAGGTCATCAACTGCCTAGACCAAAAGCCTCAACGGGTTTTCGACAGCCGCCTTGACGGCGGCGAGAAATGTGGCCGCGATCGTTTCTTCGATGCGAGCCGCATCCGCCGTCAACAGGCACTCACAGCGATCATCATGACTGCCGACTGAGATCGTAAGGCGCATGGCGCGGCCGGGCAGAAGCGGCATCATGACCGGCTGGATGTCCGCCGTCGGCAGAAATCGCAGTGACACCGTCGCCGGCGCCGCGGCGTCGTCCCTGTCGCTGGTCAGGGCCGCAAGCCGAGTCGCCCGCAGCGACGTCACCGGCAGCTCGGGAACGGCAGCGACCACCATCTGCCGGCCGGGCAGTTCGAGGGCGACTGTCCCCTCGGACGAAATGCCGGCTTCAGCGATCGCGCGACCAGCCGCGCGCAGCAGGATATCGTCCAGGTCGAGCGTCTTGCTGGCGCTCTCCAGCGCCTTCTGCAGGTCTCGCAGCGCGCCGAGCGCGATCGACGCGGCAAAGGCGGCGATGCGTGGCGCGCTGACGGCGCCATGGCTGACAACTGGTTGCTCGACGGGACCGGCCGCGGGGACGAAGCCGACCACATCGGCGGCCAGGATACGACCGCCGGGTCCGCTGCCGCGAAGCGCTTCCAGCGGAAGATCGCGCTCGCGCGCAAGGCGGCGGGCATAGGGCGAAGCCACAAGACGCTGCCACACCGCGACGTTCATTTCAGGTACTCGGCATTGACGCAGTTGGTGAGCCGGCCCTCGGCAAGGTACGCGTGGACAACCTCGATCGATTTCAGCCGCAGGTCGCGCATCGCGGCCGGGCTGTAGAAGGCCGCATGCGGCGTGACGATCATCCGATTGGCGATCCACGGCTCCCGCCGCCGCCATGCCGCCAGCAGCGGATGGTCGAGATCGCCGGGTTCGCTGGGCAGCACGTCCAGGCCGGCGCCCGCGATATTGCCGTTGCGCATCGCCGCCTCCAGCGCATCGAGGTCGACGATGGGTCCGCGCGCGGTGTTGATCAGGACAAGGCCGGGCTTGGCCGCGGCAAAGGTGGAAGCACCTAGCAGATTGCGGGTTTCCTCGCTGAGCGGCGTGTGGATGCTGACTACATCCGCCCGCCCCATCAACTCGGCGAGCGAATGAACCCGCTCGTAACCGGTCGACAGGTCGACGCCTGACAGGAGATGCGGATCATAAAACACCACCTTCATGTCGAAGGCGGAGGCGCGTCGCGCGGCCGCCAGACCGATGCGGCCAAGGCCGACGACGCCGAAGGTGGCGCCCTTGTGCCGGCGAACCAGCGGCGCCTTGGAGAAATGCCAACCCTCGGCGCCGTTGCCGGAAAGCTCCGGGCCATAGGCCGAAGTGCCGCGCGTCAGCGCCAGCATCAAACCGATGGCATGGTCGGCGACTTCCGTCGTGCCGTAGTCCGGCACGTTGCAGGCAGGAATCCTGCGCGCGCCCCAGCCTTTCGTGTCGATGTTGTCGAAGCCGACACCGGAGCGCACGGCTATCCGCACTTTGGGAAACGCCGTCGGCGCAGAGGCGACATGGTGCGTTGGCGAGTAGTTGATGACTGCATCGACCGCCTCGCAGACGACCGGATCAAGATCGGCTGCCTTGTCGTTGGTCGACCGCGCCAGCACGAACTCGACATCGGGATAGTGCTTCCGCTCGAGTTCGGCGTCGTCAGCGGCTTGCCAGTTGGCGCACAGGATCTTCATGCTTGCCCTTCGCGTTGGATGATTACTTCTTGATGCCGCCGATGCGGCCGCCCATCGGCACCACCGCGCCCACCGGCTGGTCGATGGCGGTGAGCGTTCCGCCGACCGGCGCCTCGATCTCGACCACGGCCTTGTCGGTCTCTATCTCGGCGATCAACTCGCCTTGCTTGACGACGTCGCCGACCGCCTTCAGCCATTTGACGACGGTGCCTTCGCTGACGGTGAGATCGCCGAATGGCATGGTCACGGGCTCGTCGTCGCTAGTGGCAGGCGCGGCAACCGCCGGGACAGCGACTTGCGGCTTGACCGGAGCGGAAGCCGGCTTGACCGCTGGGGCGGCACTTTTCAGGCCGACCGTGTACCAGTGGTCCGGAACCGGCGGTCTGCCGGTGATGACATCGCGCGCGCCCTGCGCGATGCGCGCCGTGTCGACCAGCATGGCGCGTTCGAGAACCGGCGCGAAAGGATGCGAGGTCGGCGCGGTATGCAGCCTTCCGGGCGGAGCATCGAGCTCGTCGAAGGCGAGTTCGTTGACGGCCTGCGCGATCTCGCCGCCAAGGCCGCACATTGCCCAGGCCTCGTCGACAACCAGCAGGCGATGGGTCTTGCGGACGCTGGCGACGATCGTCTCGATATCGAGCGGCATGATGGTGCGAGGATCGATCACCTCTACCTCGATGCCTTCGTCAGCCAGCACGTCCGCCGCCTCCAGCGCCCGCTGCACCATCTGGCCGGCGGCGACGATGGTGATGTCGGCGCCGGCGCGTGCGATGCGGGCGACGCCGAACGGTACGAAATGCTCGCCGGCCGGCACCTCGCCCTTGGAGGCGAAAAGCGCCTTCGGTTCCAGCATGATCACCGGATCGCCGGCCCGTAGCGCCGTCTTCATCAAGCCCTTGGCGTCGGCCGGTGTCGACGGCACGCAGACTATGAGCCCAGGCATATGCGCGAAGACCGGATGGTAGATGCCGCTGTGGTGCGGACCTGAGCTGCGCAGCGCGCCGGCGCCGACGCGCACCACCATCGGCGCGCTCATCACGCCGCTGGTCATGTAGCGGAGTTTCGCGGCCTGCAGGAAGATCTGCCCGGCGGTCTCGAAAGCGAAGTCGGCGAACATCAGGTCGGAAACCGTGCGCGCGCCGGTGGCCGATGCCCCGACGGCCGCCGCGGTGAAGCCCTGCTCGGATATCGGCGTGTCGACCATGCGATCCGGGCCGAATTCGTGCCAAAGGTTCTTGGTGTGGGCGAAGCTGCCGCCGCGCTCACCGGTGCCCTCGCCGAAATAGAGGATCGCCGGATTGGCGCGCATTTCCTCGGCGATGCCGTCGCGCACCGCTTCGAGCCATCCTTGTGTGCGGCTCTCGCCGACGGCGCGCGGCTGCAAGGCAGCGGGCGGATTGATCGGGTCGGCGAAAACATGCTGGCGCACAGTCGCCGGATCCGGCTCGGGCGAATTGCGGGCGAAGGCCAGCGCTTCCTCGACCACCTTCTCGACCCGCGTCTCGATGGCGGCAAGCGCCTCGGCGTCGGCTACGCCATAGTCCTCGATCAGCTTCTTGCGGAACATGTCGATCGGATCGCGCTTGATCCAGGCGTCGAGCTCCTCCTGTGTGCGATAGGTGCCGATGACCGGATCGCCCTCATGGTGACCGACAGTGCGATAGGTCTTGGCCTCGATAAGCGTCGGGCCCTTGCCGGCGCGGGCACGTTCGGTCGCTTCCTTCATGGCCAGCCAAACAGCGAAGACGTCGTTGCCGTCGACCGCGACACCAGGCATGCCGTAGGAGGCCGCCTTGGTGGCGATCTCGGGATTGAGCGTGATCGACTTCAGCGGCGTGGCGGTGGCGTAGAGGTTGTTCTCGCAGATGAAAACCGCCGGCGCGCGCTGCACGGCGGCGAAATTAAGCGCCTCGTGGAAGCCACCATGATTGGCGGCGCCGTCGCCGAAGAAGGCGACGCCGATGTCGTCGCGGCCCTGCAGGCGCGCGCTCATGCCGATGCCGACCGCGTGGCCGATGCCGGCGGCGACGATGCCATTGGTGCCGAAGAGACCGACCGAACGGTCATAGAGATGCATGGTGCCGCCGCGGCCGCCGCAGATGCCGTCGGCCTTGCCGAAAAGCTCGGCCATCACCCTGCCAGGATGGGCGCCCTTCGCCAGCGCATGGCCATGACCGCGATGGGTGGAGGTGACCCAATCGGTCTGGCGCAGATGCGCGCAGACGCCGACGCCTGTCGCCTCCTCGCCGATATAGAGATGCAGGAAGCCGGGCGTCTCGCCCTTACGGCAGGCGATCTGAGCGATGCTCTCGAAGCGGCGCAGAAGCACCATGCGCTCGAACAGATCGAGCAGGATCTTCGGGTCGGGCAGATTCGACGCACCCTTGAAATCCGAGCGTGCGCGCGCCGCAGAACTTGCCACCGAAGCCTCCCTGGATCCGTCCCGCGCCGGCGGCAAGGCGCCGGCGGCGAGCTTTTCGGTCGCTCGCTTCGGCAGATCATAGATTATAATAGCATAATGTCTACTGGCTCTGATGAGAGCCTGGCGAAACTAGATCCTCGTGATGCGGACGGTTGCATCAGGGCGTTGGAAGAGCTCGGGCCGCAGGCTGAGGCCAAGCCCGGGCCCTTCCAGCGGCGCGACATGGCCGTCACTGACCGGCGGAATATCGGCGACGATCTCGGTGTACCAACCGGTGAAATAGGCACGCACCGCTTCCTGGTAGTTGACGTTCGGCAAGGTCGCCGACAGCGCGCAGCTGGCGGCATAGACGATCGGCCCGGTGCAGTCGTGCAAGGTCACCGGCAGCTCGCTGGCCTCGGCCATGTTGGCGATCTTGCGCGCTTCCGAGAGGCCACCGCACCAGGCAAGATCGATCATGATCACCGACGCGGCGCGCTTGTCGATCAGCTGCTTGAACATCTGCCGCGAAGCCAGGCGCTCGCTGGCGGCGATAGGGATCGAGGTGTGGCGGGCAAGCTCAGCCATGGCGTCAAGCTCGTTGTATCGCACCGGCTCTTCCAGCCAGGCGACGTCGTAAGGTTTCAACGCCTCGGCGATGCGCAGCACCGGCGGCAAGGTCCAGAGACCATGCAGCTCGACCATGATTTCCATGTCGCGGCCGACCGTGTCGCGGATCTTCTGGAAGGGCTCCAGCGCCTTGTCGAGATCGGGTAGTGAAATACGGGTGCCGTTCGACGCCTCGGCGGCAATGTCGAAGGGCCAGATCTTCATCGCTCCGATGCCTTCCGACTTCAGGCTCTTGGCAAGCTCGCCGGCATTGTAACGCCAGGCCAGCAGATCCTCGTACGGGCCTTCGTTCGAATCGCCGGCCTTCAACGACCAGTCCTCGCCGCGCTCGAACAAGGCATTCTTCCTGGTGGCGCGCACATGCTTGTAGCCGGCGCAGGTGTTGTAGATCGGTACGCTCTTGTGTGTGCGTCCGCCGAGCAGACGCCAGACCGGCTCGCCGAGCGCCTGGCCATAGAGGTCCCACAGCGCGATGTTGACGGCGGAATTGCCGCGAACCTCCGCGCCGGAATCGCGCGCGCCCACATAAACGCTGCCCAGCGTGCGGTCATGCAACTCGATGTCGCGCGGATCCTTGCCCAGGAGATAAGCCGCGACATTGTCATGGATGTAGGCGGCAACCGGCCCGGGCGCCCAGAAGGTTTCGCCCGTGCCGACAAGGCCCGCGTCGGTGTGGACCCGCAGCCAGAACAGGAACGGGAACTCCGCCAGCTGCAGCGTTTCCAGCGCAACGACCTTCATATCTTCCTCCCTGTTCCGAGCAACCATACGGCCGCCGGACAATAGCATATCCCCGTTGACAGCCATTTATGGTACCGGTATCAAAAGGCGTCAAGACAGCCACCGGGAGGGCGCTCGCTTGCCTGCCGAAAATGAAAAGACCACGCCAAGAGCCTTGGTTACCGGTGCCGCCGGCGGCCTCGGCCGCGAGGTGGCGATCCAGCTGGCGCGGCGCGAATGCAGCGTAGCGATCACCGACATCAACGGGGAAGGCCTTGCGGAGACCGCGCGCCGGATCGGCGAGACCGGCGCGGAGTCAGAAACCATCGTCGGCGATCTCACGCAGGAAGGCGCGCCGGAAGCGGCCGTGGCGAAAGTTGTCGCGCGCTGGGATCGCATCGACATTCTCGTCAACAATGCCGGCTACGGCGTCATCGAACCGTTTCTGGACTCCACGTATAAAGCCTGGACGCGCACGCTGGCGCTCAACGTCACCGCCCTCGCCATGGCCTGCAAAGCGGCCGGCCGAGTGATGCGCGACCAGCGCTCCGGGCGCATCGTCAACATCACCTCGCCCGGCTCTCGCATGGCCCTGCCCGACTACACCGCCTACACGGCGAGCAAGGCTGGCGTCGATTCCATCACGCGGGCGGCCGCGGTGGCGCTGGCGCCTTATGGAGTGCTGGTGAACAGCCTGGCGCCGGGCATGATGGATACCGAGATGCAGCGCTCGACCGAGATCGACCTTGCCCGCGCCAATGGCCGCGGCGACCTGCAGGCTTTCCTCGACGAACGCACACGCCGCGTTCCCCTCGGCCGCCGCGCGGAGATCGCCGAAGTCGCGGAAGCCGTCGTCTGGCTTTGCCTCGACGCACCGCAATACATGACCGCCGAGCGGCTCAACATGTCAGGCGGGCTCGACAAGGACTGAGGACGTTATGCTGCGCAATTCTCCACCCGGCACCGCCGATATCGGTGCGCTCGAGCGCAAGGCCACGCATTTGCGCCGCCACATGCTGAGCATGGCCCGCGGCCAGGGCCAGGGCTATATCGGCCAAGGCCTCGGCATCGCCGACGTGCTGGCCGCGCTCTACTTCCATGAGCTGCGCTACGACCCGCAAAACCTGGCATGGGCCGATCGCGACCGCTTCCTTTTGTCGACAGGGCATTACTCCATCGCGCTCTGGGCGGCGCTGGCCGAAGCCGGCATCATTCCGGTCGAGGAGCTCGCGACTTACGGCGCCGACAACAGCCGGCTGGAGATGTCCACCCTCGACACCACTCCCGGCGTCGAGGTGATCGGCGGCTCGCTCGGACATGGCCTCGGACAAGGCATCGGTCAGGCGCTCGGGCTGCGCCTTGATGGGTCCGACGCGCGCGTCTTCGTCGAGCTCTCCGACGGGGAGATGCAGGAAGGCTCGACCTGGGAAGCGGCGATGTCAGCCAGCCACTTCAAGCTCGATGGCCTGGTCGCCCTGATCGATTGCAACGGCATCCAGGCCGATGGGCCGGTCGTGCTCGACATGGAACCGGTGGCCGACAAATGGCGGGCCTTCGGCTGGGAGACGTTCGAGATCGACGGCAACGACATGGGCGCGGTGGTCGGCGCGCTGGCCGATGCCCGCCGGCGCAATGGCAGGCCAAAGGCGATCGTCTTGCGCACGCTCCCCGGCAAGGGCGTGCCGCGCATCGAGAGCAGCGAGAAATCGCACTTCTTCCGCATCGATGTAGCCCAGTGGGACGGCATCATCGCCGAGTTCGAACAAAGCGTGGGAATGGAGCAATGAGCGGCGCTGCGATGGAGGCCGGGCGCACGCTGGCCATGGGCCAGGACGAGGCCGTCGGCGGCGGGCGGCAAAGCGTCGAGGCACCGTTCGGCAGGGCCTTGGCGAGGCTCGGCGAGAGCCAACCGGAGATCGTCGGATTGACCGCCGACCTTGGTAAATACACTGACATCCATCCGTTTCGCGATGCCTTCCCCGAACGCTTCTTCAACGTCGGCATGGCGGAGCAGAATCTTGTCGCCGTCGCCGCCGGCCTGGCCCGCACCGGCAAGGTACCCTTCGCTACCACCTATGGCGTGTTCGCGACGCGGCGCGCCTTCGATTTCGTCGCCATCGCGCTCGCCCACTCCAACCTCAACGTCAAGATCGGCGCCGGCCTGCCGGGCCTGACGACCGGCTATGGCGGCACGCATCAGGCGATCGAGGACCTGGCCTTGATGCGCATGATCCCCGGCCTCGCCATCATCGACCCGTGCGACGCGAGCGAGATCGAGGCTGCGACGGCGGCGATCGCGGAGCACCGCGGTCCGGTCTACATGCGGCTGTTGCGCGGCAGCGTGCCGGTCGTGTTCGAGCCCGGCTGGAAATTCGAGATCGGCAAGGCGCGGCGCCTGCGCGAAGGGTCCGATGTCGGCATCGTCTCGACCGGCTTCATGACCGAACGTGTGCTGGACGCGGCGGGGGCCCTGAAGAGAATGGGCATGTCGGTCGGCGTGTTGCACGTGCCGACGATAAAACCATTCGACGCCGATGCCGTGGCTGAGTTCGCGGCCGGCGTCAGACATGTCGTCACGGCGGAAAACCATGTCGCGGTCGGCGGACTGGCGAGCCTTGTCGTCGAGACCTTGTTCGACGCCGGCATTGCGAGGAAAGTGACGCGCATCGGCCTGCCCGACCGCTACATCGAGTGCGGCGCGGTGCCTACCCTGCAGGCGAAATACGGCCTGACGACGGAAGCGGTCATCGCGGCCGTCTCGGCATTAGGGTAGTTCCGAAAATGAAGATCACCGAGATCGAGACCTTCACCGTCGGCGCCGGCTGGAAGAACTGGCTCTTCGTCAAAGTGCATACCGACGAGGGCATCCACGGCATCGGCGAAGGCACGCTGAACGGCTTCATCAAGACGACCGAGGCAGGCGTGCATGAACTCAAGCATCTCGCCATCGGCCAGGATCCGCGCCGCATCAACGCGCTGGCCAAGCGCATGCTGGACAGCGTCTCGTTGGACGGCGGCCACATCCATCGCACCGTCATCGCCGCGATCGAAGTCGCCTGCTGGGACATACTGGGCAAGTGCCTCGGCGTGCCGATCCACCAGTTGCTCGGCGGCCAGGTACGCGACAGCGTGCTCGGCTATGCCAATGGCTGGTACCGAACCGAACGCACGCCGGAAACGTTCCTCGAAGCCGCCAAGGCGGTGCGGGCCAAAGGGTTCAAGGCATTCAAGCTCGACCCGTTCGGCACCGCGCAGGGTTTAATCTCGCGCGAGGAACTGGACCTTTCCTATGCCATCTGCCGGACCTTGCGTGACAAGCTGCCGAAGGACACGCTGATCCTCATCGACGTGCATGCCCGCTTCACAGAAATCGCCGCGCTGCAGGCGGCGCAGAAATTCGCCGACCTCGACATCTACTGGTGGGAGGAACCCACCTCGCGCGATCGCCAGGAGACCGTGCACGAAGTCGCGCATCGCTCGCCCATCCCGGTAGCGACCGGCGAGATGTACGACACGGTCGGCCAGTTCTACACTTTAGCCGCCGGCGGAGGCGTCAACATCTTCCAGCCCGAGCCGATGTCGCTCGGCGGCATCGCGCCGGCGATGCAGGTCGCCAATCTCGCATTCGCCCATGGCAGCCACATCGCCCCGCACCAGAGCGGCGGGCCGGTGGCGACGGCGGTGTGCCTGCAACTGGCGGCGGCGGTGCCGAACTTCCTGATCCAGGAGCATTTCGACGCCTTCAACGACCCCTGGACGCGTGAGCTGGTGACCTGGCATCCGACGGTCAATCCGGAAAACGGCCATCTGTCGCTGCCGGACGCGCCGGGGCTGGGCATCGATCTCAACATCGATGCGATCAAGGATCATCCCTACGATCCCAACGCTTATCTCAACGTCCATGCCGAGGGCTGGGAAATGCGCCTTGGCCGCCGGGAAGAGACGGCAGGCAAGCGGAAGAACTGATCAGGCGCTTTCGCGGTCGACGATCTCGAAGCCGAGGCTGGTGATGGTCGGCACCTTGGTGTCGCCGCCGAGCCTTGCCAGCAACTGCCGAACCGCCCGCCGGCCCATCTCGTAGCGATTGACCTTCACCGTGGTCAGCGGCGGATAGAGCTGGGCCGCCAGATCCATGTCGCCGTAGCCGGCGATGGCTATCTTCCCCGGCACAGCCCAACGCCTGCGGTGGCACTCCTGCACGGCGCCGACAGCCAGCGTGTCGCTGGAAAAGAAGATGGCGTCGATGTCCTTGTGGCGGGAGGTCAGCGTCGCCAGCGCCTCGGCGCCGCCCTGCGCGGTGATCGGCACCTCGACCTCCATGTCGGCATGGTTCTTGAAACCAAGCTCGGTCAGCGCCGCATGGTAGCCGGTGCGGCGCTGCTGCAGGCGGTCGTTGCCATGGATCGGCGTCGAGACGAAGCCGATGCGTTTGTAGCCCTTGGCGGCCAGATGCATGGTCATGGCGTAGGCGGTCTCGAAGTTGGAGATGCCGACGACCATGTCGATCGGCTTGCGGCCCTTGATCTCGGAAATCTCGACCACCGGCGCGCCGCTGCTCTTGAGCAAGGCGCGCGCCGTCTCGCTTTGCACGAAGCTCTGGAGGATCATGCCGACCGGGCGCCAGCCGAGCAGATTGCGGATCGCCTGCTCCTCGGCCTCCTGCGTGAACTCGCCCTGCACCAGAAGCATCGAATAGCCGCTCTCGTGGCATTCGTCGGACATGCCCTGCACCTGTTCGGCAATGCCCGAATTGATCAACGGCGGCACAACAGTGCCGATCATGCGGCCGTTGCCGCGCATGCTGGAGGCCAGCCGGTTTGGCACGAAGCCGGCCTGCTCGATGGCTTCCAGAACCTTGGCGCGCGTCTCCGGCGAGACCATGTCGGGATTGGACAGCGCGCGCGACACCGTCATCGGCGCGACGCCGACGCGCTTGGCGATCTCACGGACGCCAAGGCGCCGAGGCTTCTTCTCGTCTGCCGGCGGCTTATCGACCATCACCATCTCCCAAGGCGCGTGATCGACCGATGCAAGGTCCGCTCGATCACGCGACCGAGATCAATGCATAGCCGGTGCCGCGGGCGCTTTCCAGCGCCGCGCTCAAACCCTTCCCGGTTTCTGGTGCTTCAGAAGTTGCGGCCATAACCCGCTGTCCATCCGCCATCCACGCCCAGCATCTGGCCGGTGGTGTAGGTGTTAGCCGGATCGCAGAAGAACAGCACGGCCGCGACCGCCTCCGCGACGGTGCCGGAACGCCCGACTGGCGTATGGCTGAGCATCGCCTTGTCGCCGGAGATCATGGCCTCGTCCTCGATCGCGCCGACGCCAACGGCGTTGACCAGGACCTTCGGGCCGAACTCCATGGCTAGCGCGCGCATGCCAGCAAGGACCGCCGCGCTTTCCATGGAAAAGTTCGGGTGGCGGCGCATGGGCATGCCGGCGACCGCCGAGAGCAGGAAGACGATGCGCCCCTTGCCACGCTCGCTCATCGCCACCGCAGCCTTGCGCGCGGCGCCATGAACGGACCTCGGGTCTTCCGTCACCCGCCCGGGACGAAGCGGACAGGACACAAGGAGAATGTCGGCGGTGCTTTCCTGCCCAGTTTCGACCAAGCGGGCGCCGTTGGCTTGCAAGGCGGCAAGCGCCGCCTCGGCAATCGGATTGGCCTCGCCATCCAGCGCGACCGTTGCGCCATCGAGTTCGATTTCCATGGAGCCGCTCACATCATGTATCCGGCTGTCCAGCCGCCATCGACGGCCAGCACCTGACCGTTGATGTAACTGGCCGCGGGGGAGGCAAGGAAAAGCACAGCCTCGGCGATCTCTTCCGGCTGAGCCGGACGCCCGAGCGGCACATGGTCGAGGAACTCCCGCGTGCGCCCGGCGAACTTGCCGTCGTCGCCATAGAAGAGCTTGGCGGTCAGCGCCGTCATCACCGAGCCGGGGGCGATCGCATTGGTGAGAATGCCCTTCCCGCCCAGTTCGATCGCCATCGACCGCGTGAGATGGATGATGCCGGCCTTGGCCGCCACGAACGGGCTCTGCAGCCGCATGGCGGCAAGCCCGACCACCGAGGCGATGTTGACGATCCGCCCGCCGCTGCCGGCGGCGAGCATAGGTGCCAGCGCCGCCCGGCTCATGATGTAAAGACCATCGAGGTCTATACCAGTGATCCGGTCCCATTCCTCGGGCGGGAACTCGTCGATGGTCACGCGGTGCGCCAGCGTGTTGACGCCGGCATTGTTGACCAGGATGTCCAGCCGGCCATGGCGTTCGGTGACCGTTGCGACCGCTCTGTCGACCGATTTGGCGTCGCGAATATCGACAGCGCAGGGCATCGCTTTGCGAAGACCGGCCGCGACGCGTTCCGCGCCCTCCCCGTCGATGTCAGCGACGACCACCGCCGCGCCATTGTCCGCCAGTCGCCGGGCTATGGCGCTTCCGATCGCCCCGGCGGCCCCCGTGACCAAGGCGACTTTGTCCGACAAGTCACACCGCAACGGCGCCCCTCCCTCAGTGATTATAATAATATAATCTCACAACCGCCATCAGAACGCAATTTGGCATCGTAGCTCTCAGGTGACCCAGAGGCCCAGCCTTTGCGCCCTCCACGACAGGGTAGTTGCACAATGCGGGCGGCCGACTTAACAAATCTGGACGCCAACTTTCGATCTTTGGACACGTGGCTCCGAACGCGCAGTTGATCAGAATCCTCGTCGTGGTCACGCCAAACTTCAATCTGGCGGCAACCACGGCTTTCATCGATCCCTTTCGGGCGACGAATTATCTCGAGGGGCTGACCCGTTTTCGGTGGACGCTTGCCTCCGCTGCAGGAGGACCCTGCCTGGCCAGCAACGGGATGATCGTGCAAACGGAAATGCTGACGTCTGTCGAAGAGCATGCCTTCGAAATCGTCCTGGTTTCGGCGAGCTGGACACCCGAGGCGGCAAGCACCCCTCACCTGCGAGCGATGCTCAGAAAATGGGCGCGCAACGGGTCGATCATCGGCGGGCTGGACACGGGCGCATTCATCCTGGCGGATGCCGGACTGCTCGACGGACGACGTGCCACCGTGCATTACGAGCATATCGACGCGCTGAAGGAGTTGCACGCCGGCATCGAGGTTTCGGAAGACATCTTCGTCCATGACGGAAAGCGCTTCACCTGCAGCGGCGGGATCGCTTCGGCGGATGTCGCGCTGCACCTCATCCGGGCGAGCGCCGGGGACGCACTGGCCAACGCCGCGGCCCGCTATATTTTTCATCCGACATTGAGGCCTGCCGGAACGTCGCAGAACCCGGGCAGCGCGGAGCCGCTTGGCCGCAACGCGCCCAACACCGTTCGCCAGGCCATCTCGATCATGGAGCAGCATCTGGAGCAGACGCTCACCATCCCCGAACTTTGTCGCAAGGTGGATATCTCGCAAAGGCAACTCGACAGGCTTTTCAAACACTATGTCGGCAAGCCGCCGGCGCTTTACTATCGGGATATCCGCCTCGACCGCGCGCGCGGCCTGGTGACCCAGACCGATATGCTGATGTCGGAAATCGCGATCGCCTCGGGCTTTTCGAGCCAGGTCCATTTCAGCCGGGCCTATCGGGAGCGCTTTGGCCTTTCGCCGCGCTCCGACCGCGTGGAGGGCCGCATACCCTTCGAGTTCAGGGCCTGGCCGATGCATCGGAAATCACACCGTGATGCCTCTGGCGAAAATCGCTAAGTCAGCGGCTAACCGCGCATAGATTCCGCGAACCTATGGCCGCAATCTCAAGCGCCGTGCCCGGCCTTCGGCACGCGAGGCGAAAGGTGCTCCGATGACGCTGCTTCCTTCGAAAGACGAGTTCGCCGCCATCCGGGAGGGATATTCGGCAAACCCATCGCGGTCCCTTTCGCTGAAGAGCGACGCCTATACGGATCCGCGCTGGCACCATGTCGACCTGGCGGCTATCATCGCAAAAACTTGGCAGTGGGTCTGCCATGTCGAGAAGGTCCGCCAGCCTGGCGACTACATCGCGGTCGAGATCGCCGGACGTCCGGTCGCAGTCGTCCGGGACCGCGAAGGCGTTCTGCGCGCCTTCTACAATGTGTGCAAGCACCGCGCCCACGCACTCCTTTCCGGCGAAGGCAACTCGAACAAGATCATGTGCCCCTACCACGCATGGACCTACCGCCTCGATGGTCAGCTGGTCCGCGCGCCGCACACCGAGACGCTGGAGGATTTCCGGACACAGGACATCTGCCTGGACCAGGTCAAGGTCGAGGAGTTTTGCGGCTTCGTCTACGTCAATCTGGATCCTTCAGCTGCATCGCTTGCCTCCCAGACCGGCGACCTCGCGACCGAGATCAAGCACTGGGCGCCCGACATCGAGCAGCTGACCTTCGCGCATCGGCTGACTTACGACATCAAGTCGAACTGGAAGAACGTCGTCGACAATTTCCTCGAGTGCTACCACTGCCCGACGGCGCATAAGGATTTCTGCACGCTGGTCGACATGAGCACCTATAAGGTGACTACCCACGGCATCTATTCGAGCCACATGGCGGACGCCGGTAAATCCTCAAACTCGGCCTATGACGTCTCCAACGCGACCGTCCGCACCCACGCCGTGTGGTGGCTTTGGCCGAACACCTGCCTGATGCGCTACCCCGGACGATCCTCGATGATCGTCCTCAACATCATTCCCGCGGGACCGGACCGGACCTTCGAGACCTACGACTTCTTCCTCGAATCGAAGGAGCCGGACGAGACGGAATTGCAGTCGATCAAATATCTCGACGAGGTGCTGCAAGTCGAAGACATCAACATCGTCGAGAGCGTGCAGAAAGGCATGAACACACCGGCCTTCACGCAAGGGCGCATCGTCAACGATCCAAATGGTTCGGGACAGTCGGAGCACGCCGTGCATCATTTTCATGGCCTGGTCCTCGACTCCTATGCGCGATGCGTCGCGTGACCGGAAAACTCCAGGACAAGGTTGCGCTGGTGACCGGCGGGCGCGGCGGGATTGGCCGCGCGATTTGCGAGCGGTTTCTTGCGGAAGGGGCAATGGTTTTCGCCGGCGATCTGAGCGACGCGGGCAGCCTGGGCTCCTCGCCGCAAGGGTCGGCGGTTTTCGTGGAACTGGACGTGACCTCGGAAAACCAGGTGAAGGCCGCGATGGCCAAGGTCGAGGCAACCGCGGGCAAACTCGACATTTTGGTGAATGCGGCGGGGATCGAGATCGAAAAGACCATCGAGCACACCACGCTCGAGGAATGGAACCGCTGTTTCGCGGTCAATGTCACCGGCATGTTCCTCACCTGCAAATACGCACTGCCGCTGATGCGTAAGGCGGCCAGTGGCGGCAACACGGCCTCGATCATCAATTTCGGCAGCTATGACGGCTTCATCGCCGACCCGGGCCTTGCCGCCTATTGCGCAAGCAAGGGCGCGGTGCATGCCTTGACGCGCGCCATGGCCTGCGACCACGGGCCCGAGGGCATCCGCGTCAACGCGATCTGCCCCGGTTATGTCGATACGCCGATGCTGCAGTCCTTCTTTGCCGGCGCAGGATCGGGCGGCGGCGGCCGCACGATCGACACGCTGCGCGATGCCGTGCGCAACGTGCACCCGATCCGCAACTACGGCACGCCGGCGGACGTCGCCAACCTGGTCAACTGGCTCGCGAGCGACGAAGCGCGCTATGCGAGCGGCCAGCTCTGGATTCTCGACGGCGGCCTTTCGGCCCAGGTCCAACAGATGAGACTTTAGAGAATGAGCAAACCCGTCATCATCACATGCGCGCCCACCGGCGGCATCCATACGCCGACAATGTCGGAACACCTGCCGATCACGCCGAGCGAGATTGCAAAGGCAAGCATCGACGCGGCCGAAGCTGGCGCCGCGATCATCCATCTCCATGCGCGCAACCCGGAGACCGGCAAGCCCGATCCGCGACCGGAGCTGTTCCAGGACTTCCTTCCACGCATCAAGCAATCCTGCAACGCGGTGTTGAACATCACCACCGGCGGCGGGCTCGGCATGACCCGCGAGGAGCGGCTTCGCGCCGCCAGCGCGGTCAGTCCCGAAATGGCCTCCATGAACATGGGTTCGATGAATTTCGGCATCTTCCCCATGCTCGACAAATACTCGAACTGGAAACACGATTGGGAGCCGGAATTCCTGGCTATGACGCGGGACTTCATCTTCCGCAACACCTTCGGCGATATCGAGTATTCGCTGCGTGAGCTGGGCGAGACGCATGGAACGCGTTTCGAGTTCGAATGCTACGACTTGGGGCATCTCTACAACCTTGCCTGGGTCGTCGACCAGGGTTGGGTCAAGCCGCCTTTCTTCGTCCAGATGGTGTTCGGCATTCTTGGCGGCGTCGGCGCCGACCTCGACAATCTGGTGCACATGCACACGATCGCCGAGAAGCTGTTCGGCAACGACTATGAATGGTCGGTGCTCGCCGCCGGTCGGCACCAAATCCCGTTCACCACCCAGGCGGCGTTGCTAGGCGGAAACCTGCGCGTCGGCATGGAGGACAGCCTCTATATCGGGCCGGGGCAGAAAGCCATTTCGAGCGCCGAGCAGGTGAGGAAGATCCGCTCCATCGTCGAGAATCTCGGCCGCACCATTGCCACACCCGACGAGGCGCGCACGCGTCTGGCTCTCAAGGGCGCCGACAATGTCGCGTTTTGAGTGAGGGAAAAGCGTGGTCTCCAAAGGGCACGACCTGCGAGGACGAACGGCGATCGTCACCGGCGGCGGGCGCGGCATCGGCCGCTCGATCGTCGACAGGCTCGTCGCCGACGGAGCGAGCGTCGTAACCTGCGGCCGTAGTGGCCGGCCGCATGATCTTCCTGCCGAGGTCGCCTGGGTTCAGGCCGATGTCGGCATATCCACCGACGCCAAAGCCATCGTGGGGGCTGCCCGCGAAGCCTTCGGCGAGCCCACGATCCTCATCAACAATGCGGGCATTCAGCTGACAAAGACGGTCGTCGAGACCACCGACGACGACTGGGATCTCGTCGTCGGGGCGAACTGCAAAGGCATGTTCAACATGTGCCGCGAGGTGCTGCCGATCATGGCGGCGCGCGGCGGAAGCATCGTCAATATCGGCTCGATCTCAGGCAATGTCGCCGATCCGAAGATGGCTATCTACAATGCCTCGAAAGCCTTCGTGCACGGCCTGACGCGGTCGATCGCGGTCGACCATGGACCGAAGGTTCGATGCAACGCCATCTGCCCCGGCTGGATCATGACAGAGATGGCGTCGGACGGCTTCGACCTCGCCCGCGATCCGGCGCGCGCCAAGGCCGACGCCATCGCCAGGCACCCCGCCGGCAGGCTCGGCGTGCCAAGCGACATCGCCGACGCCGTCGCGTGGCTGGTGTCCGACCAGGCGGCCTTCGCGACCGGCCAGTGCTTCGTTATCGACGGCGGCCTTACCGCCGCCTCCCCTCTGCAACCAGGATTGTTCTAGATGACGAATGTCAATCATACGGCTGTGCTCGGCGCCGGGGTCATCGGCGCGAGCTGGACGGCGCTGTTCCTTGCCTCCGGTTACAGCGTCTCGGTGTTCGACGTTTCCGACACGGCCGAAGCGCAGGTCCGCAACTACGTCGAGCAGGCGTGGCCGGTCCTGAAGGAACTAGGCCTCACCGAGAGGGGCAATCCCGATCGCGTCAGCTTCCACAAATCCCCTGCGGACGCAGTCGACGGTGCGCATTTCGTCCAGGAAAGCGTTCCCGAACGGCTCAACATCAAGCATGAGCTGTTTGCCGCGATCGAGCCCGCGCTGGCTCCGGAAGCGGTCGTGGCGTCGTCGGCATCGGGCCTGACGCTGAGCGAAATGCAGGCTGGCTGGAAGAACCCTGGCCGGTTCGTGCTCGGCCATCCCTTCAATCCCCCTCACCTCATCCCGCTGGTGGAGATCATGGGAAACGAGCGCACCGCGGATGGCGTGGTGGCGCTGGCCGAACGCTTCTACGCCAGCGTCGGGAAGGTCACCATTCGCGTGAACCGCGAGGTGCCCGGCCATGTCGCCAACAGGCTGCAGGCAGCGGTGTGGCGCGAGGCGATCCATCTGGTGAAGACGGGGGTGGCAAGCGTCGAGGATGTCGACAAGGCCATGTGGGCCGGACCAGGCCTGCGATGGGCCGCGATGGGTCCGACGATGCTCTTTCATCTGGGCGCGGGCGAAGGCGGCCTGGCCGCCTTCTGCGAACGCTATACCAGCAGCTTCAACCGCTGGTGGGACGATCTCGGCGTTCTCCATCTCGATCCGGAAACCTCGGCGAAACTGGTCGATGGCGTCACCGAGGAAGCGCAAGGCAAGCCGGTGTCGGATCTGTCGAACCGTCGCGATGCCCTGATCACCGCTACGTTGAAGGCGATGGCTCCGCTGCGAGCGCGCTAGGCGGCACAAGCTACCGAGCGACGAGCGTCAAATCGATCTCGGTAATGTGCCAGCGACCGAGATTGGCGGTGTAGAGTTTGTCGCCCTTGAAGGCGATGTTGGTGGGATGCGCCAGCGTCGTGGCGGCTGGATCCTCGATCAGCACTTCCAGACCACGATCCTCACGCCAGCGATAGATGCGGCTTGGTTCGTAACATGAGATGAACAGCGAGCCGTCGGGCGCGAAGGCTAGGCCGTCGGGAACATTGAGCACGCCTTCGATGACGACCTGCCGCGCGCCCGCCATACCATCGGCCAGGATTGGCACGTAGCTGATGCAAGGCGCATCGCTCTCCACTACGTAGAGCCCGTTGCCATCCGGCGCCATGGCCATGCCATTGGCGAAGGACATCGCTTCCCGGCACCACAGGCCGCCCTCGCCCGTCCTCAGATCGTAGCGGAAGATACCCGAGCGTTTGTCCTCTCCGACGCTGTCCGACACGTAGAGCCAGCCCCTCGCCTCATCGACGATCGGATAGTTCGGCACGCGGATGCCGGACGACGCGAAGCGCTCCATGCGCGTCGTCGCTGAGTCCCAGCGAAAGATCGCAGCATGCCTGAGATCGCAGGCAAAGCAGTTGCCGGTGCTGTCGAAGGCAATGCCGAGCAGGAAGCCGTCCGTGCCGCCCATCCGCTCGACCGAACCACCATCGGCGGCCAGCCTCAAGAGGTCGCCGGTTTCGGTGCCGCACCAGATCGATCCGTCGCGGTGGACGGCCACGCCCTCAGGGTGGGCGACGCGCGGATTGGTGAAGATGCCGTCGAAGAAGACGCGGGCGGCGGACATGTCGAGCAACGGCCTTGCCATGGATCAGCTCCTTGCGATGTCCAGTTCCTGAGCGGCGATGCAGCGCTCGACCATGGCGCGGTCGGCGGCGATGATCCCGGCGATGAGCGCGCCGCGTTCCTTGGCGCTGACGAATTCCAGACGGCGCAGGCCGAGCGGGTCGATGCGGTTGCGCAGGGCGGCCAGCGTATCGTCGGGCGGTATCGGCACCTCCCGGCAATCGGCGTCGAACGTCACGGTAAATCCGGTCGCATCGCGGATTTGCTGCCGCGTTACTCCGGGCATGGTTTCGACAACGGTCAGTTCCCTGGATGTCTGATCAAGCCGGAGCACGCAGAGATCGGTGAAGACCAGCGCCTTGCCGGTGCGGTAGCCCATCGGCTCGCGTTCGGCCGGCGTCAGCAGCCCTCGGGCGGAGCTGGCGATCTCGACCTCGTCCACCAGAGACTGGATCGAATGGCGAGGAACGTAGAGCAGGTAGTCGCGGTGCATGTTGGCGACATCGGCCATGCCACCCTGCCCAGGCAACCGGATCAGGCCGCCACTCGGCTTGCGCAGCGCGATGGTGTTGACGCGGCCACGCCGGTCGACTTGCGCCGCGCCGACGATCTCATGCGTGACGGCGCCCGCCTGATAATAGGTCGAGTAAGTATCGTCACCGCCGGCATGCGCTACGGCGGTCTCGCAGTCCAGGCTTTCGATCAGGGACAAGACCATCGGGCTCGGCGCGATGTCGAGATGGCCGCAGCTCATCGTAGCGATGATCATGTCCGGCGCGTGCGTCGCCTTGGCCAGCCGGTAGGCGACATTGGCGAGCGGCGACACTGCGCCGGCGCTGGCAAAGCTCTCATTGTCGAGTTCGGCCGCGATGCGCGCGGCAATGATCTCGTCGATGGATGCCTTGCCTTCGCCACGCGAAATCGCGGGCATGGCGAGGACTGTCTCGGCGAGCACATTCGCGGCTTTTCGCAGCCTGGTCGGCACGCCTTCGGAAGGCAAGCCGAGGCTGGTCGCCAACGGCGTTTCGCGGTCCGCGAAAGCCTCGGACAATTTCCGGTAGTCCGTGACATAGAATGGTAGGCAGGAAGCCGGATATGCGCCGCCCGGCGCCAGGGCTATGGCCGACACCTGGTTGCGGGTGAGGATGCTCTGGCGGCCGTCCCGCCGAAGCGCGCCGACCGGCACGATCTCCTCGACCGTGACCAGCACCTTGCGTGCGGCGCCAGCCATGGCGAAGTCCAGGGCCAGAGGCCCGATGATCTGCACGTTGCCGCTTTCATCGGCGCGCTGGGCATGGACGACGAACGTGTCGAGCCTGAGCGGCGGGACAAACCCGGTGTCGGTCCCCGCAAGCGGATCGGGTCCGGCGACCACAGTTGGCACGCGCGCCAGCATGTCGGATCCCTGAGGAAGCTGGAACGGCATCGACGGCAGGTTCTGCTGCGCCGCCCGCAATGCCTGGATCATCGCCAGCGCCGTCCAGTCGCGAACAGGGATTGCGCCGCTCTCGGCGGCGGCACGGAATCTCGGTGGCAGCCCGAAAATGTCGAGACTGGAAAAGCAGAGATCGATCTCCGCCACCGCATTCGCTTCCAGCAGCAGCTCGAGCGGCAGCCCACCAGCCCAGCAGACGTAACGAAGGTCGTTGACGCCGGAGCTGGCAATGGCACGCAGCAGCGCGATCGGCAGGCGGGCGAAATGATG
>JBFLWR010000370.1:0-13428 GCA_040755925.1 Pseudomonadota bacterium
CTGCCTCGCCACGCCCTGCATCAGGCGGGCCAGGCGTCGATTGCGCACCGCATCATCGTCGTCGGCATCGTCGCCGGGCCCGATCTCGAACTCGTTGTCGATCGGCGCCGCTTTCTCGACGGGCCGCGCGCGGCTGAGTTCGGGCTGCTGGCGCCGCTCCGATCCAGTCGGATCTCCATCCTCCAGCAGTACCGTGCCGGAACTTTCGGTTCCTTCATGGTGAGCCAGGACCGGCAGGCGGCTCCAGTCGTCCGGGCGGGCCTCGCCGGATGAATCGGCTTCAGGCGGCGGCAAGACGCGCGTCTTGAAGCGGGCATCCTCGTAGTAGCGCGCCTTCTTCGCCCTTATCGGCGGCGTGCCCGCCACCATGACGATCTCGTCGCTCGGTGGCAGTTGCATGATCTCGCCAGGGGTCAGCAACTGGCGCGCGGTCTCCTGCCGCGACACCATGAGGTGTCCGAGCCAAGGCGAGAGCCGGTGGCCGGCATAGTTCTTCATCGCCCGCATCTCGGTCGCGGTGCCCAGCGCATCGGAGACGCGCTTGGCGGTCCTTTCATCGTTGGTGGCGAAGCTGACGCGGACATGACAATTGTCGAGGATCGAGTTGTTGGGTCCATACGCCTTCTCGATCTGGTTCAGCGACTGCGCGATCAGGAAGCTCTTCAGCCCATAGCCCGCCATGAAGGCCAGCGCCGTCTCGAAGAAATCGAGGCGGCCAAGGGCGGGAAATTCGTCCAGCATGAGCAGCAGCCGATGGCGCCTTGCCTTGGCATGCAGGTCCTCGGTCAGGCGGCGGCCGACCTGGTTCAGGATCAGGCGGATCAGTGGCTTGGTCCGGTTGATGTCCGAAGGCGGCACGACGAGATAAAGCGTTGCCGGTCGCTCGGCGCCGACGATTTCGGCGATCCGCCAGTCGCAACGCCGCGTCACCTCGGCGATCACGGGATCGCGGTAGAGGCCGAGAAACGACATTGCAGTCGAAAGCACGCCCGAGCGCTCGTTGTCGGACTTGTTGAGCAGTTCGCGCGCAGCACTTGCAATGACCGGATGCGGGCCGGCCGGTCCGAGATGCGCGGTTTTCATCATCGCGGCCAGCGTCGACTCGATCGGCCGCCTGGGATCGGAAAGGAAGGCGGCGACGCCGGCGAGCGTCTTGTCCTGCCCGGCATAGAGGACGTGCAGGATCGCGCCGACCAGAAGGGCATGGCTGGTTTTTTCCCAGTGGTTGCGCTTCTCCAGGCTGCCTTCCGGATCGACCAGGATGTCGGCGATGTTCTGGACGTCACGGACCTCCCACTCGCCGCGGCGGACTTCCAGCAGCGGATTATAGGCCGCCGATTTCGAGTTGGTCGGATCGAAGAGCAGGACGCGCCCATGCAGGGCACGGAAGCCGGCGGTGAGCTGCCAGTTCTCGCCCTTGATGTCGTGGACGATCGCCGAGCCCGGCCAGGTCAGCAGCGAGGGCACCACAAGGCCCACGCCCTTGCCGGATCGTGTCGGGGCGAAGCACAGCACATGCTCGGGGCCGTCATGGCGAAGATAATGGCGATCGTAGCGGCCGAGCACGACGCCGTCGGCGCCGAGCAGGCCGGCTGCTTCGACATCCTTCCTGCCGGCCCATCGCGCCGAGCCGTAGGTCTGGACGTTCCTGGTCTCGCGCGCCCGCCACACCGACATGCCGATCGCGACAACGATCGAGAGGAAACCGCCGGACACAGCGATCAGCCCGCCTTCGACGAAGACGCTGGGAGCATAGGCGTCGTAGAAGTACCACCACCAGAAGAGTGCTGGCGGATAGTAGACCGGCAGCCCGCCGAGCTCGAACCAGGGCGGGCCAAGCTGGGCCTGGAAGCCAAGCTTCCATGCGGTCCATTGCGTTGCCGTCCACATCGTCAAAAGGACGATCAGCAAGACAGTGAGAATCTGGCCCCAGAGGATTTTCGTGGCGGACATCGCAACGTCCTTTTCCTGTTGTTGTCAGAGACCGAGGCCGCGCTTGCGGCCGAAACTCCAGTCGACGCCGCCGTCGCGGGCGACGCCGGAGACGTGGCGACCGAGTTGCCTTTCGAGCGAAGGAGACCAGGGCACCAACTGGAAGCCGAGGCCACCGTCTCCACTCATGACTTCGAGCATGGCGAAGCGACCGGATGTGAGCGCGAAGCGCTGGCGATATGTGCCCGCGACATAGTCGCCGCTTGCAGCGCGCTTGAAAGGCAACCCGGTCTCGGATGCAAGCTTCCCGGCAAGCGTGTCGAGCTCCCGGCGACGCAGCGTGTCGATCAGGTTGCGGGCGAAAATGGTCCGCCCGCCTTGCCGTTCTGCGAGCCGCTGTTCAACAAGGTGTTCGGCCCGCCGGTTCTTGGCCTCGCGAACCTCGGCGCCGAAGCCGCCTTCGGCCAGGGCAGTCGGTTCCCGGGCAATGTTTTGCCGATCGAGCCAGGTCGCGCCCGGTGCCGCGACCTGAGCGTCCAAGCCGATGTCGGAGCGCACCGCGAGCGCGACGCGACGCTGGCCGCGCGCGTCATCGAACCTGCGAAGTTCGACGATCGAACCCGGCGCGCTATCTCCGGCTGCATCGAGATCGGAAAGCTTGATGTGATGGGTGCGACCATCGACGCCGTCGATCACCGCATAGGCCGTCCCGGTCAGCTCGTCGTCGAGTCCGCGCTCCACCAGCCGACCGACAATGGGCTCATCAAGACGTTCCGCCGCGAGCACGTAGCTGGCCGCGCCGCGCTCGATGCCTTGCCCGACAAGCGCGCGGTGCATGCGCTTGATGATGTCGCCCCGCTCGCCGAGCTCGCGCAGCGATGCCTCTGCCTTGTCATCGATCACCCATTGGCCTGGCCCGACCTGATCGGCGAGGCTCAAAGCCTCGAGCTTGCGCAGACGGCCGATCTTCAGCACGCGATAGTCGTCAGGCTGGCCGTTTGGGTATGGGGCGAGATCAATGACGCCGGCGCCACGGCCATCTCGAATCAGTTGCCGATCGAGCTGCGTCCAGCGTTCGGACTCGACCTGCCCTTCGAGCCCGCGGCGGACGTCGAGGTCGGTGCGCGGTCCAAGTTCCTGGGTGATCAGATCGCGCACCCGGTCGCGCATCCCTTCCTTGATGTAATCGCGCGCGATGACCAGGTCCTGGCCGTCGTCGCGAACGCCACGCACGATCAGATGAAGATGCGGGTGCCCGGTGTTCCAGTGATCGACCGCCACCCAGTCGAGCTCGGTGCCAAGGTCTTTCTCCATCCGGCCGACCAGATCGCGCGTGAAGGACTTGAGGTCGGCCATCTCAAGCGCGTCGTCCGGCGAGACGATGAAGCGGAAATGGTGGCGGTCGTCCTCAACGCGCGCGGCGAAGGCCGCGCCATCGGCATCCCCCGTCCCCGGCCCGAACAACCGCGCCTTCTCCCCGTCCCGGGTTACGCCTTCGCGCTGCAGGTAGCTGAGGTGGGTGCCGAGCGGAGCCGAGCGCGCCGAGTGGCGAACGACGCGCGCCTTCACGACGGCGCCGCGTGAGCGCGACGTGATGAGGCGATTGGCCTGGATGCTCGCACGCTGGCCATGGCCAAAGCGAGAGCGATTGCCGGTAACGATGCGGCCTGTGCGCGAGATCCCGCCGCCGGCTTTCTTCGCCGCGGCGAGCGCCTGAGCGACGAAGGGCCTCGCAGCCTGAGCACGGGTCGAGCGAACGCGGCCAGGCCGGATGCGGAATTCGCGCTCATCGGCCATGGCGCTGTCCGGCAATGTGCAAAAGAGCACAAAGATACAGGGCTTTGGCTGTTCCGCGCACATTGCGCCCTGGCGCGGCAATGTGCCAAATCCGGCAAGAAGCCGGACAAAAGCCCCAACCCGACCGGCGCGCAATGTGCGCCCTTTTATCCTGCCATCCTCCGGTCGTGTTCGCGGTAGCCACCCCCTGCGCCCGCCATGGCACGCAGGAACCCGAATTGACCCGAAGAGCGGCGAGACGGCTCATGGCGCGGTCCTCCCGCTCGCCTTGGGAACAAACAGGCCAGCTGACGGAGCCGCGACGTCGGACAGGCCGTGCACCGGCCCTGTCGTTGCCGTGTCCTTGTGCTGGCGCCAAAGCGGCGTCGATTGGTCGGCCGCCTTGTCATCCGGTCGCACGGCAAAGAGCGGCGCACGCCTCCAGCCAGGCGACGAGGCAACTGTCGGGCGAAAGGGTTTGATGGCGCCGCCGCTGGCGATCGCGGCCGCCACCACGGTGACGTAGGCGCGCGTTTCGCGTGGCAACCGACGCCCCTTCAATGAGGCCTCGTAGCGTCCCGGACCCGCATTGTAGGCGGCAATCCAGCCGGGCGATCCGTAGCGATCCAGCAGCTCGCGAATATAGGCGGAGCCCGCGATGATGTTGTCACGTGGATCGTAAGGATCGCTGCCCAGAATGTAGCGGGCGCGCAACTCCGACCACGTTTCGGGCACGATCTGCATCAGACCCATGGCGCCCTTGCGCGATGTAGCGTGTTGATCGCCCGCACTCTCGGCGCCAAGGACGGCGCGGATCCAGTCCGCAGGAAGTCGGAAGCGCTTCGCCGCCTCCGCTATGTGGGCCTCGTAGTTGCGCGCCGCCGGAGCGACGACCGACGGGCTCTGCGCCAATCCATTCGCTGCAATGACGCACGAGAGGCAGAGCCCGCCAAGCAGCACCAGCACCGGGCGAGCGGCCGCGCGAAGCGGCGCCTGCGGGCCCTGGTAGTCGAAAAACCGGCGGCGCGCGGACACCGCCTAATCCTTTTCGGCGCGGTCGCGCGGACGCGACCACTGCAAGGACCAGGACTGCTTGTCGTCGCCGTTCTGGAACAGATAGGCGCGGATCGGCTGCGCGAAAGTCGGGTCGTCGATTTGCAGCGATATGAACTCCCCAGCCTTTTCGCTGGAGTGCTTCCATCCGGCCCCGATCGCGACGCCGTCGTCTCCGCCGGCATGCACACGGTAGTCGGGCGCGTTTTCGGCATCGCTTGCTTGTGCCTCCACGATCGCGACATCGAGGTCGAGGCCGAGCGTCCGGATGCGGCCGCAATAGCCGGTCTGATTGCGGGTAAATTCTCCGATCTGTGGCATGTCTGACTCCTGTTGTTGGTGATCTGCGGTGATGAAGGAACAGCGCGGAAGATGTCGCCGCTGGCGCGCTCACCGCGTTCGCGCACGCCATTGGAATCGGCCGTCGCCTTGCTCGTCGGTCCAGAGCGGGACGGCGCGGCCGATGATGCGATCGGTGAAAACGGGCCCGAAGTAGCGGCCGTCCAAGCTGTCCCGGGCCTGCCCGTTCATGAGGAAAACGGCGCCGACGGGGATGTGTCGGCAGCCCTCCCAGACCGGCAGGTCACGGCCGGCGCGATCGCGCTCGAGTGCCGCACCAACGTCACCGCCATCGACCAAAATCTTGAGCTTGTCGCGGCACACGGTTTGACCGGCGACCGCGAGGACAGGTTTGATCAACGGCACGCCGATGGGCAGATAACCGCGCTCGGCAAGGAACATTGCCAGCGGCCCTGGCGGGTCGACGGCGACGAGATCGCCTGCCAGAAATGGTTCACCGCCGTGGATCAGGTAGAGTCCGATCGGGACGCTGGCGGAAGCGTTCCAGATCAACTTCGCAGGCGCGGCCCCCTGAACCGGGCGGAGCACGCCCGCCGCCGCCAGCGCCGTCGCGAGGAGGATGCCGCAGCGCTTCATGGCTGGACCCGACGGCGCAGCAGATAGGCGCGATGCAGATCAAGCGTATAGCCGCGCGGCTCCTGTCCCGCCGCCATCCGGTTGTGGACGTGCCGCCAGTGATCGCGCGAGACAACGTTCGGGTCGATGCCGAGCCGCTCGATGGCATCGATCGTCTGCAGCACGCGCTCGACGTTCGGCCAGCCTTCAACCTTGAGCAGGATGTCGGCGCCGGGGCGCACAAAAGGCAGTGTCTGACAGACTTCGCCCGAGGCGACAGCGCGCACGATATCGAGGCGCGAGATGATCGTGCCGAAGTCGTTCGCGGCCCAGCGCACGAAGGCAAAGGCCGCGCCCGGGCGAAACGAAACGATGCGCCGGCGCCGGTCAAGAACCTGTTCCCGATCCGGCGAACCGAAGCGGATCCAGAACTCGACCTTCTTCGCTACCCATGTCAGTTCGACATGGGTGAGGCCATCGCTCGGCAACGCACCGTGCGGCGAGCCAACAGGACGAAAGTCGACGGCGTGCGTCATCATCTGTCTCCCGATTGTGCGGACGCCAAGCCGGTCGCGGGGCAAGAGGCGTGATCTGGCATTGCTTCTTTTGCGACGATCGCCCGCGGCTCAGCGGCCATGCCTGTTGGCCTGGGCTGGCGGCATCGATGAATGGCGTTTGGCGGGAAGCACGGAGCCGCGTGGATCCGAAGTCGATGTCACCGCGCCGCGCTCGGCCCACGTCTGCAGATCGTCAATGGCATAGACAACGCGACCGCCGAGCTTGCGATAGGCGGGGCCAGTCCCGTAGGTCCGATGCTTCTCGAGCGTTCGCGATGACAGGCTGAGGAAATCGGCGGCTTCCTTGGTGCGAAGAAAGCGCGGCGGCAAAGCGGCTAGATCCTGTCGCATAAATCGGGCCTCCGTCGGCTGCAGTGGGCCGCTGGCCATCAGCGGCGGACGAAGATCACTGTGGCGGAAAGGCGACTTCGCGGGGGATGGGGAAGAATGGGGGCTCGATATTCCCCACCCCATGGCGTCAGTATTTTCGGCGGTGGCGCAGCAGTTGCAGATACCCGCCGCCGATCATCGCCGCGGCGCCTTTGACTAGGCCAATCACCGTGTCGCGCAGTGCGGAGGTTTTCCAGGGATTGGAAGCGACACGCTCCGTCCCAAAAAAGGCCATTGCGATGTCGCGATAGCTGGCGCCATTGTTGCGGCCGTCGGCGGTCCGCATCATCAGGCGGAGGCGCCGGCGCTGTTGCGTCGTCATTCGCGTATCTGGCGGCACGGGCCGCTTTTGGTAGGCGCGCCAGAAACGGACAAGCGCCTCGACACGCCCGAGCGTTTGGGAATCGAGCGGGATCAAAGCAGCGAGCGAGCGGCTGGCGTTGCCGCCGGGAAGAAGAAGGAGCTGTGTTGCGGTGCCGCTGTCATGGACAGCGTGGGACCCCTGCGGGCTGTCGCGATGCGCGGTGAGCTGGGCTAGCCCTGCCGGGGGCTCAAGGGAAAGGAAATCCGGCGACGGCGTCAGCGCAAGCACCGCTGGATCGGCGAGAGGCGACCAGATGACATCTTGTGCCAGGGCGGACAAATCCGGTCGGGCCGGGAAATCGCAACCCCCATTGTCTTTGTGCTTCGGTCGAAAAAGGATCCCTGTCGGTCCCCGCGCGAACGAGCGCCAGGTAATGCCGCTGATAGGTATCCGAGCGGCGCAGGCACTCCCAGGCCAGACCTTCGATTGGCAAGTTGTCGAAGAAATCGTAACTGTCGTTGTCCCGCCAGCGCGACGTGTTCGGCTTCATCGGTCGGCTCCTCGCGAAATTGCAGGTCTGCCTGCATCGATTCCGGGCCGTGGCGATCAGCGATAGCCCCTGAACGGGCATCGCGTGATGCGTTTTCGGCATCACGCGGTGGCGTCGACTTCGCTAGGTTTCAGTTCGAGGCGGAAGCTGGCGGTAGCCGATGCGCGTCATCCAGCGGGCACGCGCCAAATGGCTGTCGTGGACGCGCCGAGCACGTTGGGGCTCGTCTGTCGGATCGATCCCGAAAAGAAGCCTCACGACCTCACGCCAATCGGCGCCGTCGGCGTCAGCATCAAACAGGCGCATGTAGAGCTTTACATGCGTGCGGTCGTATTCGGTGAGTTCGTCCCCGCTCGGCGCGGTTTCGTCAAACGGCTCAATCATGGCTTGTCTCCCGGCACGGGCGAAATGCAAAGCGTAATCCTAGGGCCGTGACGCCGCTTCGGGAGCAGGTCAAAACCGCATCGCGCGATGCTGTCTCGGCATCGCGCCTGCCTGATCCACATGAGGAAGGCCGTCCGCCCGTCAAAACGAAATCCTCGCCCGGATCCGACCGGGCGAGGATTGTCGAGCCGGCTACTCGGCGTTGCGGCGGCTCGGGCGGGACCAGATCAGGCTGTAGCCCTCGCCGTCCTCGTCGTTGAAGAGGTTGGCGAAGATCGGATTGGTAAAGCTCGGATCGTCGAGCTTGAGGCCCAGATAGTCGCGGCCCTCGTTGGACTGCTTGGACCAGGCGGCGCCGATCTCCGCGCGACCGACGAAGATGCGGTGGCTGGGGGCGTTTTCGCCGTTGGCGCGGGTTTCGGGGACGATGCGGACACCGCGGGCCTGGACGCTGAGGGTCACGATTTCGCCAGTGAATTCGTTGGTGCCGGACTTCTTGAAGGTGCCGATGGTAGCCATTGTACTTCTCCTTGCTTCAGTTCTCCCGAGCCCGCACCATTGCGGTCTCGATGGTGGCTGAAAGGTCGGAGGCGATCGCCGGCGCACCCAAGGGCCGAAGCGAAGCGGAGGACGGCGCGGAAGCGACTTTGTTGTCTCGCGAGGAATGACGGCGCAGCCGGCAGGGGAAGAAAGTTGCGGCGCGCGCCGTTGCGTCTCAGGCGACCGAGGCGAAGCCGGCCTTCAGACCAGAAACACCAATCGAAGAGGCCGCATCGGTGCGCTCGCCGACAGACGTAGCCAGGAGATGCCACGGCCAACAGCCCCGGCTCATTTCCGGCAACGCTGTGCCACCTGCAGGCGATGCTTTTCTCGCCATGGCCTGCGAGAGGTCGGCACCAAACCTGCGCCATATCGCAAGGCTCTGCCAGCGACTGATCTCGACGGCCGCCCGGAAGCCCGACGATTGGTTGCGGCTCCAACGGTCGTGGCGTCTAGCGCGGTTCAAATCCACCGGTCAGCGCCATTTCGCTTATCGGGGAACCAAGCATGGCGAGGCTTTGTGACGTGAGGAAAAACACTGCTATCTATGTTCAGGATCCCGACGACACCCAAAGACACCGTTGCCTTGGTCCGGAAAACTTGGGAGCATGGGTCAGTGAGGGGAACAATTCTTATGCGAAGGCGACCGATACGATGGCGCTTGCCAAGTGGCTTGGCAGTTGCCTTGATTATCGGGCTTTGCCCGGCGGCCGCAGAAACCGTGGATGTGAAGTATCGGGGGCCTGTGGACCTGGCCAAATTCGAATGCACTGGAGAGTTGGACAGCAGCCTGGTCAAGCGTGTCTGCTACAACGCCGAGCATGATTACATGCTCATCCGCCTGAAGCAGACTTGGTACCACTGTTGCGAGATCGACCAGGGCACGGTGGCGGCGTTGTTGGCCGCAGAATCCATGGGCAGCTTCTACAATTCAAATATCAGGGACTCGGGGACCGGCGGCAAGTTTGGCTGCCGAGACAAGCCGGTGCCGGACCTCTAGGAAATGTGCAATCTTTACAACATTACCACCAGCCAAGACGCCATCCGCGAATGGACCCGCGCCATGCGGGACATCATGGGTAACCTTGAGCCCTCGCTAGATGTCTATCCCAATATGCCCGGCGCTGTGGTCCGCAATGCCCCTGATGGTCAGCGCGAGCTTGCCAAGCTGCTCTGGGGCATGCCGACGCCGGCTGAGCGGGTGAAGGGCAAGGCGGACTACGGGACCACCAACATTCGCAATCCGCAGTATGGCCATTGGCAGCAATACGTTGGCGTGGAGACCCGCTGTGTGGTGCCTGTCACGAGCTTCGCGGAGCCCAGCCCCAAGCCCAACGACAAGGACACGGAGACGGGCATACAGCGGAACTACTGGTTTGCCCGAGGTCAGGACCGGCCTCTGTTCTTCTTTGCAGGCATGTGGACGCGCTGGCAGGGTGTCCGCAGGGTCAAGGACGGGCCGGGGGACTTCGAACTTTACGGCTTCCTGACGACCAAGCCTAACGCCCTCATAGCGCCGATCCACGAGAAGGCCATGCCCGTGATCCTCACCACTCGGGAGGAGGTGGAAACCTGGCTCACCGCCCCATGGTCCGAAGCGCGGCACATGCAGCGGACAGCCCCGGACGATTCCTTGGTGATTGTCGAGAAGCCGGCCACACAGATCAAGTTCCCGCAGCAGGCTCCGGCTCAAGGGTCACTGTTTTAGAGGACGGTCAAGCATATGATATTGAGAGCAATGCAGGCTTTGTTGTTATTGGTGGCGCTCCTGGCCACGCAAGGTGCCCGAGCAGCGGAGGGATTGCCTTTTCCGGACTTGGACACAGAGGGCTATTGCACAGCGTTGGTCTCCAAGATGCTCGTCAAGGCCGAGCAACAGGTTGAGAAGCAAAAGTGCCTCATACAAGAGAACGCGCTGAGAGCCGCGATGCAGCCATACTGGTATCTTGTCAGTGACGATCAAGCTCGATTTCTGAAAGACAAATATTTAACTGAGGTTCGCTTCGATACATATCTAACTGTCAGCAAGTTCGTTGGCCCGGCGGTGGGTAGAGCTTGTCTTGACGAACGCATTTTCTGCGCTCCTGACAAAACAGTTGCCGAGCTGGCGGCCTTCAAGAAAGCCGGATACTGCCCATCAGCCGACTGCGTTAAGGAGGAGACGGCTCGAAGGTTGCGATTGGAGAAGTATTGGGGGAGCCTGCCAAAGGCCAAGGTTGGCTGGTGCCTTGGCTTCGCCTTCAATCAGAAACTTCTGCCCCTCCAAGTGCTATCCGGTTGCGTGGCCGAAGACATTGGAATGCAGTGTTTCTATAGATCACGGCAGTGTCGGCCCGGTTAGACTTGTTTAGTCGTCTCGCCATGTCACACGCCGCACCATACGCATCCCGACAAGCCGCCTTACGCGTATCTTCATGCCTTGCCCTGCGCTGGGCAGCAGTATGTCCACATCGAACTCCCGCCGCCTGCACCGCTCGCACCGCATGTGCCGCTCGACATCCCAGAACGGAATGTCCCCCATGAGCTTGAGCAGGTCGCCCGGCAGGTAGTGGCGCGTGATGTTGCAATTGATGCAGCGGACGCGGATGAGCTGCCCTATCTCGTGGGCGCGGCTGAGCGTCTGGACGACGCGGCGGGTTCTGCTGCTGGGCTCCGGCATGGCCAACCGATAGGAAGCTATTCCTCAAAGAGTCAATTCGCCCATTGACATTTCTGTTCCCTTTTTGTTCACTGCGAGCATGGACAATTAGGAGTCAATGAAATGGACCACATTGTCAGGCTCGACAGCCGCCAAGAGGTCGCCCTCCAAGCCGTCGCGGAGAAGTTCGTTGCCACCCACCAGGGCGACGTGATGAAGGCTCTCAAGGAGATGATCGTGCTCAACGGTCACCTCCAGGAGAAGCTCGATGCCGCCACCGGACCGTCCTCGCGTTCCCGCCGGCTGGTTGGATGAGGAGCGGCACTGTGGGCACCTACAATCTAGACCCGGCCACCAGGGCCGAACTGCACTCAGAAGCCCAAAAGCTCATCGCTAAATACGAGAGCCCGGTGGATGCCGTCGAGGCACTGATGGCCTACAACTGCGAGCTTGAGACCCAGATACTCGCCATCGCCCATCGATATCCGGGACTTGTCTCGATTAGCTTTGACGACGCGCACCCCACGGTAGCATGAGCGGCATGGCTGAGAGCGCTCTCCCGCGGCGGCAGACTCCGAAACTCATCGTGGTCACGGCTTTCGACAGGGACGAGGAGGGCAGCCTCCATGCCGTCTACGGGCCGGCAGAGCAGCAGAGCGAGGAGCGGGCCATAAGGACCGCCAAGGCGCTAGCGGGAAAGCATGCCGGTGCCATTGCGTGGTCCCGCGAGGCCAACCCTGCCGTTGGCGAATACGGGGAGCCGAAAACCCTCTTTGTTGGCGGCGACGTGCCAGACATGGAATAATGCGCGGTTTCAATTGGACAACATTCGAGCCACGCCATTGTTGTCGGGAATATTGGCGCATCGGATGACCGAGGTTCGGTCGCAAGCCTGCTGGCAAGCCGCGTCGCTCAGCCCGCGTGCGGGTCGATTTCGATGACGATCTCTGAGGTGTCGCCGTCATACTCGTCCGCCGGCACAACAGTGAGGGTGCCATCGCCGGCGCGGAAGATGACGATGCTGACCATAAGGCTGGTGGCGAGGCTGAAGGCGAAGGCGTTTGCTTCTGCGAGGGACATCTTTCCGGCTCCTGCTTGGAAGCGGGGATCCATCCCCGTGACAGGCGCCCGAAGTGTCCGGCCGAGGGCCGCAATCACCGTGAAGGCAAAGCCGAAACGGCGGCACGCTTTGCGTAGTCCGACCCTTCATGGGTTGATGGCGTCAGGCCCTCGGACCGGACCAAGGAATTGCGCTGTGAACGCGGGGATGGATTCACGCATCCATTTCGGGAGCAGGCGAGCCGCGATGCTTGACGCCCGTCGCCTTGACCGCATTCCAGCTATGCCGGGCATGGCCATCGCCAGACCGGGGCCAGGAATGGCCACCGGCTGCCTTGGATGGCGTCGCACTGCTTTGGCTTGGACGATCCGTCATGCCGCACCGAACCGCATTACCGGTATGCCAAGCCTGCGGGCCTTGTCGGCAAGATTGTCCTGGATGCCCGTGCCCGGGAAATGAACCACGCCGATCGGCAGCACGTCGAGCATGGCGTCATTGCGTTTGAAGGGAGCGGCCTTGGCGTGTCTCACCCAGTCGGGCTTGAAGGCGATCTGGGGCACCTTGCGATCATGAGCCCATTTGGCGGCGATCAGTTCGGCGCCCCTGGGCGACCCGCCATGAAGCAGGACCATGTCCGGATGCTTGGCACGTATCTGGTCGAGCTTGGCCCAGATCAGGCGATGGTCATTGAAATCGAGCCCGCCCGTGAAGGCGACCTTTGGCCCGGGAGGCAGAAGCGCCCGGCTGTCGGCGGCTTTCTTCGCGGCAAGGAAATCGCGACTGTCGATCATGGCCGCGGTGAGATTGCGATGACTGACCGCCGAGCCCGAACGCGGCCGCCAGCTAGAAGCGGTGTGGTGCTCGAAGTGCTCGGCGGCCTGATCGCGCATCAGCTCGAATGCGTCTCGGCGTTCCAAGAGCGTTTGACCTTGCGCCACGAGACACTCCAGTTCGACGGATTTGACTTCGGAACCGTCCTGTTCGCCCTGAAGACGCTTTTGGGCACATTCGTTGTCGTCGAGTTCGCGCTCGATCCTGGCGATAGCGCGATGGAAGAGATTGACCGCGCCCCAAAGCAGTTCCTCAAGATCCGGCTCGAGACGCGTGTTTGCCATTGCCACGACGAAGGCATCGAAGATGTCGGCGATGCTGGCGGCGATGACATTGCCCTCGGGGAGCGGGCGCGGGTCAGGTTCGCCTTCAAAGGGCCGGTAGCCGAAAAGCTGGAGTTCCTGGAGGACATGATCGGTCGGGGAAGAGGCGTGTGGCGGTTCGAAGTCACTGTCGTGGTGGTCGTCCATATCGCGTTCCTTTCCTGGATCGGTCGCG
>JBFLWR010000371.1:0-8198 GCA_040755925.1 Pseudomonadota bacterium
CGATTGCGGCTCTGCCATCACCCTCCTGCGGCAGTTCCGAGCCTGTCACGACATCGATCTCATTCCAGTGCCGACCCGCTGTCAATCAAAAGCTGTGACCTTTTTTGGGTGTTTTGCCCGAAAGCATAAGCAGTTCCTTCAAAACCGCTGGAAATACCTTAGAATCGGTCAAAAATTCCGGATACCTCTATGATCCACTCCAAACGGCATGGCGAAATCCTGCGGCTCCTGGGTGACGAGGGCACCATCACCATCGCCAGCCTGGCCGAGCGGCTGGGCGTGTCGCTGGAAACGGTGCGGCGCGACGTCAAGCCGCTCGCCGACGATGGCTTGATCCTCAAGATGCATGGCGCCATCAGCCTGCCCTCGATCGGTGGCGAGGCGCCATTCGAGCGGCGGATGCGCGAGAATGCCGAGGCCAAGCGTCTGATCGCCCGCATGGTCGCGGCCACAATCCGCGATGGCGAGTCGATCATGCTCGACACAGGAACCACGACATCCTTCCTGGCGCGGGAACTTCTGGGCCACAGGCGGCTGACCGTGGTCACCAATTCGTCCGACATCGCCCGCACGCTGTCCACCGTCAACGGCAACAGGGTCTACATGGCGGGCGGCGAGCTGCGCAGCGATTCAGGCGCGGCCTTCGGCGTTTCGGCGATAGATTTCGTCAGCCGCTTCTCGGTCGGTCACGCGGTGATCTCCATCGGCGCGGTCGACGCCGCGGCCGGGCTCATGGACTACGATCTGGAGGAGGCGGAATTCGCCCGCATGGTGCTGTCGCGCGGTCAGCGCTCGCTGGTCATCACCGACCATACCAAGTTCGGCCGCCAGGGATTGGTCCGCGTCTGCGGCTTCGACGGTTTTTCCGAGCTCGCAACCGACCGGCCTCCGCCACAGGAGATCGCAGCCGCGCTGGACCAGGCAGGCGCCCGGCTCAGCATTGCGGCTGGATAACATTCCCGTGACCGGGCTTTAGCCGAAGACAAGCGACTGGTGGGCCGCGACCCCAGCCATGGCGCCGCCGGACACCGCGAAGGCGATGTTGTGCATCATGCGCGCCGCATCGCCGGCCGCGAAGACGCCGGGAATGGACGTTTGCTGCTTGTCGTCCACGATGATCGCCCGGCCGAGCGGCCCTTCGTTGAAGGCGCAGCCGAGCTGATCGGCAAGCGGGCTCGCAATCTCGTTGCTCGGCGCCGTGAAGACCGCCTTCACGCGCACATTGCGGCCGCCTTCCAGTCCGACGGCCACTGTAGCGGAACCCTCTTCTTGCAATTCCGTCACCTTGCCCGGCTCGAACTTGACCTGGCGTCTCTCCAGCGCTTGCATCTGCTCGGCGTCCGGTTCGAATATGCCGTTGCCGAAGAGCGTCACGTCGCCCCAGTCGGAGATCAGCTCGGCCTGATGCATGGACATCGGTCCGGTCGCCAGGACACCCAGCGCACCACCGGCCACTTCGTAGCCGTGGCAATACGGGCAGTGCAGGACTTTTCTGCCCCATAGTCCGGCCAGTCCTGGGACGTCGGGCAAGATATCCCGTACGCCGGTGGCGAGTATGAGCCGCGTCGCTTCGACCGCCTCGCCATTGTCCAGCCGCACCTCGAAGCCACCAGAAACTGCCCTGGCATGGTCCGCGCGACGGGCAATAACCTTGGCGCTGGGATAGGCAAGCACCTGCCGCCTGGCCTCGTCGAGGATGGCCGATGGCGAGCGGCCGTCCTGGCCGAAAAAGCCGTGCGAATGTTCGGCAAAGCGGTTCCGGGGCTCGCCGGCGTCGATCACCAGCACCTTGCGCCGCCCACGCACCGCATACATGGCGGCGGACAGGCCGGCGAAACTGCCGCCAACGACGATCACGTCATACTGCATGGCTGGAAACTCCAATGAGATCGTAGCGGCGGCGGAAATCGGCCGTCAGATCGGCCAGCGTGATTTGGCTGAGCTTTTCGGCGAGCAGCCTCTCCGCCTCGAGGCGGAAATCGTCGAGCGCGGCGATCACCGCCTGCTCGACCAGGCATCCGGGGCTTTCCGGCTCGGTGCTGAACGGCAGCAGCGTCTCGCCAAGCGCGGCGCTGATCTGCGCAAGTGAAATCTTCTCCGGCGCGCGGCCGAGCTGCCAGCCGCCGCCATGGCCCCGTGAGGAGGTGACGATGCCTGCCTCGCGCAGGCCGGCGATGGTGCGGCGCACCACCACCGGATTGGTGTGGATGAAGGTGGCAAGCTGGTCGGACGTCAGCGCCCGATCCGGCGTGTCCGCCATGTGGACGAGGATATGCAGGGTCGAGGATAGCCGGCTGTTGCGTTTCATGTAACTTATGTGGTTACGAATTATGCCGATGTCAAACCCTGACCGCAGACGACGCCTGACGCCACTGTCAGGCGGCTGGAAACGTCATCCTGAAGCAGGCACCGTTCGCCTTGCCATCGAGCACTTCCACCTTGCCGCCGTGCAATTGCATCAGGTCCCTGACGAGGTTGAGGCCGAGGCCGGCGCCGTGGTCCTTCGGATGCAGCCGGTAGAACGGCTCGAAGATGCGCTCGCGCTCCGAGGTCGGCACGCCGTCGCCTTCGTCCAGAACCTCGATGACGGCGGGCAAGCGAACGCTGACCATGATCCTGCCGGCCTTGCCGCCATGATCGATGGCGTTCTGGACGAGGTTGGTGACGGCGCGTTCGATCGCGGTGCGGTCGCCGCGCACGGTGAGCTTTTCCCTGGCTGGCTCGAACGACATCTCGTAGCCGGCCGCGAACGCCATTGGCGCCAGGTCGACCACGACATTGCGCGCCACAGCGACGAGATCGACCGGTGCGAAATGGTCGGCCTGGCGATCGAGGCGCTGCAAATCCAGCAACTGGTCGGCAAGCGTGGACAATCGGGCGGCATCCTGCAGCAGCCGCGCCCGCTCCGGCGTCGGGGGCAAAGCGGCGAGCCGCGTATTGAGGATGGCGACCGGCGTTCGCAGCTCATGCGCGGCGTCCGTCAGGAAGCGCTTGTGCCGCTCATAGCCGGCGTCGAGCCTGGACAGCGCCGCGTTGACCGCGGTGACCAGCGGCGTGACTTCCTTCGGCACGCCGTCCAGCGGCAACTGCACGCCGCGCTTGTCGATGTCGATCTGGCCGGCCGCCTTGGCGGCGCTCCCAAGGCCGGAAAGCGCGCCGCGCACCACCCATGGCGTCGCAAACAGCGTCGCCAGCGCCATCAGCCCGGCCAGCGGCAGGATACCTTGCAGGAAGAGTTCAGGCGCCTGCCCGAGGATGCGCAGCAGGGAGAGCTGGCCCTTGGTGCCGGTCATGATCTGGACGTTGCCGGCAGGGGTGTCACTCCAGCGGATCTTGCCGCCAGGCGGCGCGGCTTCGCCCATGGCAAGGTCGATGCGGGCATCGCTGATGTTGTCCAGCAGACCGACGAAAGGCTGGTACACCGCCGGCACCGCGCCTTCCTGTAGCCGGTGTCCTTCCTTGTCCCTGATGATGAACCACAGCTCGGGCACCTTGGCTCGCAGCCGGGCGAGATCGGACGTCTCCTTGAGCACCAGCCCGCCGTTGGCGTCGCGCGCCAGCGCTTCGACCAGCACGTCCATGGTGCCATCCTCATAGTCGTGCGGAATGAACCCGGTCACGAGAAAGGCGCTTATGGTACCGACGATGAGAAGCGTCAGCATCACGCATTGCAGCACGGCGATGCGCAGCACCAGGCTCCATTTCAGCGAGCGTGGACGGCGAAGGCTCATGTGGTCTCGCGCAGCAGGTAGCCGACGCCGCGTATGCCGTTGATCACCACCCCGCCGTCGGCCTCGGTCAGCTTGCGCCGCAGGCGCGACACGTGGGTGTCGAGCGCGTTGGACTGGATTTCGTCATCGAGGCCGAACACTGCCTCCATCAGTGCCTCGCGCTGCACCATGCGTCCCGTCCGCCGCATCAGCGCTTCCAGAACCAGCAATTCGCGGCGCGGCAGGGTCAACGGCTCGCCGCGGATCGACGCTTCGCGATGGCCGACATCGAGCGCGAGGTGGCCGGCGCGGATCGTCTGCGTCTGCATCGGCGCCGGACGCCGGAGCAACGCCCGCAGCCTCGCCAGCAGCTCCTCGAAGGCAAACGGCTTCGACAGATAGTCGTCGGCGCCCATGTCGAGCCCATCGACTTTGTCGGCTGTATCGCCCCTGGCAGTCAGCATCAGCACCGGCGTCGTGTTCCTCGCGGCGCGAAGTTTCGGCACCAGGGTCAAGCCGTCGCCGTCCGGCAATTGCCGGTCGAGCAGGATGGCGTCGTAGCCATCCGTGGCGACGAAATCCTCGGCCTCCAGCAGCGAGGCCGCGTGGTCGACCACCATGTCGTGCCGTTTCAGCGCCGCGCGCAGCGCCGACACCATTTCCGGCTCATCCTCGACCAGAAGGATTCGCATCCGTCACCTCTTACTGTCCCCAACTCTTACAATCGCTTGCTGGCCAGCTATCGCGCCAAGATTGCGTAAACATGGCGCCAGTCTTTGTCGCCACGCGCGATGGTTTTCTTTCGCAGAGCCGCAATATTCGCAATGTCCATGCAATCCGGTCACCGCAAACAGCGTCCCATCGAATGTCCGGCGGACGAATCGCCGGCATCAGAAATGAGGTCAATATGCTTGCAAGCGATGCTTTGTCTTTCCTTAGAGCCTGGACGCTCGCGCCATTTCGCGTCGGCTCCGTCACGCCTTCCAGTCCCAGCCTCGCGTCGCTGATCACGCGCGAGATCGGCCCCGAAACCGGGCCGGTTCTGGAACTCGGGCCAGGCACCGGGCCGTTCACGCGCGCCTTGCTGGCGTGTGGAGTAAGGGAAAAGGACCTGACCCTGATCGAGGCTGATCCCGACTTTGCCTCCTTGCTGTCGCGCCGTTTCCCGGCGGCGCGCATCGTCGAGATGGACGCGGTTGGCCTTCGGTCTCTGTCGCTGTTCGATGGTCCGGTCGTAGGCGCCGCCGTCAGCGGCTTGCCCTTCCGGTTGATATCGCCCCGCAAGACCTTCGCGATACTGGAAGGCGTCTTTGCCAATCTGCGGCCAGGCGCGGCGCTCTACCAGTTCACCTTCGGGCGTCGTTGTCCCTTCGATGAAACAATACTCGAAAGGCTCGACCTGGAGGCAGTCCGGATCGGCCGCACGTTCCGCAATTTCCCGCCGGCGACGGTCTACCGGGTTTCAAGGATCAAGAGCCTCAAAACCTACGATTGGCGCCTGTCATGACCGATTCCCTGTCGGCGATGCTGGGGCTCGGCCTGTTTGGCGTCGCCTTCCTCGCGTTCACCGAAAAAATACTCCCGGCGCCGCCCTCGCACGTGCTGCTCCTGTTCCTCGGTATGACGGCGGCGCCTGACTTGACGACGCTCGGTATCCTGCTGGTTGTGACGACGTTCGGCTCCATGATGGGCTGCCTGTTCTGGTTCGCCATGGGCGGGCGGCTCGGGCCCGACCGTGCCGACGCGATGGTCTGTCGCTACGGAAGATACATCTTCCTGCATCACGCCACCTACCTCAACTTCGCCCGCGCCTACCGGCGCCATCATGTCCGTGTCTCGTTGCTGGCACAGTTTGTGCCCACGGTGCGCAACTACCTGCCCATCGCCGCCGGAGCATTGCGCCTGCCGCCCTGGCCCTTTGCGTTTGCCACGCTGCTTGGCGCCATGTCGTGGAATGTCGGCTTTCTGTCGGTCGGCTATTTCATGCGGGACAGCGGCAGCGACCTGCTGTCGGTCGCGTTCCACATCATCGTCATCGTTGCCGCCGTCGATGTCCTGCTTCTGCTCGCCGTGCGCTACTGGCGCCTATGGTGGCCGCGAAACAGAGCGGTGCGCGGCTGAAGGTCCGTTGCGGCCACGCGCCCGCTTTCCTTCCGGCCGGCGCCGGTGTTTAGTCCGGCCATGGCTTTCACCATCAGGCAATTGCAGTTCTTCGTCGCCGTCGCTGAACAGGGAACGGTGTCCGGCGCCGCCCAGAACCTCTCCATCTCGCAATCCTCGGTCACCGAGGCGATCAAGGAGCTCGAAGGCGATCTCGGTGTCGAATTGTTCGACCGCCATCCGCGCGGCTTGAACATCACCCACAAGGGCCACCAGTTCCTCCGCCACGCCACGAAGATCCTGGCTGACGTCTCCGACGCGCGCCGCGCTTTCCTGGGCGATCAGATGGTGGCCGGTGGCCGGCTCCAGCTCGGCGTCACCTCCCTGGTCGCCGGCTACGTACTCTCCGACCTGCTGGCGCGTTACCGCCGCGCCTATCCCGGCGTGGAGGTCTCGGCCATCGAGGACAATGGCGACTATCTCGAGCATCTGCTGGTCGGCGGCAAGCTCGACATCGCCGTCATGGTGACGTCCAACCTTCGCGACCGCACGGCGCTTCAGTCCGAAATCCTCGAGGTCTCGACGTATCGCTTGTGGCTGCCGCTCAGCCATAGGCTCGCCAGCGCCGATGCCATCGGCGTCAGTGACATCGCCTCCGAGCCGCTGATCATGCTGACCGTCGACGAGATCGAGGAGAACACCGGCAAGCTCTTGTCGGCGATCGGCGCCAGGCCGCATGTCGCGTTTCGAACGCGCTCGGTTGAGGCCGTGCGCAGCCTCGTCGCCACCGGGGCTGGCGTCGCGCTCCTGCCTGATCTCGTCTATCGCCCCTGGTCGCTGGAAGGCGACCGTATCGAGTCGCGCGACATCTCCGGCGCCTTGCCGGTTGTCCAGGTCGGTACAGTGTGGCGACGAGGCTCCGGCCTGCCTCAGTCCGCCCGCGATTTCATCGGCCTAGCCCAGTCGCAGCGCATGGTCCGGCAGCGGCTCTGAGTTTCAGGCTGATATCGGAAAAACCGATATCGTCTTTCTGATAAATGAATTTGCGAAACCGGATTTTTCGCAGCACGTTCTCGACCCAGGGAACAAAGCCGCTCGGGAGCGCGGCTGTCGGAGCATTGAAGTGCTGCGGCGTTCGAATTTGCGCATGATCCTTTCCGAAAACCGACGGTTTCGGGGTCATGCGCCAAAATGGGAGATCGATGATGAATGCATTCCTGAAGTCATGCACGGCGTTGACGGTTGCACTGGCCTTCTCCGGTCAGGCGATCGCCCAGGTCAAGGAGCTCGGCAAGGGCGAGGGCGAGGTGAATATCGTCGCCTGGCCGGGCTATATCGAACGCGGCGAGACCGACAAGAACTACGACTGGGTGACGGCTTTCGAGAAGGAGACGGGTTGCAAGGTCAACGTCAAGACCGCCAACACGTCGGATGAAATGGTCTCGCTGATGAACGAGGGCGGCTTCGATCTCGTGACCGCATCAGGCGATGCATCGCTGCGGCTCGTCGCCGGCAAGCGCGTGCAGCCGATCAACACCGATCTCATCAAGAGCTGGAAGACGGTCGACGACCGCCTGAAGGATGCGCCCTGGTTCACGGTGGACAAGGTCCACTACGGCGTTCCCTACCAGTGGGGCCCGAACATCCTGATGTACAACACCGACGTCTTCAAGGAAGCGCCCAAGAGCTGGAACGTCGTGTTCGAGGAAATGAACCTGCCGGACGGCAAGTCGAACAAGGGCCGCGTTCAGGCCTATGACGGTCCGATCCACATCGCCGACGCCGCCAACTACCTGATGTTCCACAAGCCTGAGCTCGGCATCAAGGATCCCTACGAGCTCAACGAGGACCAGTACAAGGCGGCGCTCGATCTGCTGCGCAAGCAGCGCACGCTGGTCGGCCGTTACTGGCATGACGCCGCCATCCAGGTGGACGATTTCCAGAATGAAGGCGTGGTCGCGTCCGGCTCGTGGCCCTATCAGGTGAACACGCTGGTCGCCGCCAAGAAGCCGATCGCCTCGACCGTGCCGCAGGAAGGCGTCACCGGCTGGGCCGACACCACCATGATGGAGGCCGACGCCGCCCATCCCAACTGCGCCTATATGTGGCTCGAGCATTCGCTGTCGCCCAAGGTGCAGGGCGATGTCTCGGCGTGGTTCGGCTCGCTTCCGGTCGTGCCCGCCGCCTGCAAAGGCAACGAGCTGCTGGGCGAGGAAGGCTGCAAGACCAACGGCTACGAGAATTTCGACAAGATCAAGTTCTGGAAGACGCCGGTGTCGAAGTGCTCCAGCCAGAACAACCAGTGCGTGCCTTACTACCGCTGGGTGTCGGACTATATCGGCGTGATCGGCGGCCGGTGATTGCCTTACCCTCCCCGTCGTGGGGAGG
>JBFLWR010000372.1:0-2355 GCA_040755925.1 Pseudomonadota bacterium
GGGGGGGGGCCCGACGGGGGCCCCCCGGGCGCGGGCGGCCGCCCCGCCCCGCCCCCCCGACGGCAAGGATGACTAGGCCGGCCGGGCCGTCCTGCTGATCAGCATCTTGTCGATGCGGCGGCCGTCGAGGTCGACGATCTCGAAGCGCCAGCCTTCATAGGTGAAGCTCTCGCCGACCTCCGGCAGATGCCCGAGGCGGACCAGGGCAAAGCCCGCGATGGTGCGGAAGTCGCCGTCGGACTGGCGCATCCTGAGGCCAAGGCGTTCGAAGGCCTCGTGCGCGGGCATCATGCCGTCGACCAGGAGCGAGCCGTCGTCGCGCTCGACGACGTCCGGCATCTCACCCTCGGCGCTAGGCAGGTCGCCGGCCATGGCTTCGAGCAGGTCGGTCTGGGTGACGATGCCCTCCAGTCCGCCATATTCGTCCATGACCGTGATCAGCCGCACCGGCGACTGCTTGAAGCGATCCAGCACCTTGACGATGGGCGTCGCCTCATAGACGACCAGCGGCTCGCGCATCACGGCCATGGGATCGAGCGGCCGGCCGTCGAGAAGCTGATCGAGCAGGTCTTTCTTCAGGACCATGCCCAGCGGCTCGTCGATGCTGTCCCGACCGACGAGCAGTTGTTCGTGCCGGCACTCGCGGATGGTGCGGATCATCTCCTCGCGTGTGTCCCCGGCGTCGATCCAGTCGACATCGTGACGCGGCGTCATGATATCGCCGATGCGGCGTTCGCCGATCTTCAGCACGCGCACGACCACGTCCTGCTGCGCCTGTTCGAGAATGCCCGCCTCCTGGCTGGCCTGGACCAGAAGCTTGAGCTCCTCGGCGGAGTGCAGGGCGCCCTCGCCCGCGCCCGGCCGCAGTCCGCAGGCCCGCAGCACCAGGTTGCCCAGGCCGTTCAAGGTGACGATCGCCGGACGCAGCAGGAACAGGAACAGGCCGAGCGGACGCACGATCCAGAGCGCCGTGCCCTCGCTGCGCTGCAGCGCGAGGCTCTTAGGCGCGAGCTCGCCCAGCACGATATGCAGCGTCGTGATGATGATGAAGGCGATGGCGACCGCGATCGCGTGCGAGCCGAAATAGGCCCACGATTCCGGCAAGCCCGCCAGCAGCGGCTCGACCAGATGCGCCAGCGCCGGTTCGCCGATCCAGCCGAGCGCGAGCGACGAGATGGTGATGCCGAGCTGCGTCGCCGCGAGATTGGCGTCGAGATTGTCGAGCGCGCGTTGCAGGGCCGCCGCGTTCATGCGGCCGGCGGCGACCAGTTCGGCCACCCTGCTCTTGCGGACCGCTACGAGCGAGAATTCGGCCGCGACGAAAAAGCCGTTCGCGGCGACAAGGAAAAGGACCGACAGAATTCCGAGAATGTCGGTGAAGCTACTACTGCCATCGCCCGCAGGCATGATCTCCTCTTGGGGTTGCGACGCGAACCGCGCCTTGGACAACAAAAATGGCGGCATAAACGATGCCGCCGCCGGTCGCCTCAGGGATTATCTCGGCGACTATCCTAATCTAAACGGCCTTGACCCCGCCGACTAGGGGTTTTTTCCACAGAATTTCCCACACCTTTCGGTCTCAGCTCGGAATGACAGGCGAAAGACCTCGCGATTCTAGATCACGCTAATCCCCAATTCGTCATCGTCCTGTTATCTGCGCCCGGCAGTTTCCCCTCGCAATTCAACCAAATCGCAGTTGCGAGGACAAATGATATTGAAGAACATTGCTTTCGGATTCACCGGCGCTGTCCTGTGCCTTCTTCCCGGAACGGCCCTGGCCGATTACGTGAACCCGGCCGCCTATCCCCAGTCGGGCGATCCCACCGACATCCAGGTGGCCATCGAGATTCCCGCCGGCAGCTTCACCAAGTATGAGATCGACGCCAAGACCGGCCATGTGGTGGTGGACCGCTTCCAGTCGATGCCGGTCGTCTATCCCGCCAATTACGGCTCGATCGCCAGCACCAAGGGCGGAGACGGCGACCCGCTCGACGCGCTGGTCTTCACCCGCGAGCCGATCTATCCGGGCGCCTTCATCCGCGTCAGGCCGATCGGCGTGCTCAAGATGATCGACGGCGGCGAGTCCGACAACAAGATCATCGCCGTGCCGGTATCCAAGGTCGATCTCACCTATGACAACATCAAGTCGATCGAGGATCTGCCCGCCATCGAGCGCGAGCGGATCGAACAGTTCTTCACGGTCTACAAGCGCCTTCCGACCGGCCGCAAGGCGGTCGAGCTCAACGGCTTCGAAGGCGCGAACGTCGCCATCGACGAAGTGAAGTCGGCGCTGGACAAGTTCAAGATCGACTGAGCCTGCAGGTCCAGATCAAGCCGATCAGCGCCGGCCTCACT
>JBFLWR010000373.1:0-2100 GCA_040755925.1 Pseudomonadota bacterium
CGACGAAGGCCGAGGTGCGCTTTTCCTCGAAGCCGAACTCAGGATGGGCGTGGAGGTCGTGCCGCCACGCGGTCATTTCGCGGTGAAGTGCCTCCAGGTCCGTCATCGCTTCCCCTCCCTCACTCCGCAGCCAGCCGGGCGGCGACGCCGAGCAGGATGTTGGCGCCGGCGACGAGCGCGCCGGCGTCCGTGAACTCGGCCGGGTTGTGGCTGATGCCGCCGCGGCTCGGCACGAAGATCATGGCAGAAGACGCGATGCGCGCAATCATCTGCGCGTCGTGACCGGCGCCGGAGGTCATGCGCCGGCAGGAGAGCCCGTTGGCGCGGGCGCCCTCTTCGATCAGCGCGACGATGCCGGCGTCGAAGGTCACCGGCTCGAAGCGCAAAAGGCGCTCGGCCTTGATCGTGACGCCGGAGTTCGCGGCGAGCCCGTCGAGGAAGGCGGCGAGCGCGACCTCCTCCTGGCGCAGGCGCGTCTCGTCGGGATCGCGCAGGTCGACGGTGAAGGTCGCCCGCGACGGGATGACGTTGATGGCGTTCGGCTCGAAGGCGATGGTCCCGACGGTGGCGACCGTCGGCGTCGGCGAAGCACCGGCGCGATCGGCGAGGAAGGCGATGACGCGGGCGCCGGCAACGCCGGCATCCTTGCGCATCGCCATCGGCGTGGTGCCGGCATGGTTGGCGACGCCCTCGATCGTTATGCGCTGCCAGGAGATGCCCTGCAGGTTCTCGACGGCGCCGATGGCGATGCCTTCGCGCTCGAGCACCGGCCCCTGCTCGACATGCAGTTCGACATAGGCATGCGGCCTGAGGAAGCCGGGCTCGTGCCGCCCGGCATAGCCGATGCTTTCCAGTTCCCTGCCCAGCACCGAACCGTCGGTGCCGGCCGTGGCCAGCGCTTCCTCGACGCCGAGGCCGCCGGCATAGACCAGCGAGCCCATCATGTCAGGCGCGTAGCGGATGCCTTCCTCATTGGTGAAGGCCGCGACGACAACCGGGCGCGCCGGCGCGAAGCCGGCTTCCTTCAGGCTCTCGATCGCTTCCAGGCCGGCGAGCACGCCATAGCAGCCGTCATAGATGCCGGCGTCGATCACCGTGTCGATATGCGAGCCGAGCATGACCGGTTCCCGGCCCGCATTGGCGCTGTCCTGCCAGATGCCGAAGATGTTGCCGATGCGGTCGACGGCGACTTCGAGCCCTGCCTCGCGCAACCACCCAACGAAGCGGTCGCGGCCGAGCCTATCCATATCGGTGGCGGCGACGCGGACGAGCCGGCCATGTTCGTCGCGGCCGACGCTGCCGAGTTCCTCGATGCGGCCAAGCAGCCTGCCGGCGTCGATCGTCAGGTTGCTCATGCCGGCTGTCTCGCCCGCCCGACTTCTTCGGGCGCGATGCCGACCAGCTCGGTATAGCGGCCGGGATCGGTGGCGCCTTCCGAGTTGATGATGAGGACGCGGGAGCTGGCGTCCAGGCCGAGCGCCGCGCGCATCTTCTTGTTGGCGGCGGCGCGAACCAGGCCGGCGAGCCCTGCCCCGCCGCTCTCGCCGGAGACGATCGCCGGATCGTTTCCGGCAGGCCGCGCCAGCCGGTTCATGACCGCAACCGCGTCCTCCTCCTCCACCGTCATGAAGGCATCGCCGAGGCGCGCCAGCACGCGCCAGGCGACCAGCGACGGTTCGTAGCATTCGAGCATCGCCATGACGGTCGGCTGGCTGTGCGCGATCGTGACCGGGCGGCCGGCCTTGGCCGTCTCATAGATGCAGGCCGCGCGCGCCGGCTCGACCACCGTCACCGTCGGCCGCTTTTCGCCGAGCACGATGGCGAGATGGCCGGCAATCCCCGCGGCGAAGCCGCCGACGCCGGCCTGCAGGAAGACATGGGTGGGCGTTTCGGGCAGGCGCTTCAACGCCTCGCGCACGATCACCGTGTAGCCCTGCATGACCAGCCCCGGAATGCGCTCATAGCCCGGCCAGGAGGTGTCGGAGACGACCGTCCAGCCGCGCTCGGCGGCGACGCGGGCGGCTTCCCTGACCGACTGGTCGTAATCGCCGGCCACGCGCACCATCTCGGCGCCGAAGCGGGCGATGGCTGCCACGCGCT
>JBFLWR010000374.1:0-15653 GCA_040755925.1 Pseudomonadota bacterium
GGCATTCACGCCGAGGCGCTTCCGGTTCCCTATACATCGGCCACAGGGTTCCCCGACACCGAGTTCCTGCAGGTCTCGGCGGAGATGAACAAGGAGCGGGCCGACAAGCTGCACGCGTTTTTTCTGCGGCGGATCGAGGAGTCCGGCCTTTCCTTCGAGTGGCGGAATTTCGAGAGCTTCTCCGGCGACAGCGCGCTGACCGGCATAACGAGCGTACGCGCCGCCGATCTGATCGTCGCCGCCCAGCGTGATACCGGGGGCGACCCTGGCGCCGATGTCGACACCCTCGTCTACGACGCGGGCCGGCCGGTGCTGGTCGTGCCGCATGCGGGGCCACTGGTGACCACGTTCAGGCGGGTGCTGCTGGCCTGGAACGGCAGCAAGGAAGCGGCGCGGGCGGCCTTCGATGCCCTGCCCTTCATCGTCGAGGCCGACAAGACGGACATTCTCGTCATCGACCCGCCGGACACCCTGGAGGAGGCCCCCGAGGCGGCCGGCGCCGACATCGCGGCCGCATTGTCCCGCCACGGCGCCAATGTCAGCGTGTCGGTGCAGAAGTCCGCCGGCACCGCGATAGATGACATCATCCAGGCCCGCATAACCGAATCCGGCGCAGACCTGCTGGTGCTCGGCGCCTATAGCCATTCGTGGCTGCGCCAGCTCCTGTTCGGCGGCGTCACCCGCACCGTGTTGCGAACGTCGAACGTGGCCGCTTTCCTTTCGCGTTGACGGTACCGGTCCACCCGCGTCCACAGAGATCGGATTGCGCCACCTTGCCAAGGCCAGCGCTTTCCGGCTAATTCCGCCTGCATTCCATCAGTATCCGCGCGCCGTGGGCGCGCCTTGCGGAGTGCGCGAACCATGTCCCTTCCCGAAAAAGCCTTTCCGGTCTCCTGGGACCAGTTCCATCGCGACGCGCGCGCGCTCGCTTGGCGCCTCTCCGGAACCAACAAGGGACAATGGAAGGCGATCGTCTGCATCACGCGCGGCGGCCTGGTGCCCGCGGCGATCATTTCGCGCGAGCTCGGCATCCGCATCATCGAGACGGTCTGCGTCGCTTCCTACCATGACTATACCAGCCAGGGTCAGTTGCAGGTGCTGAAGGAGATCTCGCCTCCCCTGCTTGCCGACGAAGGCGCCGGTGTGCTGATCATCGACGACCTGACCGACACCGGAAAGACGGCGGGCATCGTGCGCGCCATGATGCCGAAGGCGCATTTCGCCACCGTCTATGCCAAGCCGAAGGGCCGGCCGCTGGTCGATACTTTCGTCACCGAGGTCAGCCAGGACACCTGGATCTACTTCCCGTGGGATATGGGCTTCACCTATCAGAAGCCGATCGCCGACGATCACGCCGGCTGACGCCATTTTCCAAGAAAGCCGTTTGCCAAGGCATGGTCATGCCACGGAATCGCGCGCCGTGAGCACAACTTCTTTGCGATCCCGACTTTTTCTGGTGGGATTTTCCCAGCGAGTGAAGTTTTTTACTTTTAAAGCCCACAATTCGCCGTAAGATTCCTAAGGTGGCAAACGATTCTGGAGGCTGGGGGCAGCTTCGATGTTGATGAGGCCGGCGGCGCAAAACCATGTGGCTGAAAGAGTCCAGAGACTCTTCGGCAGCGTGCCTTGCCGCCTGCAGGTTGCCGCCCTGCCTTGGCGCGAGCGCGGCAATGGCGTTGAGATCATGCTGATCACCAGCCGTGACACCGGACGATGGGTGCTGCCCAAGGGCTGGCCAGAGGCCAGGGAGCCGCTCTGCGAGGCTGCCGCCCGCGAAGCGGGCGAAGAGGCGGGGCTGCGCGGCGCGGTCTCGCACTTCGAGGCAGGCCGCTATTTCTATGGCAAGGTTCTTGCCTCCGGGGAGGAAGTGCCTTGTGAGGTGCTGGTTTTTCCACTCAAGGTCGACCGCGTCGCCGATCGGTGGAAAGAGAGGCATGCGCGCACGCGCAAATGGGTAGGCCCTGCCGAGGCCGTCCGCATGGTCAACGAGCCCGACCTGTGCGAGATCATCTCGAACTTCTGCGCCGATCCTTATAAATTCCCCTGACACATCAATTATTTGTGCTTTCGCCAGGCAGGCTGTACATTGCCGTGCACAGGCGTGAGTGCTTTGGTCGTTGAAGCAGGGCCGAATCGGCTAACAGCGTCGATCGATGACGAACACCGCGAAACCACTGGAAGAAAACTCCGGCGAACACCGGCATGAGCATCGCCAGCGCGTGCTCAAGGGCGGAACGATCATCACCGGCATTCAGAATTCCGAGATAAGCTGCACGCTGCGCAATCAGAACACTGGCGGCGCCGAATTGAAAGTCGCGCCGGAATCGCGTGTTCCTGACCGGTTTCTCCTCTACGTCCCCGTCGACGGCATAGCCTATCGGGCGGAAGTGCGCTGGCGCCGCAACGATCGCATCGGCGTCCAGTTCACCGGAACCGAGCCCAAGCCCAAGCTGCACTACGGCTGACACCGAAATCGGCAAAGCCCCCTCGGACCGGCGCCCAGTTCAAAACTGGGCACCGGTTTGACCCTACGCGACGAGGCCTTTGGTCAGCTCGAGCGCCTGGCGCTCGAACAGCCGCCGGTAGATGCCGCCGCTCAACCGGATCAGTTCGTCATGCGAGCCCTCCTCGACGATGCGGCCGTGGTCGAACACCAGCAGCCGGTCGAGCGCCCGCACCGTCGACAACCGGTGCGCGATGACCAGGGTCGTGCGCCCCACCATCAGCCGCTCCATCGCCTTCTGAATGAGCACCTCCGATTCGGAATCGAGGCTCGATGTCGCCTCGTCCAGGATCAGGATGCGCGCATCGGCCAGGAAGGCGCGCGCGATCGCCACACGTTGACGCTCGCCGCCCGACAGCTTCACGCCACGCTCGCCGACCAGGGTTCCGTAGCCCTTGGGCAGGTGGACGATGAAGTCGTGCGCGCTGGCGAGCTTCGCCGCATGCTCGATCTCGGCCTGCGTAGCGCCCGGCCTGGCATAGGCGATGTTTTCGGCGAGCGACCGGTGGAACAGGATCGGCTCCTGCTGCACGATGGCGATCTGGCCGCGCAGCGACGCCTGCGCGACTTGCGCGATATCCTGGCCGTCGATCAGGATGCGACCCTCATTCACATCGTAGAGGCGCTGGATCAGCTTGACGAAGGTTGTCTTGCCCGAGCCCGAATGGCCGACCAGGCCGACGCGCTCGCCCGCCGCGATCTCGACCGAGAAGTCGCGATAAAGCGGCAGCCGGTGATTGCCGTAATGGAACGTCACCTCGTCGAACGCGATGCGGCCATCGGAGATCCGGATCGGGCCGGCGTCGGGCTTGTCCTCGATGCCGAGCGGCTCGGACTGGAAATCAACCAGCTCCTCCATGTCGTTGATCGAGCGCTGCAGGTTGCGGATATGCGTGCCGATGTCGCGCAGATAGCCCTGCAGCACGAAGAACGAGGTCAGCACGAACGCGACGTCGCCGGCGCTCGCCTGGCCCCATGCCCAAAGCAGCAGCGCCAGCCCGATCACAGCCGCTCGCATCAGGAGCAGCATCGCTCCCTGCAGGGTGCCGTTGACCGTGCCGCGCACCCAGGTGCGGCCGGTGCGCAGCCGCCATTTGGCAACCACGCGCGCAAGACGCGTCTCCTCGCGCAATTCGGCGCCGAAGCCCTTGACCACCGCGTTGCAGCTCACCGCATCGGCCAGCGCACCGCCCAGGCGCGTATCCCACGAATTGGCAAGACGCGCCGCCGGCGCGACGTAACCGAGCGACAGGATCGCTGTGACGCCGATGAACAGCACGGAGCCGATCGCCACGACCACGCCCATCATCGGCCAGAACCAGCCAAGCAGCAACGTCGAGCCTAGAAGCATGACGATCGACGGCAGCAGCGCGATCAGGATCGTGTCGTTGAGCAGGTCGAGCGCCCACATGCCGCGCGTGATCTTGCGCACAGTCGAGCCGGCGAAACTGTTGGCGTGCCAGTCCGTCGAGAAGCGCTGCACCCTGTGGAAGGCGTCGGCGGCTGTGTCGGACATCATTTTGAGCGTCAGTTCGACGATCCCCATGAAGGCGGCATTGCGCAGCACGACACCGGACAGCGCCAGCGCGATCAGTATCGAGAAAGCCGCGATCGCGGCATTCCACGCGACCTCGTCCGCGCCAGCACTGCTGGCGACGGCGTCGACCAGGCGGCCGGAATAGAGCGGGGTCAGCACGTCCGCGAGCGTCGCGAGCAGGAATGCGCCCATGATAAGCGACAGCCGCCAAGGCTGTCGGCGCCAATGGCCAAAAGTGAAGCCAAGCACGCTGCGAAAGGCGCTCGCGCGCAGGTCGATCTTGAAACGAGCCATGATGTCATCCGGGCGCAAACGTGCCCGGTCCCGATAAAGTCAAATTGGAAAAACCCGCGGGTGGCGCCGTGACGCCTTGCAATGCGGAGGTTCAGTATGGGTGGCCGCGCGCACGCAGGCGGCGACCGGCAGCGGCAAAAGCCTCTTCTGCGTCCGGCGCTCCGAAAATCATTCGGAGCAGTGACGCAGACCTAAGCCTCGCGGCCTCGCATAACGATGTCAAATCCTGCCATACGGTCCTCCCCAGAGGGAATCGCGGGAGAGGTTCTTATAGGGGCGCCCCACCAACTCGCCAAGCCAGACTGTTCCCAAAACGACATCTGGTTCAAGCACTGGTGCTATTCTGCAACAACGACGGGTTGTGCCCGCGCATTCAGGCCGCGGGCTTACGCTCCAGTCGCATATAGCGACCGTCGGCCTTGAACCCGAACTTCTCATAAAGCCCGTGGGCGTCATTGGTCGACAGGCTCCAATGCACGACCGTCCTCATCTCGGGATGGTCGATAAGAGCCTGCACGAGCCGCATGCCGATCCCCTGCCCGCGATGCCTCCGCCATATGATGACGTCGCACAGATAGGCAAAGACGGCGTAGTCGGTGATCGCCCTGGCGAAGCCGACCTGCACTCCTTCGATATAGGCGCCGACGCAAAGCGAGTTCGCGAAAGCCCGTCGATGGAGTTCGTCGTTGCGTGCGGCTCCCCAGTAACTGGCCATCAACTGGTCCGAGGTCGCGCGGAAATCGATCCGCGACGGGTCGAAGCTGATTTCAAGGTCGGGCATGGACAAGACTGCAATCGCGTTGGCGGTGGGTCGAAGGTGCCTAACCGCGATCCCGGAACCGGTTGGTGATCGGGTAGCGGCGGTCTCGGCCAAAGTTCTTCCTTGTGATCTTCACGCCCGGTGCTGCCTGCCTGCGCTTGTATTCGGCGATGTAGAGCAGATGCTCGATCCGATTGACCGTGGCGCGGTCATGGCCGCGCGCGACGATCTCGTCGACGCTCATCTCGTTCTCGACCAGGCATTCCAGGATATCGTCCAGCACCGGATAGGGCGGCAGCGAATCCTGGTCGGTCTGGTTCTCGCGCAGCTCGGCCGACGGCGCCTTGTCGATGATGTTGCTCGGAATGACTTCGCCGGACGGCCCGAGTGCGCCCGGCGGCACATGCGCGTTGCGCCAGCGCGACAACGCATAGACCTGCATCTTGTAGAGGTCCTTGATCGGGTTGAAGCCGCCGTTCATGTCGCCGTAGAGCGTGGCATAGCCGACCGACATCTCGCTCTTGTTGCCGGTCGTCACCACCATCGAACCGAACTTGTTCGAGATCGCCATCAGGATCGTGCCGCGCGCGCGGCTCTGCAGGTTTTCCTCGGTAATGCCTTCCTGCGTGCCCTCGAAGAGCTGAGTCAGCGCGTGCCTGAAACCTTCGACGGGTTCGAAGATCGGTACGATGTCATAGCGGCAGCCGAGCGCCCTGGCGCAATCCTCCGCGTCCTTGAGCGAGTCCTTCGAGGTGTAGCGATAGGGCATCATGACGGTGCGCAGCCGCTCCTCGCCGAGCGCGTCGACGGCCAGCGCGGCGCAGATCGCCGAGTCAATGCCGCCGGAGAGGCCAAGCACCACGTTCTTGAAGCCGTTCTTGTTGACGTAGTCGCGCAGGCCGAGCATGCAGGCGCGGTAGTCGGCTTCCTCCCTGTCCGGAATCTTCGACATAGGGCCTTCCGAGCAGACCCAATGATCGTCCTTCCGCCGCCAGGTCGTGACGTCGACCGCATCCTCGAACTGGCTCATCTGGAAGGCTAAAGTCTTGTCCGCGCCGATGGCGAACGAGGCGCCGTCGAAGATCAGTTCGTCCTGGCCGCCGAGCTGGTTGGCATAGATCATCGGCAGGCCGGTTTCTATGACCTGCCTGATGACGACCTGGTGGCGAACGTCGATCTTGGCGCGATAGTAAGGCGATCCGTTCGGGACCAGCAGGATTTCCGCCCCGCTCTCGGCCAGTGTCTCGCAAACGGCAATGTCACCCCAGATGTCCTCGCAGATCGGTATGCCCAGCCGAACGCCGCGGAAATTGACCGGCCCCTGCAGCTCCGGGCCGGCCTGGAAGACGCGCTTCTCGTCGAACTCGCCATAATTCGGCAGGTCGAGCTTATAGCGTTCGGCGACGATCTTGCCACCGTCGGCAACGACAATCGAGTTGTGCGTGCCGGACCGGCGCTTCAGCGGCGTGCCGATGATGACGCCCGGGCCGCCGTCGGCCGTATCCCTGGCGAAATCCTGCGCTGCCTTCTCGCAAGCCTTCAGGAAGGACGGCTTCAACACCAGATCCTCCGGCGGATAGCCGGCAAGGAACAGCTCAGTATAGAGAACGAGGTCCGCGCCCTGCCGCGCCGCGTCCGCCCTCGCCTCGCGCGCCTTGGCCAAGTTGCCGGCGACGTCGCCGACAGTCGGGTTGAGCTGGGCGACAGCGATGCGCAGTATGTCGGGAGCGGCCTGGGTCATGCGATGGGTTTAGCTTGGCCGAATTCAGCGAGCAATGGCGATTGCTTGTGCCAAATAGGATCGATCTGCGATCGTATCCTTGTCGATCGACAGATGTCGATCGTACCCCGGTCGATCGACAGATCGTACCTGGCTCGTCGATGAACGCCGCTCCGCCTAGTCGTTCATGTACTCGCTCAAGGCTTCGACCGAATGGTTCTCGCCGATCGACATCGCCAGGATGCGCGAAATGTGTCGGCGCGGCAGGCCGCTCTCGGCCGACCACCGGTTGATCTGGGCCTGGATCTTGTCGAGGTCGCGTTTGGAGGTCGGGCTCTCGGCGATATCGAGGCCGGCGTCGCGCAACGCGGCCGCCATATCGGCCGAAACGACGAAAGTGTCCCACTCCAGCCAGCGCAGGAAATACTGTCCGGTGTTGCCGCCGAGCCGGCTGCCATGCTTGGCGAGATAGGCGGTCAACCCAACCTGGTCGTCGGCCGGCCAGTTGGCGATGAATTTGCCGAAGCTGCCATGCTCCTTCGACACGCGATCGACGAAAACGGCATTGTCACGCACCGACTTGATCTTCTGAGGATTGCGCACGATGCGGCTGTCGGAAGCCAGTTCGTGCCAGAAATCGTCAGGTTGAAACAGCAGGCGCTTCGGCTCGAAGCCGAGGAAGGCTTGCTCGAAACCTGGCCATTTCTGTTCGATCACGCGCCAGACGAAACCGGCGGCGAAGATGCGCTCGGCCATGGTCGAAAGGATGCGGTCGTCGGAGATTCTCGCCACCGCCGCATTGTCGGGCATCGGCCCGAGCAATGGCGCCAACGCTTGCTCACCGCCCTTGCGCTTTGCCGCCCGGGCGCGAATCTTCTGAAAATCGAGCATTGCCGGTCCTCGCCTCTCAGATCAATCTACCACTTCCCGTCAGGCAAGGTAGTCTCTACCTCTATCGAGACTCTGGCGACGGAAGACATCATGCGAAGGACGACAGGAGACCTGGCGGATATGGCCGAGCGGATCGGCAGGCAGTTCCCTGCACGGTCCGCGACGCAATGACCGAGGCCATCCATCGTCTGATCGAGCAGTATGGACTGTTCGCGGTCTTCCTGGGTTGCCTGGCGGAAGGTGAGAGCGCCGCGATCCTGGGCGGCTTTTTCGCGCATCAGCAGATTTTCGTGCCCTGGCAGGCCTTCCTGGCCACGTTTCTCGGCGCTTTCGTCGGCGACACGTTCTTCTTCACCCTTGGCCGCAGCTTTGCCGAGCATCCGTTCGTGCGCAGGCTGCGCCGGCGGCCCGGCTTCCGCCGCGCCTATCACCTGCTCAACACTCATCCCAACATTTTCGTTCTGACGAACCGCTACATCTACGGAATGCGCCTCGTCGGCGGGATTGCCGCCGGACTGTCGACCGTGCCTGCGCCGCGCTTCGTCGTCCTCAACGCCATCTCATCAGCGGTCTGGGCCGCATTGTTCGGCACGCTGGGCTATGTCTTCGGCCTCGGTGCGGAACGCCTGATCGGCCAGGCGCTGGCCAGGCATGAGCGCCTGCTCATCGCGCTGGCGGTCGGCCTCGGCGTGGCGATCCTTGCCTGGCTGGTTGCCCGGCATTTCGCTGGAAGGGAACGCGCCAAGGACGCGAGGGAAGATCAGGCAGCTTCTTGACCTTTGAGGGTTGCTGTGCCCGGCCGATTCAGATCGGCGCGCCGGTGATCCGCTCGATGATGGCGATGCCCCATACGCCCGCGGCTATCGCGATCGAAATGAGAACCGCCAGCGAGCCGCAGTCCTTGGCAAGCTGGATGTCGATGTGGAACTCGCGCGAGATCGCATCGCAGGCGGCTTCGATACCGGTGTTGAGCACTTCGACCATGATGAGGAGCAGGACCGCCCCAATCAGCAAGGCATAGCCGCGCCAGGATACCGAGATGAACCATCCGGCCGGCAGGGCGAGCACGAACAAGAGCAGTTCCTGCTGGAAGGCTTTTTCATGGGCGGCCAGCTTGCGGAATGCCCGCACCGAATTGATGAATGCATCGACCAGCCGCTGCATGCCTCGCCCCTCTTTGAGTCACAAGCAGGGGATATCGCAATGGCCGGGTCAATGGAATAAGCCAGCCTCTCCAAAAATCATTCGTCCGCGACCTTTATCGACGGCGCCGACTTCTCGAACTGCGGCAGTCCATCGTCGATTGAGTAGTAGTCTCCCTTGTCGCCGACGAAGATATGGCTCTCGGCTGAAAGACCGGTCGGTCTGTCGAACGACCCCGCCATGATCGAGATGGTGTCCAACTCGCTGTGTTTCCAGAACAGCAGCGAGCCGCAGACGCGGCAGAAGCCGCGTTTGGCCACGGCGGACGCCCCGTACCAGGCGATGGCTTCAGTTCCCTCAATGTCGATATCGGCGTCCCGGGAGGAAGTAGCGGCATAGAAATGGCCGCTCTGCTTGCGGCATTGAGAGCAATGGCAATAGACCACGCCGCGCAACCGGCCCCTGGTTTTGAAGCGAACCGCGCCGCACAGACACGATCCGCTGTGATTGTCTTCCATCCCAACCTCCTTCGGCATTGCCCGATCCCCACGCCTGACAGAATTTCAGCTTTGCGGGTGCCTGGCACAGGCAAAAGCGACACCAGGCCGACGCGTTTCGAAGACCATCCCCGCCGGGGCATTGCAGCCTGTGGTAGCGAAGACAATGAGGAAATGCCGGCCATTAAGGAAACTTTAGCGCAACCGCATCTATGATTCCTGCAAGCGAAGGTCGTGGTGGGGGATGCGTCTTCGCATCCGCAACTTCGATTCAAATCCCCTCCCGGGCAACGACCGGCCGAGGCAGGCTGAGGTCGCTCTCAAGGGGGAAGTTTATAGTATGCAGCCGGCAACCGTCCCGACCGACAGGAACAGCGACATCGCCAGCACCGTCGTGGCGACCATGCGCCAACTCGGCGTGCTCGGACTGCCCCGCAACTACGAGATTTTCTATGAAGCCCTGAGCGGCAGCAATCGCGAGCTCAGCCTTGCCGTGGTTTCCTTGAGCAACCGGCCGACACAGGACGATCTCGACAACATTGGTCGCACCTTCCTGCCCCAATACCACGGCCCTTCCATCGTCGAGCACGCCCGGGACGCCATCGCGAAGGAACTCGAGGATGTCGCGGCTCTGCTCAGGAGTGAGCGTACGCATATCGAGAAATATGGCCGCATCCTCGACGAAACGTCGAACGGCCTCAACAACCGCAGCCTGCTCTCGCAGGAATTGCTGCACAAGATTGCCAGCGCCATGTCGGCCGCCACCAATTCAACGCTGGATCACAACCGGCAGTTCTCCAGCACGCTCAACGAAAAGACCGCCGAGCTCGAAAGCGTCAAGTCGAAGCTCGAGGAATACAAGCGGCTGGCCAACACAGACCCCCTGACCCAGATCTGGAACCGGCGCGCTTTCGACAAGGAAATGACCCGGATCTACAACAGCAACCGGGGGATCCTGTTCAACGCCCTCATCCTTGCCGACATCGACCGCTTCAAGGACATCAACGACCGCTACGGCCACCCGGTCGGCGACAAGATCATCCAGATCATCGCCGATATCCTGCAGTCCAGCGTTCGCGCCGACATGTTCGTGGCCCGCACCGGAGGCGAGGAATTCGCGATCATCGTCGAGGGCGCCGGCGAGGACACCACCTATGAGATCGCCGAACGTATCCGCGTGCTGATCGAACAGACACCGTTCACCAGCAGCCAGACCGGCATGAATTACGGCACCGTGACCCTCTCCATGGGCATCTGCATGGCCTCCGAGGCCGAGAGCGCGGAAGACCTCTACACAAAGGCCGACCGGGCGCTCTACCGCTCCAAGGTCAGCGGTCGCAACCGCGTCACCAGGCATTCCACCATGGCCGGCCGTGCCGGCAAGGGCTGGCTGCTCTACAAGAAGGACTGAGTTTCGGCAAAGCCACGCCGAACACCGCGCCCTTTCCAAGTGAATTTTTGTAGACTATATTTTCTACAGAAATGAATGGGTGCGCAATGGAACGTCCAGTCGCCATGACGGCGGCGGAGAATGCCGTCATAACCAAGGCCACGCTGCGCGCGGCCGACCTGCTCGACATAACCGCGAGGACACTCGCCCTGGTCATCGGCGTGTCCGAGGCAACGGTTTCGCGCATGCGCAAGCAGGACTTCCTGCTCGAGCGGGGCACCAAGCCGTTCGAACTCGCCGTGCTGTTCGTCCGCTTGTTCCGCTCCCTCGACGCCATAGTCGGTGGCGACGAAACCGTGGCCCGGGCATGGCTGAAGAGCCCTAACACAGCGCTCGACGGTACGCCGCTTGAGAAGATCCTGACGATTGCCGGACTTGTCGATGTCATTGCCTACCTGGACTCCCGACGCGCTCTCGTCTGAGGCCGTGAGCCTCGAAGGCAAGTACTGGCGCATGGTCGAGGCGCAGCATCGCGTTTCGACCCTGAAGCTCGTTGACACGCTCGACGAGCAGACGCAGTTGGAAAACCTGATCGAGGAGACCAAGCCGCAGATCCCGCTCGAATGCCGCCACCTTCACTACCTGCTGGCGACACCTTTCCGCTACGGTTCGGTCTACCCTTACGGTTCACGCTTCCGCCGCTCCGGCAAGACCAAGGGCGTCTACTATGCCGCCCAGACCGTGCTTACGGCGGTGGCCGAAATGGCCTTCTACCGGTTGCTGTTTTTCGCCGAGTCGCCGCAAACGCAATGGCCGAGCGACGCCGCCGAATACACGGCCTTTGCCGCCGCGATAAAATGCGACAGGGCGATCGACCTCATCCGACCGCCACTCGACCGCGACGAGAAGGCATGGACCCATCCGACCGACTACGCCGCCTGCCAGGCCATCGCCGATGTCGCGCGCGAGGCGGAAATGCAAGCCATCCGCTACCGCTCCGTGCGCGATCCGAAGGGTGCCAACATAGCGCTGCTGACCTGTCGCGGCTTTGCAAAGGCGAAACCGCTGGAACCGCAAACCTGGCGCATCCGCATCGGCTCGTTCGGCATTCAGGCCATCTGCGAATTTCCGGAAAGGCGGATCGAGTTCTCGCGGACTGCCTTCGCCGACCCACGGCTGTCGACCATGCGCTGGGAGCGCGGGCGTTAGGCCAGAATGTTGACCGCCCGCGCGGCCACGAGCGCGATGGTGAGCAGCGAGATCATCGCTTCGGCCATCATCAACAATTTTGCGCGCTGGGTGAGCGGCATGGTGTCGGTCGGCGAAAACGCCGTGGCGTTGGTGAACGCCAGGAAGACATAGTCGACGAAGCCGGGCAGCCAGTCGCGGGCCTCGCGATCGGGCAGCATCATCTGCGGGAACAGGAAATCGGCTTGGGCACGCTTGACGAGGCCGCAGGTTGGCGGGCCACCCCGGTCGGTGTTCCAGAACCACAGCGCGAAGACGATGACGTTGGTCACCCAGATGTTGAGCGCGTCGACGAGAAGCGTCGTGCCGCCACCGGCATGGCCTTGCAGCAGCGCTCGCACCAGGAAGACCAGCGACCCACAATTCATCAAGCTGATGACTCCGGTCATCACCAGCGCGGTCCGGCGAATGAAGACGCGGAACCGGCCGATCGCGTACCAGTGTTCCTGGTCGACGGCCTTCTGCGTCTGCATCTGCGTCCAGGCCGTCGCTATCGACAAGGGCACCAGCAGTGCGGCTTCGATGGCAGGCGCCAGCCAGCGCGGCCCGAACGACAGGTCGTTGATGACCAGAAGTTGCAGGCAGATGATGACGAGGACCGCGGCGCGCGCCGACCAGAAGTCGAGTGCGCGATGGTGGATGATGGCATGCTCGTGGCGCATGGTTGATCCGGATTGCGGGATGGCAACGGGCTGGGCGTGACCTTCCGGCCCGTCAGGCATACGCGAAACCGGCAGCGATCATGCCCATGGCGCCCAGGGCCAACGATGCCATCCAGGGCCAGCGCTTGCCATGGGTGATGATCGACAGCGTCGCGACGGCGATGGAGATGTGCAGCAACGTTACGCCGAATGTCAGCACGTGATGCCTGCGCTCGCGCACCTCGCTGTCGCGCAGCTTTTCATCGACCTGCTTTTCGAACTCGGTCGCCTTGGCCTGGATGTCCACGCCATCAGCTTCGTTTCGCTTCGCGTTGGCCTGGAACTGTTCTGCGGCGGGGCCGCCCATGGCTGCCGCGATCTCATAGCTGTTCTTCTTTATGCTCTTGGCCTGGAAGAAGCCCCACTGGTCGCTCGCCTTGTTCTGCAGATAAGCGGCCTCGCTCTTGTCGTTGATCGCCTCAGCGGTTTCGAGCGACTCGAAGCTACCCACAGTTGCGGCCAGCACGGCCAGCACCGCGATCGTCACCGAGACCGTGGTCAGAAAAGGATTGCCCTCATGCGCGGCATGTTCGGCATGCTCCGCGTGTTCCAGATGTTCCTGTGTTTCGTCTTCCATTTGCCGTCCCCGCCGGAATCTTACCGGATTATATGGTTTCAGCAGAGACACCTCCTCCGTAATCTTGGTTTTGCGATGGAGTTGAAAACATACATTTTCGTAAGGTTTGCTGTCAGGGCTATTAGAAAATCCCGTTGGTGTGATTTAAGCGCGCGCAATTGAGCCGGTGTGACCAAAGACACGCATGTCAGGAACCAGCGAATCCGCGAATGTTTGGCCGGCAGTTGCACGACCTGCGCCGCGCTGGGATGATCTGCTGCGTCAACCCTCGCATGTCCTTGCGCTTCTCTGCCTTGCCCAGCTTCTGTGCTGGACCGTCATGCCGGCGATCGTCAACGTGGGCCCGCCGGGCGACGTCGTCGAGGGGTTCATGTGGGGCCGTGAATGGACCCTCCTGACCTACAAGCACCCGCAACTTCCGTGCTGGCTTCTGGAAATCAGCCATCTGCTGACTGGGTCGTTCCGCTGGCCGCAATACCTCCTGTCGCAACTCACGGTCTCGACAACCTTTGTCCTGGTCTATCTGCTGGCCCGCGACATCATGGGTCCGACGCGCGCGCTGGCCGCCGTTCTGCTGATGCCGACGATATATTTTTTCGGCTGGCCGACGCCGCAATTCAACCATGACTACGCGCAGATGCCGTTCTGGGCGGGCATATGCCTGTTGTTGTGGCGCGCGGCACGCGACGGGAAACCGGTCTGGTGGCTAGCCCTCGGCCTCGTCTCGGCTATGGGGCTCTATGCCAAGTTCTCCACCGGACTGCTGCTGTCGTTCGGCGCCGTGTGGCTTCTATACGACCCCCGCGCCCGCGGCCGGCTTGCCACGCCCTGGCCATGGCTGGGCCTTGCGGTTTTCCTGGCGATTGTCGCGCCGCTGGCCGTGGCGCTTTACCGAATGGATTTCCTGCCCCTGACCTACGCCTCTATGCGCAACGAGTGGGTGCTCGTCCATCGCGCCCGCCTTTACTACATCGGGGTTCAGCTCGCCGCCCTTTCCGGATTCGCCGTCGTTCTTGGCCTGTCCGGCCTTTTGCAGCGACGACCTGCCCAGACCGAGCCGGCACCTTTGCCGCGCCACCCCGCCCCCGAACCACGCGCGGTGATCTATCTGCTGTGGATGGGCCTCGGGCCGGCGCTTCTGGTGATGGCCGCCTCGCTGTTTACCGGCGCCGGCGAGTCCTGGGGGGCGACGATGTACAATCTCGTCGGCGCCGTCGCTATCGCACTGCTGGGTGGGCGACTCGGAACAAGAGAACTTCGCCGGCTGGCGATTCTTTCGCTGATCTGCGTCGTCGGCGTGTCCGGCGGCTATGCGGCGGGACGCTGGACAGGCTGCAACGTGCTCGGACACCTGCAGCCCGTCTGTTGGCCGGCGCGGTCCGTTTCGGAAGCGGCCGAAACCATCTGGCACGAGAGCGTGCCCGGGCGCCTGGGTATCGTCGGGGGCGATGACACCGTGGCCATGCTCGCGGGGCTCAATGCCCCGGACCAGCCTTCGATTTTCACGGCCCTCGACAGGCGGCTTGCGCCTTGGATCACGGAGCAGCGGCTGCGCGAGCAGGGCATGCTGCTGGTTTGGCATGGCAACGGGCCTGCTTCACCACAGTTCAAGGCCTGGATTGCCGGCCTGCCGGTCAAGACCGTCCATTTTGACTGGTCGCTAAAGGCGCCACCGATAGCGGTTAACTTCGCCGTCGTCCCGCCTGGGAAAAGCAGCTTCCCGGGGGACCCGCCAGGGCCTCCGAATCCGGACTAACGGCCTCGGACGGACAGGCACGCCGAATCTCTTCGGCGTGCCTCGCCAGACCTGCTTGCTCAGCCGTTGGCGGCCTGCTTGTGCTGGACCGGATGGCTCTTCTTCAACAGGTCGGAGACCAGGAAGGCGAGTTCGATCGCCTGGTCGGCGTTGAGACGCGGGTCGCAATGGGTGTGGTAGCGGTCCTGCAGGTCTTCCGCGGTGATGGCGCGCGCGCCCCCCGTGCACTCGGTGACGTTCTTGCCGGTCATCTCGACATGGATGCCGCCCGGATGCGTGCCCTCGGCGCGGTGGACCTCGAAGAAGGTCTGCACTTCCTTGAGGATGCGATCGAACGGACGCGTCTTGTATCCGGCAGCCTCGATCGTGTTGCCATGCATCGGATCGGACGACCACACCACGTTGCGGCCCTCTTTCTTCACCGCCCGCACCAACTTCGGCAGGTGCTCGGCAACCTTGTCCGAGCCAAAGCGGGCGATCAGCGTCAGCCGGCCAGGCTCGTTCTCCGGATTGAGCAGGTCGATCAGTTCGAGCAGGCCGTCCGGCGTCAGCGACGGGCCGCATTTCAGGCCGAGCGGGTTCTTGATGCCGCGGCAATATTCGACATGCGCGTGGTCGGGCTGGCGCGTGCGGTAA
>JBFLWR010000375.1:0-2069 GCA_040755925.1 Pseudomonadota bacterium
CGGGATGGGTGCATCCAGACGAATGGGCCAAGGCGCTCTCGGGGCTGAAGGCCCCGCTCGGCGTCCTGTCCATCCTCGGCAATCACGACTGGTGGACCGATATCCAGGCGCAGCTCGCGGAGGCCGGGCCGACAGTATCGCGCAAGGCGCTCGAGCATGCCGGCATTCCCGTGCTGGAGAACGATGTCGTGCGCCTCGAAAAGGACGGACATGGCTTCTGGATTGCCGGGCTTGCCGACCAGCTCGCGCTGCTGCCGAACAAGGCCAAGGGCCGCGACAGCTTCCAGGGTTTCGATGACCTCGACGGCACCCTCGCGAAAGCAAACGATGGCGCGCCGATCATCCTGCTCGCCCATGAGCCCGATATTTTCACGAAGGTGCCGTGGCGCGTGTCGCTGACTCTTTCCGGACACACGCATGGTGGACAGGTTCGGCTGTTCGGCTATTCTCCGGTCGTGCCGTCAGCCTACGGCAATCGTTTCGCCTACGGCCATGTCGTCGAGAGCGACCGCAACCTCATCGTCTCCGGCGGGCTCGGTTTCAGCATCGTTCCGGTGCGTCTCGGTGTGCGCCCGGAAATCCTGCAGATCAGTCTTGGCTGAACGCTGCGGCACATGGCGCTGAAGCGTATTTGCGACATGTATCAGTGCAGCGCCCTGATCATGTTCATCACGTCGGGCTCCGCCTTCTTGCCGTCGAAGGCGTCGACGATGCCGAAGGCTCCGCCATAGCCCCACACCGACCATGAGAACCCGTGCGCCTCGGCGCGCGCGATCATATCCTTGACGTAGGCGGCCCGGTATTCGCCAGGCATCACATAGGGGTTGCCGTATTCCTGGCGGATCATGCCGAACTCGCCGAGCGTGATGTTTTCCGCCTCGACGCCATTGGCCCTGGCCCAGGCCTCAACGGTCTTGAACGGCGCATCCATGGCCGCGAGCAGCTTCTCGGGACTGTCCAGGCTCGCCGCCTGCTCGTCGAGGTAGGCGAGCAGGCCGGCGCGGCGCGTCCACGGCGCCTTGGCCCTGATCCTGTCGCGGATGGTGTCGAGCGCCGCGTCGAGCTCGGCGCGCGGCACCGCGGTCAGCGGATAGGGCAGGCCGGTGACATAAGGGATGAAATCGCCGGCCCAGGTGGCGCCCTGATGCGTCAGCAGGAACGGGTCGTAGGAATGGAAGGTCCAGATGATGTTGTCATCGGGGATCGCCTTCGGGTCGACCTTCGCCAGCGACGCCGCATTCGAATAACAGCCGCCGGTGAGGATCAGGGTCAGCCTGGTGGCGGAAGCGCGCGCGGCCGCGAACAGCTTTTTCTGGCGGTCGGGCCACAGGTTGGTGCCGGCGCCATCGCAGTCGAGGATCGGCTCGTTCATCAGTTCGAACGCGACCCGGTCGGGATCCTCCGCGGCCAGCGTGCGCGCCATCTTGCGCACCACCTCGACATAGGCGTCGAAGGTCGCGGGATCGTCCATCACCTCGCTCATGCCGATCTTGCGGCTGCCGCCGGCCGGGATCAGGTGCAGGTCGACAACGACCTTCAGCCCGGCGCGGTTGATCATTCGGGCCGAGTCCAGCACGCTGGCGTAAAGGTCTTCGCGCAGCGAGAGCGTCTTGTCGGACAGGAAAGGCGAGGGATCGACCGGCATGCGCAGGAAGTCGAACCCGGCCTCTTTCAGCGCCTTGAGGTCGTCCTCGTTGAGGAATTTTCGCCATTCCGGATAGGGCAGGATGGCTTTCGCATCATCCCATTTCTCCTCGCCGGTCCATGTGGTCCACTGGTCGAGGTTGAGGCCGCGCTTCATCGAGAAGGTCGCCGCCCCGGCCGGCCAAGCCACGGCGGCAAGCACGAGCAGCGTCGCCATCAGGGTCTTGATCATCGTGCCCAACAGTGCCATCCGGTTCCCGCGCGAGAAACACCTGCCTCTTCGAAGCGGAAAAGGAAAGCGCGATGGACGATCATGGTGAATCGGCGGCGCTCAGCGCCGGGCTGTCCGGCGCCTTGACGGATTTCGGCCATCGGTTGATGGCGCGGGTCTATTACGCCGACACCGACTTCTCGGGCGTCGTCTA
>JBFLWR010000376.1:0-6975 GCA_040755925.1 Pseudomonadota bacterium
ACCTGCCGTAGCCACCACTGGCGGCTATGTTGTTGGTGACATAACCGGTGTAGTTCGTGTTGGACCATGCCGCGCCACCCGTCGCATAGGGCATCCAGTTGCCCGCCGCGTAGCCCAGCCGCAACCGTGCGCTCGCCAACCAGTTCAACCGATCGGAAACCCCCCACAGCGACGTTCCGAACAGGCTGCCGCCAAACGCGGTCAGGTTGCCGCTGTCGTCATGTTTGAGGCCGGTCCAGTCAAAGTCGCCCTCGACGCCGAGCACCACCTGGGAAGTGGCCTGCCAATTGTAGCCGCCATGGATGCCGCCAAGCAGGCCGGAACCGCTGCCGCTCCGAAACGCCGGGCCAAGGTCGTAGCCGTCCGAGGTGAAGTCCACCAAGGTATCCCGCTGACCGCCCCAGATGCCGCCGACGTTTCCGCCGATGTAGAACCCGGTCCAGTTGTAGGCCGGCGCGACCTCCGGAGCCGACGGCGGCGTCTCCGCGTCGAGGCGGGTTGCAAGATCGGCGGCGGACGCGCAAGTGGCCGCGACGAGCGCTGCCAGAGCAGCCCCCAAAAGCAGTGTCTTCTTCATTTTGAGATCCCCATGAACAGCACGATGCTGCGTCCCCAGCGCAGGCAATTCCCAGGATCAACCTAGCTCAACGATCTAAATAAGGCTGTACTAATTTAGCAACACTAGCCGGATACGTGCAGGGGAGCCGATTTCAGTCCGGCGCGCCGCCACTTGGGCTGCTGGCTTGCGGCGGCTCGTCAGCCTTAGCGACCGAGCACCAGCGCCCAGTAGCGCAGTGCGGGGTCGCGGCCGTCGCGAACATAGGCCAGACCGAAGCGGCTGAAGTCGGGATCGAGCATGTTGCGGCGGTGGCCGTCCGAGTGCATCCAGATGTCGAACAGCTTCTGCTGGTCGAAGCGGCCGGCGGCGATGTTCTCGGCCGCCGCGCCCCGCACGCCATTGTCCTTCATGCGCGAGGCGAAATCCTTGCCCCAGCCGGTGGTGTGGCTCATGTGCTCGCGCGAGGCCATGTAGCCGGCCTGCTGCAGCGCGGCCTGCTCCAGCTGCGTGTCGGGAACCAGCGCCGGCAGCCCGGCAGCGGCGCGCAGGCCGGCAAGCGTCGCCGTGGCGGAGGAGGAGACGCCGGCGCCTTCGCCCGTCGGCACCGAGACGGTGCTGCAGGCCGCGATGCCGGCAAGCGCCGCAAGGCCGGTTGCCTTGAGCAGCGTGCGGCGATTGAGATTGGATGTCTGGATAGCTGTGATGGAGATGCTCATCCGGCCTCTGATACGCGCGATCATGGCTTTTGCCGGGCAAACCGGCGAAAATCGCGACCGCCCCGCGCGAGCCCGATTCGACACACTGCAGGGAGGATTCATGCTCCACCACATCTCGCTCGGCGTCTCGAATATCGAGCGTGCGGCCACCTTCTACGACGCGGCGCTGGCGCCGCTCGGCTATGTCCGCGTCTGGGAGGATCTCAGGCCCGGCGAGCCTGACCAGGCAGTCGGCTACGGCCTTCCCGGGGGCGGCGACAAGCTCGCGCTCAAGTTTCGGCCGAAGGGCCATCGAGCGCCTGGCGCGGGATTCCACCTGGCGTTCGCCGCTCCGGACCGGGCAAGCGTCGCGCGGTTCCACGCGGCCGCGCTCGCCCATGGCGGCAAGGACAATGGCGCGCCGGGCCTGCGTCCCGACTACGGACCGCACTATTATGCGGCCTTTGCCGTGGATCCGGACGGTCATCGCATCGAGGCGGTCTTCAACGCGCCGGAGTAGGCGTCTGCCGAAACCGCCGATGAAAATCCTGTGAAGCGGCGACTTTCGCCGGAAGATTGGCTATGATGTCGGCGTTGTTGAAGTGGCAGCCACGGGCGGCCACCCCAGGCGGTGACCGCCCCCGGATACAAACGGAGGACGGTTATGGCCGGTTTTCATGTCATGGCGGACGCCCAGGGGATGCATGTGCAGCCCACGGTGCGCCACATCACCACGTCGGATCTCTGGGATGCCTTGAGGCTCGGCGCCGAGGATTTCTGGGCCAAGCCCTCGCATTATGTGTTCCTGTGCCTGATCTACCCGATCGTCGGCCTGATCCTGACGCAGTGGACGTCCGGCTCCAACGCCATCCAGCTCGTCTATCCGCTTATGTCGGGCTTCGCGCTGGTCGGCCCCTTCGCCGCGATCGGCCTCTACGAGATCAGCCGCCGGCGTGAGCTCGGCATGAACACCAACTGGCGGCATGCGTTCGACGTTCGCCGTTCGCCGGCGCTGCCCTCGATCGCGGTCATCGGCATCCTTCTGTTCGTGCTCTTCCTGTTGTGGCTGTTCACGGCGCAGTCGATCTACACCAGCCTGTTCGGCGCCGATCCGCCGGCATCGGTAGGCTCTTTCCTGCGCGACGTGTTCACCACCAGCAAGGGCTGGACGCTGATCCTCGCCGGCAACGCCGCCGGCTTCGTCTTCGCGGTCGTCGTGCTGGCGACGACGGTCGTAGCCTTCCCGCTGCTGCTCGACCGGGACGTCGGCGCCGTCGCGGCGATCGAGACCTCGGCGCGCGCCGTGGCGGCCAACCCGCTCACCATGGCGCTCTGGGGCCTGACGGTAGCGGTGCTGCTGGTGATCGGCTCCATCCCGCTGTTTGCCGGCCTCGCCGTCGTCATGCCGGTCCTCGGCCACGCGACCTGGCATCTCTACCGCAAGCTGATCGAGCCGGAGCAGATCCGGCCCGTCCGCCGGCCGATGTAAAACTGTATAGGGTGCGTTGAGGCTCGGGCCGACCTGGGCTGAGCCTATCGCTGCGCTTCGGTCGCCATCCTCAACGCCAGCGCCGTCAGCACGGTGCCCATCATCCAGCGCTGGACGACCAGCCAGAACGGCCGTCCGGCGAGGAAGGTGGCGATGGAACCGGCTGTCACCGCAATGATGGCGTTGACGGTGAGGCTGATCGAGATCTGCGTGAAGCCCAGCACCAGGAGTTGCGACAGCACATGGCCCTTGGCCGGGTTGATGAACTGCGGCAGGAGCGAGAGATAGAGCACCGCCACCTTCGGATTGAGAAGGTTCGTCATCAGGCCCATGACGAACAGTTTGCTCGGGCGGTCCCTCGGCATCTCTCGCACCTGGAAGGGGGAGCGTCCGCCGGGCCTCAGCGCCTGCCAGGCGAGCCACAGCAGGTAGAGCGCGCCGGCAAAGCGCAGCGCGTCATAGGCGAAGGGCACGGCAAGCAGCAGCGCCGTGATGCCGAAGGCGGCCGACAGCACATAGAACAGGAAGCCCAGCGCCACGCCGCCCAGCGAGATCAGCCCGGCGCGCGGCCCTTGCGACAGCGAGCGCGAGATCAGGTAGATCATGTTCGGCCCCGGCGTCAGCACCATGCCGAGGCAGATCAGCGCGAAAGTGAGATGGTTGGCGGCGTCGGGCATCGATGGCTCCAGCAAAGCGCGGCGCACATGTGCGCCGCTTCGCGAGAACGCGCAAGGGCTTCGCGGCGCCGGCCGTTACGCCAGCAGAAGCGCAAGGCATGCTGAGATTCAGGTCAGGCCGAGTCGAGAATGATGGCTTCCGAGAACCGGAGCGGAGCGTACTTGAAGTACGTGAGCACCGGAAGTGCAGGAAGCCATCGTTCGCAGGCCGGCCTCACCTGAATATCGGCGTGCCTACCCGACGACGCGCAGGTTCGACAACTCATTCGCGATCTCCTTGAAATTGTCGGAGAGCGTCGCGCCGGTGGCGTTCCAGAACAGCTTGGCCGGCTTGCTGGGGTCGCTCGGGTCCTTGCGGAAGCGCGATTCCGACGAGCAGGCCCTCAAGGCGTCCATCGCCTTCTTGTCGCCGGCGTCGGTCGAGGACAGGTCGAGCGCCACCGTCATGACCATGATGTTGGCGGCCTTGGCGTTGTCGCAAAGCTTGGCCATGTGCTCGTTCATGGCGGCGGTGTAGTTGCTCGACGAGTAGTTGAACTGGCCGATCGCGCTGGATGTGCCGCTGAACAGGCGCGTCGTCGAGCCGCCATTGTAGGTGACGCCGGTATAGCCGTAGGCGGCGTAGGTCGACTTGTTGCCGGCCGGGTCGGAGCTGAGCGTCGAATAGGTGTTCTCGCCGTCGGTGAGCACGATGACGACCTTGTCGTTGCCGCGCTCGCTTTCCGGCCGCCCGCCGCTGAACGGCTCGCCGCTGGATACGGTGCGCCAGCCCCACGCCATGCCTTCGGGAACGTTGGTGTTGCCGTTGGGCGCCATCAGGTCGATCGCCGCCTTGAGGCTGGCCAGCCCGTTCGCCGAAGTCACGTCGGTGAGCGGCGTGATCGGCGTGGTGGTGCAGCTGTAGTTCGGGCCGGCGCCCGCGACCAGCACGGGGGCATTCATTGGCCTCGCCATGAAATACTTGGCCATGTTGGATTGCCGCGTCTTGCCGGTGCTGCTCGACGGATCGTCGTTCCACCAGCTGTTGGCCGCGCCATAGGTCTTCGGCGCGGCCTCATTGGGATCCTGCGTGACATACCAATGGTTCCCGGGCTCGTCCGGCGCGAACATCGGCACGAACAGCGAGGCGGGATCGCCGGCGGAAGCCGGCGTGTCGTCGATGTTGTAAGGGTGTGGCCGCACCTCCACGCAACCCTGCCAGCTGGCGAACGGACCGTAGGTGTCGTTGTAGTCGTACTCGTCGTGGCTCTTCGCGCAGGTGTTGTTGGACCGGTACTGGTCGCACACGACCCGCTTGCTGCCGACGATGCGCTCGTGGCTGGTCACCACCTTCATGTCGCGATAGAGCCCGAAGCGGGTCAGCATCTGACCTTCCTCGACGCCCCAGCCGGTGCCTTTCTTGTACCAGGTGCCGTTGATCTTGCGGGCGTATTTGTCGGCGGCGTTGAGCGTCGACCAGTCGAAGTTCTCGTGGTGGACCGGCGAAAGGCCATAAGTGTCCATCCACGGCGCGTTGTCGTTCTGCGGCCCGACATTAACCGAGGCGGCGAAGGGCACGAGGCTGAACTGCACAGGCTTGTCGACCTGCTGGATCATCGACGCCTGCTGGGCAAGGGTGTCGACAAGCTGCTTGGCGGCTTGCTTGAGCAGGTCGATGCGCTTCTGTCCGGTGCCTGACCCCTTGTTGCTCATCGAGCCGGAATTATCGAGCACCATCGCCACTTCGAGCGTGTTCTTCAGCCGCACCTGCGAGCTGACCGCGATCTGGATCGGCTTCTTCGCGTCGCTTTCGGAAGCGCCTGCGAGCAGCGCCGCGGCCGGACGGAAATAGGGGTGATAATTGAGCGTCGCGCTCATCTTGAGCAGGCCACCGCCGGACGTGTTGGTGGGTAGCGTGACGCTCACGCCCACATCGGCGGGATCGATGTTGTTCAGGCTCGCATTGAAGAACTCGACTGCGTAGGCCTTGAGTTGGGCGTCGGTGGCGCCTTCGGTCAATCGGCGCGCGGTGGCGAGGTTGGCGGAGTCGAGCGCGCTGAGAACCATCTGCTTCTGGCGGTTGAGCTCGATGAAGTCGATACCGATGGCGAGCCCTCCCATGAGCGGCACCATGGCGAATGCCGTTATGAGGGCATAATTGCCGCGCCGGTCGAGCAAAAATCGACGCCAGAATTCGCGCATCTTTCAGGGACCCCCGTCCACGGACTTCTCATCTCCGCCATGGTTCCACAGAACGCTGAAGGCCGCGTTTGCGAAACCGCTCTATTGCGGCGTCGCGGCTTCACAAGGCGCTAACCAAGCCAGGGGGCGCCCGCAAGGTGTTCGCCTCCGGCGGGGTTTCCTTATTGCGTCAGCACCGTCTGGGATGGCCGCTGGTTGAAGTCGCATTTGCCCATGACGCTATAGAAGAAGTCGGCATTGCTGACGTCGGCGGGCACCGCGTTGCCGCCGTCCTCCCAGGCGTGGTAGCCGGTCTGGCCGCAGGGCACCGCGGTGAAGATGTCGACTGTCTGCCCCGTGGCGATCTCGGGCATGTTGGTGGCGCTGGCGCCGATATACATCCGGTTCGAGGTCTTGGGGTCGTTCGACTTCAGCGTCTTGGGATTGCCCGAGGGCACGTCCATCTGCAGGTAGAGGCTGTCCATCTGGCTGACATCGACCACCGCGCCGGCGCCGCCGGAGGGGTAGAACGTATCGGCGCAGGTCGTCAGATACTTCTTGCTGCCACTGGTCTGGGTGATCGCGCCGCTCGGCAGGTTGTTGAAGTTGTCGACGTTCTTGGTCGTGCAAACCTGTTGCTGGACAACCGTCGACGAGGATCCGTTGACGATGCTGACGGTGGTCGTCCCATAGCCCTTCGGATCGCCGAAGCCGTTATAGGCGTAGTCGATGGTCATCAGCGGCTTGACCGATTTATCGCCGAACTTGGAGCCGTAAAGCGTCATCGTCTTGTTCCAGTACCCCGATACCTTGGAGACCTTGAACGTCGTCTGTACCAGCGCCGGCGTCTTTCGCACCGACGAGCCGATGCCGATCGGCACGGAATTGATCCTCACGATCCCCATGAACTTGGTCGGCATCGGATAGCTCGCCGTCGCGCTGAAGCTCGCGGTGCCGCCTGAGATGATGGAGACCTCCGTCAACGTCACTGTGCCCAGCCCGTCATTCGCGTTGTAAGTCTGCTGAAGCGCGATTTGCCGGTTGGCCTGTGTCGTGGTGGTGGGCATCGTCGTGATCGACATGACCGCCGCGTCAAGAGCGTTCTGCATGTTGCTTCGGGTGGTCACGGCCGAGCTGTAATCGATGGAGAAGCCTACCGCGATCAACAGCGGTATCATTGTCATCACAACGATGGGCATCATCGAACCCTCGCCTGAGCGAAGGAATTTTCCAACCGTTCTTCCGGCCCCGGCTTGCCCGGATGCGCCGAATCCCGCCTGTTTGTCGCGATGAAATTTTCGGATCATGCAATCAGCCCCCGCTAAGATCCTAGATTTTCCGGCTAATCATGATGGTAAATCGTTAAATTTTGGGTTTCCCGGCAGTATCAAGGTC
>JBFLWR010000377.1:0-11880 GCA_040755925.1 Pseudomonadota bacterium
GATCTTGGTGAAGCCCATCGCCGCCAGGCCAAGCGTCGACTTGCCGGATCCGGATTCGCCGATCAACCCGACGATCTCGCCTGGTCGCAAACGCAGGCTGACGCCCTTGAGGATTTCGAATGAACCCTCGCCGGCGTCAGCGCTGACCCGAAGGTTGCGAACGTCGAGCAAAAAGGCTGAGCCGGATTCCCTGGTGTCCATTATTCGAGTCCGCTGTTTTTGTGCAGGATCCAGTCGATCACGAGATTGACGCTGACCGTGATCAGGGCGATTGCCGCGGCAGGGATCAACGGCGTGAAGTCGCCAAAGCTGATCAGGCCCGATGTTTCCTTGACCATCGAGCCGAGATCGGCGGCCGGGGGCTGAAGGCCGAGACCCAGGAAGCTGAGACCGCTGATAAACAGAAAGACGTAGCAGAACCGGATACCGAGTTCGGCCAGCAGTGGGGTGGCGACGTTGGGCAGGATCTCGTGCAGGATGCACCATATCATGCTTTCGCCACGCAGCCGCGAGGCCTCGACAAACGGCAAGACAACTATGTTCATGCCCGCGGCGCGCGCCAGACGATAGACTCGCATGCTGTCAAGCGAGGCGATAACGGCAATCAGAACACCGGTCGAATTGCCGAATATACTTAGCATGAGCAACGCCAGGATGAGTTGCGGCAGCGCTAGCACCGAATCGACCAGGCGCGAAAGCACGTTGTCGATCCATCCGCCCTTAAAGGCAGCCGACAATCCTAGCGAAACACCTACAATGAAGGCCAGCGCGTTGGCCGTGAACGCCAGCACGGCGGTGTTGCGGATGGCGTATAGTAGCCGCGACAGCAGGTCGCGGCCGAGTTCGTCTGTTCCAAGCCAATGCTCTGCACTCCATGGATCCATAGACATGCCGACGATCGCAGTCTGCCCGTAAGGCGCGATCCAGGAGCAAAACAGGACGATAAACAGGTAGAGCGCAATGACTGCCAGGCCGAAGCGGGCGGCCCAGGACATTTTGCCGGCCTTTGGCTTGCGCGTTTTGGACAAGGTGCTCGTCATGACGGCCATCACTGTTGCCTGAGACGCGGGTTGGCCAGGATAGACAGGATGTCGGCAAGCAAATTAAGCCCAACATAGGTGACGGCGAAAATAAGGCTGCATGCCTGGACGACGGTTATATCGCGCTTGGTCACCGAATCCACCAGGAGCTGGCCCAGGCCAGGGTAGGCGAAGACAACCTCGACGATCACCACGCCGGTGATCAGGTAAGCGAGGTTGAAGATGACCACGTTGATGATCGGCGCCCAGGCGTTTGGCAAGGCGTGCCTGAGGATGATGTAAAGCGGTGACATGCCTTTGATGCGCGCCATCTCGACATACGGGCGCGACAGCACGTCGACAATGGCTGCGCGCGTCATGCGCATCATGTGCGCCATGACGAACAACACCAATGTGAGCGCCGGCAGCAGGGAGGCGTATAGGCGATCCCAAAACGGCGTCGAGGAGCTTATATCGGCGATCGAAGGGAAGATGCTGAAACGAATGGACAGGAAAAGGATGAGGGTATAGGCGACGAAAAAGTCAGGAAAAGACACGACCGAGAGGGTTGTGATAGAGCTCAAGCGGTCAAACAGTGTGTTGCGGTAGAGCGCCGCCAGAATGCCCAGGAAAAGCGACAGCGGGACTGCCAACGCCGCCGCAAGAGCGGCAAGGAAGATGGTGTTGCCGAACCGCCCCAGAACTAGATCGGCGACGCTGCGATGGTTGGCGAGCGAAACGCCGAGATCGCCGTGAGCCAAATTGACGATCCACGTCGCGTAGCGTTGATAGAGTGGCAAATTCAGCCCGAGGTCATGACGCAGGGCTTCGACAGCCTGCGCGGTCGCATCGCGACCTAGGATCATTTCAGCGGCGTCGCCCGGCAACAGGTCAACGGCGAAAAAGACAAAGGTCAGCATTAAAAACAGCGCGATCGCGCTTGACAGCAGCCTGCGGCCGACGAAGCGCCAGGCGGCGTTCGATTTCCCATCCGCCGGATTCGGCATAGTGACGTTCTGGGTGCTCATGACCCTCCTGAGCCCTTGTTAAAGTTTTCTGCAGTAGCGGCGAAGCGCCCGCCTCGCCTTAAGATTTGTAGTCTGGCGCGCTCCGGTCGAGCTCGCGCAACAGCGCCGGCCACTCATAAAAGCCGGGCTTGCCATCAATATATTGCTGCCGCGCCTTCAGGCATACCTCGTGCGGCGGTATCGTGTAATCCTGCCCGGTCGACAGCACCTCCACCTGTAGCAGGCAGGCAAGCTCGAGCTGATACATGCGCCAATAGGCTTCCGCGACGTTGCGACCGACCGTCAATAGCCCGTGGTTGCGCAGCACCATCTGGTCTTTGTCGCCCAGACTGCGGGCTATTCGATCCTTTTCATCGACATCGTCGGAGAGTCCTTCGTAATCATGGTAGGCGAGTGCGTCGTAGTAGAGCATTGCCTCCTGACAGAGCGGCAGCAGTCCGCATTGCAATGCTGATATTGTCTGGCCGCCGCGGCTGTGAGTGTGCATGACACAAGCAACCTCTGGACGAGCATCGTGGACCGCGCTGTGGATCACATAGCCGGTGAAATTTAGTTCCTCTGGCGTCCCGTCGATTGGCTTGCCCTGCGCATCGATCTTCATCAGGTTGGATGCCGTCACCTCGTCATACCGCATCCCAAAGCGATTGATCAAAAGCGTATCCTCGCCCGGCACGCGCGCGGTGATATGGTTCCAAATAACCTTGCTCATCCGGTTGCGATCGGCCAGGCGGTAGCAGGCCGCGAGGTCGACACGGGCTTGCCATTCGGCCTCCGAAAACCGACTGGCCGAATGCCTTATGTTCTGGACCGCCATTTGCAGATCTCCACGTTGGTAGACAAAAAATTGCGCGCCGGCTGAACGCCGCCTGCAAGAGCAACGGAATTGCTGGCCGCGACGGCGTGCCGGCAGGGTAGCAGATCAGGCAAACCACCAGCGCTCAAGCATGCGATAGCCGTCCATGTCGAAGTTGCCGGCCTCGCCGTTGGACTGGACGTTGGATTTGCGCGCAAAAACATAGTTCATGAAGAATGGGATGATGTTGCCGTCGTCGTCGCGCACCAGGGTCTGCATTTCCGTGTACATGTCCTGGCGTTTCTTCTCATCCAGCTCCACCCGGGCCGCCACGAGCAGATCATCGAAACGCTTGTTGCTCCATTTGCATTCGTTCCAGGCGGCCTTGCTCGAATATCCCAGCGAGAAGATGGCGTCCGCGGTCGGCCGGCCGCTCCAGTAGGAGACGCAGAACGGCGACACCAGCCAGACCTTCTGGAAGTAACCGTCGTCCGGCATGCGCTGGATGTTGAGGTCGATACCGGTCGCGGCGGCCTGCTCCTTGAACAGAACCGCCGCGTCGACGGCCCCGTTGAACGCGGCTTCGGCAACCTGGAGCGTGACCGACAATTTGCCCGCGCCCGCCTTCTTCAAGTGGAACTTGACCTTGTCGGGGTCGTACTCGCGCTGCGGCAGGGCGGCGTAGAATTGCTGCACCGGGGAAATGGGATGGTCGTTGGCCAAGGTGCCATACCCTTTCAGCACGCGGTCCATGATGTCCTTGCGGTTGATGGCGTGCTTGATCGCCAGGCGCACATCGACGTTGTCGAACGGCGGCGTGTCGACGCGCATCGACATCGTGCAGTGGCGGTAGCCTGTCACGTTGAGAACGCTGAACTTGGAATTGCCCTTGAGACGGTCGACCGCCTGAAGGTTGATGCGATCGATGGCATCGACGGCGCCGGTGAGCAATGCGTTGACGCGCGCCGTCGGGTCGGCGATGCCAAGCGTTTCTATCTCGTCGAAATGCGCTGCCCCCTGTTTCCAGTAGTTTGGATTGCGCGAGGCCACGACCCGCACGCCCGGATCGAATTCCTTGATAACGTAAGGGCCGGTGCCGATGCCCTTGGAGAAGTCCGTCGTGCCGTCGGGGATGATGACGGTATGCAGATCGGCGAGGTTCCAGGGGAAATCCGCGTTGCCGCTTGTCAGCTTGATGACGACTGCGTCGCCGTCGGCGGTAATGTCGCTGACGGCCTTCATGACGCCGCTCATGGCCGATTTGTTGCCCTCGCCGCGATGACGATTGAGCGAAAACACCACGTCCTGCGCGGTCAACGTCTTGCCGTTGTGGAATTCGACGCCCTTGCGCAGCTTGAAGCGCCATTGCGCGAGATCCTTGCTTGGCTCCCATGTCTCAGCGAGCTCGGAGACGAGTTTGTTCTTGCTGTCGATTTCGAGCAGACAATTGCCAAAGGTCGCGCCGTAGATGTTGGTTGAAACGGAATTGTAGAGCGCGGGATCGAAGCTGTCGGAGGTCGACGCGCCGGTAAGGGCGGCCCTGAAGCGCCCCCCTTTTTTCGGCTCGGCGGCTTTGAGCGGGTTAACGCCCAGCGCGGTCCCCGCCGCCATCAGCGAGGCGCCAGCCACGAAGTCCCTGCGCGAAATTCCCCTTGCATCCATCATTTTTCTTCCTCAATCGTCCTAGAACAGGATTGCGGTAGCATTGAATACCATATTACTGTGGGACGCAAGCCGCGAAGGTGACTGGAGAGCGATAAGTTGATACGAACGATCTTCACGTGGGATCCGACGGAGAGCGGACGTGAGAAGGAATGAGTCTGGAAGGGCAACGCGGCGGCAATTGGCCATGGCCGTCCGCCGTCAAAATCTGTGCAAGCGCGACTGTTCGGCGCCCTCGGCACTGCATTGGCGCCGACAAATCAGCTACCTATTCGACACGATGACTACATGTTTGGCCTCAGGAGAAAGGCAATGACCACGCAAACCACAGATCTCAGGGTCAAGCGCGAAAGCCTCACCTTGCGCGAGCTTGCGCTTGAAAAGATGCGTGCCGCCATCCTTGACTTCCACTTCAAGCCCGGAGAACGGCTGGTGGAGCGCAAGCTTGTCGACGAACTTGGCGTCAGCCGGACTGTCGTTCGGGAAGTCCTGCGCCATCTCGATTCCGAAGGGCTGGTGCAGGTCACGCCCAACCATGGACCGTCCGTCGCCGTGATCGATGCGGAGGTCGCCAGGCAGATCTACCAACTGAGGGCATGGCTGGAATCCATGGCGGTCCGGGAACTGGCGCAGAAGCCCAATGCCGCGGTCGTCAAGAACCTCAAGGCGACGCTCCGCGAAATCGAAAAGGCGTTCAAGGCCGGCGACAACAGGGAGGTGGTCAAGCAGACCGAGTTGTTCTACTCGACGATTTTCCTGGAGACGGGGCTGACCGTCGCCTGGGAGATCGTGCGCAATCTCAATGCCCGCATCAACGTGTTGCGCGCGATGACCATATCCTCGAAGGGCCGCGCCGCGACCGGACCAACAGAAATGCGAAAGATCGTCGATGCGATAGCGGCAGGCGATCCCGACGCAGCCGAAGCGGCGAGCCGGGCTCACGTCGAGGCGGCCCACGAAATAGCCCAGCAGCGGCTCGCCGAGCAAAAGGCCGGCGCCTCTTAGGCGCGCCAGCATGCCGGGTCGCCGCGCGCGACCCGGCCTTTTCCAGACGATCTTTGCCCCGGCCACGTTCGCGGCCGGGGTTTTTTTGCGCGCTGCAATCGGCGTGCCCCGGTCGCCGCAGTGAAATGATCAAGAGGCCCTTCCATACGCCAGATAAGGTATGCCATAATACCGGACGCCATACCAACATCCACCATAAGCGGGAGGGAGCCATGTCGAATGGCATTATTCACCAGGGCATTGAGGGCCTCGTCGGCCAGATGGAACGCAATGAGATCAGTCGCCGCGATTTCCTTCGCACGGCGACGCTGCTTGGCATGTCGGCGGCGGCCGCATACGCGACCGCCGGCCTTGCGGCGCCGGCCGCGGCGCAAAACCTGCCGAACGGCGGTACGCTGCGCATAGCCCATCCAATCGCGGATGTCTCAAATCCCCAGGCATTGAACTGGTTCCAATTCGCCGACCTGACATTTCCGGTCGTCCAGACGCTCACGCGCATCGGCGCCGACAATGTCACGCGTCCGCATCTGGCGGAGAGCTGGGCGGCATCGGCCGATCTGCGCAGCTGGACGATAAAGCTGCGGGCCAACGCCAAATGGCGCAAGGGCCGTCCCTTCACGACCGACGACGTGATCTGGAATTTCAAACGCCTCGTCGATCCGGCGACCGGTTCGGTTTCGCTTGGACTGATGCAGCCCTACCTGCTCAATGTCAGCGAATCCAACGGCAAGAAAACAGTCGAATTCTGGGACGCCAACGCGCTGGAGAAAGTCGACGACCATACCTTCAGGCTCAATCTGAAAATCCCCCAGGTCACTATCCCGGAAGATCTTTTCACCTACACCAGCGTCATGCTCGACCCCGAGGAAAACGGCGCATTCGGCGTCGGGTCAAACGGCACCGGCCCGTTCGAAATGGTCGAGTTCGAAGCCTCCAAACGCGCGGCCTACCGAAAGTGGCCGGGCTATTGGGGCGCTCCGGCGCATGTGGATTCGGTGGAATTCATCGATTTCGGTGACGACCCCAATGCCGCCGTGGCTGCCCTGGCTTCAAAGCAGGTCGACGGCCTCTACCAGGTGGCGCACGACCTGCTGCCGGCGGTCAAGAGCCTGGACCATGTCAATGTCTATTCGGCATCGACAGCCAACAATGCAACGCTTCAGCTTGACTGCACGCAAAAGCCGTGGAGCGATCCGCGCGTGCGCATGGCAATGCGCCTCGCCGTCGACCCGAAGAAGCAGGTCGAGCTCGCCCTGCGCGGCCTTGGCAAGCCGGGCGAGCACCACCATGCCAGTCCGGTCCACCCGGACTACGCGCCGTTGCCGCCATTCGGGCCCGACCCGGAGCGCGCCAAGAAGCTTCTTGCGGAGGCTGGCTATGCCGACGGGATCAGCGCCGACGCCTACGTGTCCACCAACCTGCCATGGACCGTCGCCAGCCTCGAGGGCATGGCGGACGAATACAGGGCCATCGGCGTGAACCTCCAGGTCAAGCCGTTGCCGGGGTCGCAGTTCTGGGAGATGTGGGGCAAGACGCCGGTCATCTATTCGGACTGGTCGCATCGGCCGCTCGCCATCCAGATGTACGCGCTCGTTTATCGAACGGGCGTCGACTGGAACACGCCGAAGTGGAGCAATCCCGACTTCGACAAGCTGCTTGACCAGGCGTCCGGCATCATCGACCCGATCAAGCGACGCGAGGTCGTCGCCAAGATGGAGGACATCCTGCAGAAGGACGGGCCGATGGTGCAACCGCTCTGGCTTGACGTTCAGACAGCCTACGACAAGCGCGTGCAGGGTTTCACGCTGCATCCGGCGCTTTGCATCTTTCCCGAAGACATGGCGATCTCCGCGTAATGGATCCGGTCGCGTCGCTCGTCGGCGCGACCGTCTCTTCGAGGCAGTTACATGCTCAGTTTCATCGGCCAGCGTCTGTTGCAGAGCTGCATCGTGCTGCTTGCCTGCTCAGTTCTCGTGTTCAGCATCACCGAGGCCACGCCCGGCTCGGTGGCCCGCAAGCTGCTCGGCCCGTTCGCCAACGGCCAGCAGGTCGCCATACTCACCGAGGCGCTCGGCCTCAACCGGCCCGCCTATGTCCGGTACGCCGACTGGCTGGGCACGATCCTCGGCCTCACGCATGTTTCGGTCGACAGGAGCGCGATGAAGAACTGGTCCCTGCCCAGCCTCGATACCAACACCTATTTCGGCAATTTTGGCTACTCGACCCTCTACAAGAAGCCCGTCAACCAGGTCCTGTGGGACCGGCTGAAGAACAGCGCCCTGCTGGCGGGCGTGGCGCTCGCTTTCATCATTCCGATCTCGATCCTGGTCGGCGTCATCTGCGGCCTCTGTCGCTACAGCCTGCTTGATCGCGCGCTGTCAATCGTCTGCGTCGTGACGACGGCGATACCCGAATTCGTCTGGGGGATCCTCTTGATTACCGTTTTCGTGCTGAAGCTCGGAATTTTGCCGGGGACGGCTCCCCTGCAAGCCTCCGGCGACTGGTCGATCGGCCAGCAATTGGCGCTGCCGGCGCTGGTCCTGATATTGTTTGATTTCGGCTACATCGCACGCATCGTGCGCAGTTCGGTCATCGAGGTCTCGAACCGGCCGTATGTCCGCACCGCGGTTCTGAAGGGGCTGACCCGATGGGAAGTGGTGTCGCGGCATATCTTGCGAAACGCCATGATCGCGCCGCTGACGGTCATCCTTCTGCAAATCAATTTCCTGATCTCGGGCGTCGTGGTGACCGAAGTCATCTTCGCCTATCCAGGCTTCGGCCGGATGCTTCTGGAGGCCGCGCTTTTCGGCGACGTGTCAATCATCCAGGGAGCGGCGATCGTCGCGGTGCTGCTCGCGATCCTGACGCAGTTTCTCGGCGATCTCGGCTATCGGGCGCTCAATCCCAGAATGCGCGACGCGTGATGGGGAAAGCGGCGCCGACATCACTGCCCGCCGATAGCGGGGCGTCGCCGGCCAGACGCGGATCCGCCGAACGGTTCATCCGGCTCGCTGGACTTGTGGCTTACGCCTGGCGCTATGTCCGTCGCTCGGGAACCGCGACATTCGGCCTGACCCTGGTCGCGTTCTGGGTCGCGGCGGCGTTGCTTGCGCCGCTGCTGCCGCTGCATGACCCGATCGCGATCGACTACGCGGCGCTGAACTACCCCTACCCGACATTGAACCATTGGCTCGGCGTCGACCCCAAGGGCCGCGACATGCTGGCGCGCATCGTTTGGGGCGCGCGCATCGCGCTTGGACTGGCTCCGGTTTCCGTGCTCTGCGGCTATGTCATCGGCTGCGCGCTGGGGACGGTCGCGGCCTATTTCGGGGGGTGGATCGACACCGTTGCAAGCCGCCTCATCGACGTGATCCTGGCCTTTCCCGTACTGGTTCTCTACATCCTCCTCATCACCACGGTGGGCCCCTCGGCGTTGAACATCGTCGCGGCGGCGCTGATGTCGATCGTGCCGGCGGTCGCACGCCTCACGCGCGGCCTGATCCTCGAATTGAAGACCCGCGATTTCGTCGCCGCCGCCCAGTTGCGCGGCGAGTCCTCGCTCTACATCATGTTCGTCGAGTTGCTTCCCAACGCCCGCGGACCGGTCATCCTCGATGCCTGCGCCCGATTCGGCTGGACGATCGTCCTTATCGGCATCCTGGGTTTTCTTGGCGTCGGCCTGCCGCCGCCGACCCCCGACTGGGGAGGCATGATACGCGAGGCCACCAATGTGCTGCTTGTATGGCCGCACATGGCGATTTTCCCGTGCATAGCGCTGGCGACACTGGTGATCGGCTTCAATCTGGTCGCCGATGGCATCGCCGAACTTTCCAACCGGGCCTGATACCCATGTCAACGACACCAATCCTCAGCTACCGCGAACTTTCCGTGGCCTATCGCGCGGTGGGCGGTTCCGTGGAAGCCGTGCGGGCAGTGACATTCGATGTCGAGCCGAGGCAGAGTTTCGGCCTCGTAGGGGAGTCCGGTTGCGGAAAATCGACGCTGGCAATGGCCACGATGGGCTATCTTGGCGATTCCGGCTTTATCTCGCATGGCTCCGTCTCGCTGCTCGGCAAAGACCTTGTCGGCATGGACGCCGGGGCGCTGCGCGCAGTCAGGGGGTCGCAGATCGCCATGGTCTATCAGGACCCGATGGCGTCGCTCAACCCGGCGATGACGATCGGACGCCAGCTTACCGAGGGGCCGGTCCGTCATGGCCTGTTCGCGCGTCGCGAAGCGCGCGAACAGGCCATCGAGATGCTGCGCGGCGTTCGCCTCGCCGATGCCGAGCGCATGCTGGATCGCTATCCGCACCAACTGTCGGGCGGCCAGCAACAGCGTGTGGTCATCGCGATGGCCCTGATCGCGCGCCCGAAGCTGATCCTGCTCGACGAACCGACCACCGGCCTCGACGTCACCGTCGAGGCCGCGGTCCTTGACCTGATAGCGTCCTTGAAAGAACGCTTCGGCGTCACCTTGCTCTACATTTCGCATAACCTCGGCCTGGTCGCGCAGGTTTGCGACCGGGTGGCGATCATGTATGGCGGCGAGATCGTGGAGATCGGCAGCGTAGATGACATCTTCAAGAACCCCCGTCATCCCTATACCCGCGCCTTGCTCGCCTGTCTGCCAGGCGCGGGCGAGACGAGGCGCAGACTGCCGGCGTTGCCGGGCCAGATACCGTCTCCGGGAGCGGCGATCCCCGGCTGCGTGTTCGGGCCACGCTGCGGCGAGTTCCACGCGGGCCTCTGCGACAGCCGCCCGATCACGTTGGAGCGCCCGTTTTTGGGCGATCACGCGGTACGCTGTGTCCGCAGCCGGGCCATTTCAGGCGCGATGCCGGCCTCATCCCCGGCGCCGTTGCGCCGCGTGCCGCCGTCGTCGCCGTTAGTAGGCATCGAAGGCGTCAGCAAGACCTACGTGAGTGCGAAAGGGCCGTTTGGATTGAAGCCGGCCTATCGGACCGTCAACGCCAACGCCGGCCTCGATTTTGAAGCCAACCGGAGCGAGGTCCTGGCGATCGTCGGCGAGTCCGGATCCGGCAAATCGACATTCGCGAAGATCCTGACCGGCTTGGAGACCGCGGACGAGGGCAAGATCATCATAGGAGGCAACGACATAGCCCGAACACCGGCGCGGCGCCGATCGCGCGCCCTGCTAAAGACCTTCCAGATGGTTTTCCAGAATCCTGACGATACCCTCAACCCCAGTTTCTCCGTCGCGGCGGCGCTGCGTCGCTCCCTGAAGAAAGCTGGCGTGCCCAGGCGCGATCTCGCCAGGCGGGTGCATGAACTGCTTGCGGTCGTGCGGTTGCCGCAAGAACTGGGCGACAGACGACCCTACCGGTTGTCGGGTGGCCAAAAGCAGCGCGTCGCGATAGCCCGCGCCCTTGCGGCGGGGCCGTCGGTTCTTGTCTGCGACGAACCTGTATCGGCGCTCGACGTCTCCGTGCAGGCCGCCATCACCAATCTGCTGCTCGACGTTCAAGACAGCAACGCCATGACCATCATCCTGATCAGCCACGACCTCGGCCTCGTGCAGCATATGGCGGACCGGGTCGTGGTCATGTACGCCGGCCACGTGGTCCAGTTCGGCGCAGCGCGGGACGTCTACTCGCGCCCCCAGCACCCTTACACCGAAGTTCTCCTGTCGGCGCGGCTAAATCCCGACCCTCGGCGTCCCACGCATGCGATACCCATGGCGCGGCGCGAATCCCCGGCGCCGGGCAAGGGCTGCTGCTTCGCGGCCCGGTGTCCCCGCTATATCGGACCGGTCTGCGACGCCGAAGCGCCCCCGCCCCGGCCGGCGAGCGACCGCAATGTCTTCTATTGCCACTGGTCACCGGCGGATCTCGCCCGTCCGTTGCCTGCCATGCCTGCATCCGGTTCGCCATGACCGCAATTCCATCCGCAGCCGCTCAGCATGCCGGAGATCGCCTTGGCCAACACAACATCACATGAGGAAGGCTACGACATCATCATCGTCGGCGCCGGTTCGGCCGGCTGCCTCCTCGCCAACCGTCTTTCGGCCGACCCTGCACGCCGCATCCTGCTTCTGGAGGCTGGCGGCTCTGCAAGCAGCATCTATGTCCGGATGCCGGCAGGGTTTCCCTTCGCCAGCTCGGATCCCCGCTTCGACTGGGGCTACGCTTCCGAGCGCGAACCGGCGCTGGGCGGGCGGCGCGTGCCGTGTCCCCGCGGCCGCCTCCTGGGCGGGTCCTCGGCCATAAACGCCATGGCGTTCGTGCGCGGAGACCCGGCCGATTTCGAACGCTGGTCGCGCGAAGCCGGTCCCGACTGGTCCTATGAGCGCTGCCTGCCCTATTTTCGCTCGATTGAACGGTGGAGCAACCGCGAGGACGGCTATCGTGGCG
>JBFLWR010000378.1:0-26356 GCA_040755925.1 Pseudomonadota bacterium
GGTGATGTAGTAGGGACCGATGTCGAGCACCGGTCCGGCCCCGGGCTGGAAGAAGAAATCGGGATTGGGGTGCCAATGCTCCATGCCGTGACCCATGACGTGGCATGTGCCGCTGGTGATCCGGCCAAGCTTGCCTGTGTCTATCAATTCGCGCACCAGCTGGTGCGCGCCACCGAGGAAGGTGTCCGGCGCCGAGCCGATGCGCAGGCCCTTCTTCTCGGCTCGGCTTTTCAAATCAAGCCCTTCCTTTATCGACAGCACGAACGGCTTTTCCGAATAGACATGCTTGCCGGCGTCGAGCACCGCCTTCGACACTTCGTAATGCACGGCCGGGACGGTCAGGTTGACGACGATGTCGATCTCGTCGTCCTTGAGCAGTTCGTTGACCGTCTCGGCGCGGAGCTTGAACTCCTTCGCCCTTACCTTGGCGGCCTCCATGTTGATGTCCGCGCAGGCGCGCATCTTGATGCCGCGAAACAGCGGCGCCAGCGAGAAATATGCCTTCGAAATATTGCCGCAGCCGATGACGCCGACGCCAAGCTTGTCTGCCATTTTGATTACTCCTGCCAGCTCTTGGCCGCCGCGATCGAGCGGCGGGCATAGCGCTCGATGTCGTTGGGATTATCCTGCTCCATGATGAAGTACTTCGCCGCGCTCTTGGCGCGCAATGTCTTGAACAGACCTGCCCAATCGATGGTGCCATGTCCGACGTCCGACCAACCGTCCTCGTCCAGCCCCTCGCCGGGCTTGGCGATGTCCTTGACGTGCACGGCGCTGATGCGCTTGCCGTGCTTTTCGATCCAGGGCAGCGGGTCGGCGCCGCCGCGCACCACCCAGGCGACGTCCATTTCCCAGCCGATGTTCGGGGCGGCCGTCAGGATGTGGTCCTGCGGCAGCGAGCCGTCGGCAAGCGCCTTGAATTCGAAATCATGGTTGTGCCAGGCGAAACCGTAGCCGGCCTTCTTCGCCGTCTCGCCGACCCTGGCCAGGCGCTCGCCGAATCCGCGCCAGCCGGCAGCGTTGGACGGTCGGGCTTCGGCGACCAGATAGGGGCAGATCAAGAGCGAGATGCCGAGCGCATCGGCGGTTTTGCGGACGCCGTCGAAATCCTTCTCCAGCGCCTCGATCGAGAAATGGCCCGTCGGCATGGCAAGCCCGTTCTTGTCGAGTTCGGCGCGGAACGCTTTCGGGTCGTCGTAGACGCCGCCGAAACCCTCGACCTGGCTGTAGCCGAGCTTGCCGAGCATTTTCACCACGTTGTCCCACGGTTGGAAATTGCGGGCGCTGTAAAGTTGGAATGACCAGTTCATCTGTCTGTCCGTCCTGTTGGTCCTGGGAGGTTAGAGGCGGTTGCCTGATTGAGCATCGAAGAGCGAGGCACGCATCGGATCGAAGCCGATGGTGACGGCATCGCCGTTTTTCGGCGTGCGTTCGGAGGTCACGCGCACGGTGAAGTTCTGCTTGCCAAACTTCAGCCAGACCAGCGTGTCCGAGCCCATCGGCTCCACGACTTCGACATGGGAAGTCGCGGTGAATGGCCAGCCCGTGCCGCTGTTGAAGGCGACATGCTCGGGACGGATGCCGAAGACCACCGGACCCGGCGCCGGCTCCTTCTCGAACGCATAAGTCGCAAGCGGAATGTGCACATCCCCTGAGGCAAAGCGCCAATCGCCGTCGGCTTTCTCCAACCTGCCATCGATGAAGTTCATCGCGGGCGAGCCGAGAAAACCGGCGACGAAACGGTTGACCGGCCGGTTGTAGATGGTCTGCGGCGCGTCGAGCTGCTGGATGACGCCGCCCTTCATCACCGCGATGCGGTCGGCCAGCGTCATCGCCTCGATCTGGTCGTGGGTGACGTAGATCATCGTGTTTTGCAGCCGGCGGTGCAGCAGCTTGATCTCGACGCGTAGCTCCGAGCGCAATTTGGCGTCGAGGTTGGAGAGCGGTTCGTCGAACAGGAAGACGTCGACGTCGCGCACCAGCGCACGACCGATCGCGACGCGCTGGCGCTGGCCGCCGGAAAGCGCTGAAGGCTTGCGTTGCAGCAGCGGCTCGATCTGCAGGATTTCGGACGCGCGGGCGATGCGCTTGGCGATCTCGTCCTTCGGCACGCCCGCGACGCGCAGGCCAAAGGAGAGGTTCTTCTCCACCGTCATCTGCGGATAGAGCGCGTAGGACTGGAACACCATGCCGATGCCGCGGTCCTTCGGCTCCTCCCAGGTGACGTTCTTGCCCTTGATGAAGACGCGCCCGGCGGAAATATCGAGCAGGCCGGCGATGCAGTTGAGCAGGGTCGACTTGCCGCAGCCCGAAGGCCCCAGCAGCACGATGAACTCGCCGTCGGCGACATCCAGGTTGAGCGTCTGCAGCACCGACACGGCGCCGAAACTGAGCGACAGATCCTGGATCGAAACGCTGGGATTGGCGATTGCCGCTGCCATCATCATCCTTTCACCGCGCCGGCGGCGATGCCGCGCACGAAGAGCTTGCCGGAAACGAAATAGACGACGAGCGGAACCAGGCCGGTGAGGATGGTGGCGGCCATGTTGACGTTGTATTCCTTCACGCCCTGCACCGAGTTGACGATGTTGTTGAGCTGCACCGTCATCGGATAGGTGTCGGGGCGCGTGTAGACGACGCCGAACAGGAAGTCGTTCCAGATGCCGGTCACCTGCAGGATGACAGCGACGACGAAGATCGGCAGCGACATCGGCAGCATGATGCGCAGGTAGATGCCCCAGAAGCCGGCGCCGTCGACGCGCGCGGCGCGGAACAGTTCCTCCGGCATCGAGGTGAAATAGTTGCGGAACAGGAGCGTCAGGATTGGCATGCCGAAGATCGAGTGCACGATCACCAGCCCGGTGAGCGTGCCGTAGATGCCGATCTCGCGCAGGATGATGACGATCGGATAGATCATCACCTGATAGGGGATGAAGGCGCCGACGATCAGGATGACGAAGAAGGTGTCGGCGCCCTTGAAGCGCCAGTTGGCCAGGGCATAGCCGTTCACCGAGGCGATCGCGATCGACAGGATCACCGACGGCACGGTAATGCGCACCGAGTTCCAGAAGCCGCGCGAAAGCCCGTCGCAATTGAGGCCGGTGCAAGCCTGCGACCATGCCTTGACCCAGGGCTCGAAGGTGATCTCCACCGGCGGCGAGAAGATGTTGCCGAGGCGGATTTCCGGCATGCCCTTCAGCGATGTCACGATCATCACGTAGAGCGGCAGCAGATAATAGAGCGCCAAGACGATCAGCGTGCCATAGAGGAAGATGTTGCGGCGCGACAGCACATGGCGCGGCTTCGGCCCGCTCGGCCCCAGGGAAGCGGCGACGTCAGCCACGTTTGCGCCCTCCGAATTCGAGGTAGGCCCAGGGCACGATGACGATCACCACCGAGAGCAGCATCATGGTCGAGGCGGCAAAGCCCTGGCCGAGATTCTGGGCGAAGAACATGTAGTCGTAGACGTATTTGGCCGGCACCTCGGAAGCGATGCCCGGGCCGCCGCTGGTCTGCGCGACCACGAGGTCGTAGACCTTGACGATGCCGGCGGCGATGATCACCAGCGTGGTGATGAACACCGGCCGCATCATCGGGATGATGATGAAGAGGTAGGTCTTCCAGGCGGGTATGCCGTCCACGCGGGCGGCTTTCCAGATGTCCTCGTCGATGCCGCGCAGGCCAGCCAGCATCAGGCACATGATCAGCCCCGTGCCCTGCCACAACGCCGCGATCGAAATGCCGTAGATGACGATGCTGGAATTATAGAGCGGGTCGAAGCTGAAGCTGGTCCAGCCGAGATCGCGCACCACGCGCTGGATGCCGAAGTCCGGATTGAGCAGCCATTGCCAGACCAGTCCGGTGACGATGAAGGAGAGCGCGAACGGATAGAGGAAGATGGTGCGGAACGTGTCCTCGAAACGGATCTTCTGGTCTAGCAAGGCGGCGAGCAGGAAGCCGATCGCCAGCGAGAACACCAGCGAGATGGCGCCGTAGATCAGGAGGTTCTCGATCGAGACCAGCCAGCGCGGCGTCGCCCACAGCCGATAATATTGATCGAGGCCGACGAAGTTCAGCCGTGGCAGCAGCTTCGAATTGGTGAAGGAATAGAGCACGGTCCATGCAGTGCCGCCGACGAACACCACCAGCGCGGTCAGGATCATCGGGATCGATGCAACCTTGGCGTTGAGGTTGCGCAAGAGCTGGTTCGGGCGTTCGCTGCTGCTCATCTCGGGCGACCGGACAACGAGGACATCGAAGCTCCCGACCCCGGGTAGGTTGGGGCCGGGAGCCGGCGGGGGCGCCGGTAATCAGTCCGCCGAGGCGATGATGGCGGCGAAGCGCTTCTGCGCCTCTTCCACGGTCAGGTCGGGCTTGGCGAAGAACTCGGAGAACAGGTCTTCCTTCTGCTTCTGGCTGTCCTGCGAGAGCAGCTGGTCCGTCCACGGAATGACAGCGCCCTTGGCGAGGATGGCGAGGCCCTTCTTCATGCAGTCGTTCGCGGTGTTTAGGTCGACGTCGCCACGCACCGGCAGCGAGCCCTTCTTGAGGTTGAAGGCGACCTGGGTCTTTGGATCGAGCAGCGTCTCGGCCAGCACTTCCTGCGCCTTGGCCTTATCGGCGTCCTTGAGCAGCGGAAAATAGAAGGCGTCGCCGCCGGTGGCGATAACCTCGTTCAGGCCGAGACCGGGCAGGCAGGTGTAATCCTTGCCGGCGGTCTTGCCGGCGACCTGGAACTCGCCCTGCGCCCAGTCGCCCATGATCTGGCCGCCGGCCTTGCCGGTGATGACCATGTTGGTGGCCTGGTTCCAGTCCTGCACATTGGTGTTCTTGGCCATCTTGCGGGCATCGTCCGCCGCCTTGAACACCTTGGCGATTTCGGGCCCGGCTGCGAACTTCGCGTCCTTGTCCTTGTAGACCTTGAGGAAGGTGTCGGTGCCGCCGACCGCGGCGAGCAGCACGTCGAAGGCGCCGGACGCCTGCCAGGCCTGGCCGCCGACGGCCAGCGGGACTATGCCGGCCTTCTCGAGCGCCGGCGCGGCGGCGACGAACTCGTTCCAGTCCTTGGGCATCGGCACGCCGGCCTTCTGGAAGGCCTCGTTCGAGAGCCACAGCCACTGCCAGGAGTGGATATTGACCGGCACGCAGTAGATCTTCCCGCCGATGGTGCAGGAATCGAGCAGGCTCTTCGGCCGCACGATCTCCGTCCACTTGTCCTTGGTCGCGATATCGGTGAGGTCGCGCATCAGCCCGGCCTGGACCAGTTCCTCCGCCTGGCGACCATGGTTGAACTGGGTGGCGCCCATCGGGTCGCCGCCGGTGATGCGGCTGATCATGATCGGCCGGGCCGTACCGCCGGATCCGGCGATGGCGCCGTCGACCCAGTGATTGCCCGTCGCGTCGAACGCCTTGGCAAGTTCGGCCACCGCCGCCGCCTCGCCGCCCGAAGTCCACCAGTGGGTGACTTCCAGATCGGTCGCGGCCGCCCGCCCGGCGAAGCTCGACGCGACCGTCGCGGCGAACGCAGCGGTCAGGAATTTGTATCGCATTTCGGTTTCCTCCCAGAATCTGAAACGTTACAGATTTTCGATACGGCAAATAGGAGGCATAGGCAACCCCTCGGCTGGAAGGGGCGTGTGGTTTTTTCGAGCTTCGAACAAAAACGTTCTCTCAGCACTGTTCAGCGGTACCTGGTCTGGCGAATTACTGCCAAATCCTGCTGAAAACTGAAAATTCCTTGTGATTCCATGGCTTTCAATCGGGAACTCGGACATGGCAGCCCGGGCGACCATCCGCGAGCATTTCACGAAGATTGGCAATCTGTAACGTTTCAGTATACTAGCCCAGGCCGCACACCGAAAGTCGCGCAAATGTCAACGCTGTACGATTGCCGGTCAGCCTCGCGGCTGCTAATGCGCCTGGCGGGCGGAAGGAAATGGATAGACGGGTAACCAAGAAGGACGACGAGACGTCAGCCGGGGAGCGGCCGACGTTGAAGACGCTTGCCTTCATGACCGGGCTCGGTGTCACCACCGTGTCGCGCGCGCTCAAAGACGCACCCGAGATCGGCGCAGAGACGAGGCGGCGCGTCCAGCTTGTCGCCAAGCAGATCGGCTACCGTCCGAACCGTGCTGGCGTAAGGCTGAGGACCGGCAAGACCAACGTCATCTCTCTCGTGCTGAACACCGAGAACGAGTTGATGAGCTTCGTGTCCGATATCATATACGGCGTCACCGAAGTGATCGCAGATACGCCCTATCACCTTATCGTCACGCCCTACTCTCGCTCGCAGGATCCGCTCGACCCGGTGCGCTATCTGGTCGAGACGGGTTCGGCCGACGGCGTCATCATCTCGCGTACACAGCCTAACGATCCGCGGGCACGCTACTTGCTGGAACGCGGCATCCCCTTTGCCACGCATGGCCGCACCGACATGGGTCTGGTGCATCCCTATCACGACTTCGACAACTACGCCTTCGCCAGCGAAGCGGTGCGGCATCTGGCCGGCCTAGGACGCCGCAGGATGGCGTTGCTGACACCGCCCATCGGCCTGACCTATCATGGCCACACGGTGAACGGTTTCACCGATGCGCTGAGCGAGGTAGGCGCCAGCGAGGTGCCGTTCAACACCGTCACGATCGACCATTCCATCGAGCAGATCAGGATGCGGACCGCGCAGTTGATGCAGCGCAAGGACAGGCCGGACGGTTTTGTCAGCAGCGCCGCCGCCGCGACGCTGGCCATCGTCGCCGGCATCGAGGATGCCGGCCTGAAGCTCGGCCGCGACGTCGACGTCGTGTCGAAGCAGTCTTCCGAACTGCTGCATTTGTTCCGGCGCGAACTGTTCGTCGTCAACGAGAGCTTCCGCCTGGCGGGCTCGGAGCTGGCCCGCGCGGTCCTTGGCTGGATCGGCGGCAAGGAACCCGGCTCGCTGCAATCGCTGAGCAAGCCGGGAGAGGTTCTGTCTTATCGCGGTTGACTGGCGCGACTTGGGAGACAGGTCGGGCCGAGTCGAAAATGGTGGCTGCCGAGAACCGGAGCGGAGCGTACTTGGAGTACGTGAGCACCGGAAGCCGCCATTTGCAGGCCGGCCTCACCTGTCTCTAGGCGGCGCCGCTGCCCCACGGTCCATGAAACGCACCCTGCTCGCCGATACGCTCGAAGCCGTGGGCGCCGAAGAAGTCGCGCTGCGCCTGGATAAGGTTCGACGTGCCGCGCCCTTGCCGGTAGCTGTCGAAATAGGCGAGCGCCGAGGACAGCGCCGGCACCGGCGAGCCGGCTTCCGAGGCCCTGGCCACGATGCGCCGAAGCGACGGATGCGCTTCCTTCATCATGGCGATGAAGGCCGGCGCCATCAGCAGATTGGTCGAAGCACTGCCAGAGCCGAAGGCCTCGGCCATCGTGTCGAGCATCTGCGAGCGGATGATGCAGCCGGCCCGCCAGATCTTGGCGATGGTCGGCATTGGCAGGTTCCAGTTGAATTCCTTCGACGCGCCGCTCATCACCGCGAAACCCTGCGCGTAGGCGGCGATCTTGCCGGCAAACAGCGCCAGTTCGAGATCCTTCAGCAACGCGGCCTTGTCGCCGGAAATCTTCTCGACGCCGATATTGCCATAGGCCTTTTCCGCTGCCTGCCGTTCGTCCTTGATCGAGGACAGCACGCGCGCGGCGACCGCCGCCTCGATTGCGGTTGCCGGAATGCCGAGCTGTTGCGCCTCGATCACCGACCATTTGCCGGTGCCCTTCTGCCCGGCGCGGTCGAGGATGATGTCGACCACCGGCTTGCCGGTCTTCGGATCGTCCGCGGAGAGCACCTTGGCGGTGATCTCGATCAGGTAGGAGTTGAGCCGTCCCTTGTTCCAGCTTTCGAAGACCTTGCCGATCTCCTTCGGCTCCATGCCGAGGCCGTCGCGCAGGATGCCGTAGATCTCGGCGATCATCTGCATGTCGGCATATTCGATGCCGTTGTGGATCGTCTTGACGAAATGACCAGCGCCGTCGGTGCCGAGCCAGGCCGCGCAAGGCTCGCCCTTGAACTTGGCCGAGATCGCCGTCAGCACGTTCTCGACGCGCTTCCAAGACTCTTCCGTCCCGCCGACCATGATCGAAGGCCCATGGCGCGCTCCCTCCTCGCCGCCCGAAACGCCCATGCCAATGAAGGTCAGGCCGGAACCGGAAAGCTCCGAGAAGCGCCGCATCGTGTCGCGGAAATTGGCGTTGCCGGCATCGATGACGATGTCATTGTCGGACAGAACCCCGCGCAGCGCTTCGATCTGCTCGTCGACCGGCTTGCCGGCCAGCACCATGATGATGATCGGCCGCGGCGGCCTGATCGCGGCGGCAAGCTCCTCCAGGCTGTAGCAAGGGACGACCATGTCCCTCAGGGCGCCGGCGCTCTCGATGAAGGCGTCAGTGCGCGCGGGCGTGCGATTGAAGACGGCGATGCGGTGCCCGTGCTCGGCGATGTTGAGGGCCAGGTTGGAACCCATCGTGCCAAGGCCGATCAGGCCGATTTCGGCTTTTTCCATCGTTTCTTCCCTGCTTTCGGAGCTTCTTGTTGAAGCCGCGTTTGCAACGATGATTGACGGGCCTTGGCCATCGCGTCAACCGCATTGCCTGGGGATGTCCCTCTACTCAGGACGGATATCTATCGGCGCCTCTATCTTCACCATCTGGAAATCGGAGACCAGGATATCGAGCCTGGCGTTCCAGCGGCCGGGGATTGGAATGATCAGGTTGTCGACGCGCCAGGTGCCGTCGCCGGGCTTTGTTGCTGGACGCTTGATCGGCTCGATGCCGGAATCCGGCTTCGACAGCACCAGCGTCACCCCCTTGGCGTCGAGCGGACCGAAGTCGCCGCTCATGAGAACCATCGACGCCGCGACCGGGCCCGCATGACCGGGCGTGATGCTGAGGTCGGCCATTGCGTTGAGCGTATGGATGTGGATCGACGCCGGCCGCGCCGCGGCGATCGCCAGCGCCCGCGGCGGCGGCGTGAAGCGCCAGCCCGCGGCGACGCCCAGGATGGCGAGCACGATGAGCGTCTCGATGCCGATGGAACGCACCAGCCGCCGTTGCACTTCCGTATCGCCTGCCTCCGCGGGCGCCGTCAGCGTCCAGCGGTTGACGGATGCCAGCGTGAACAGGAAGAGCAGCAGGACCAGCTTCAACAACAGCAGGCGGCCATAAGCAGTATGAAGCAGCGCCAGGGGCGTCTGTACCTGGATGATCGCCAGCACCACGCCGCTTGCGGCAAGGACCGCCACCACAGGCAGGATCGTGCGCGAAAAGCGCCGGAGGAAGGCGCTGGTCTTCGCCGGTTGCCAGTACAAGCCGAGACCGAGCGGCGCCAGCGCCCCGGCCCAAAAGGCGATTGCCGCGCCGTGCAGGAACACCAGAGGCCGCGTCAGCCATTGCGGCTCGGCGGCGCTCGCATGGCCGCTCGCGGCAAGCGCGACGCCCACGCCTGCCAGCCCTGCAAGCGCCAGCGGCTTGCGAGAGAACACCGGGCCGGCAATGGACAGCAATGCGAGTCCCAGCGCGATCAGCGCGATCAATACGGTCCAGCTGAAGCTGGTCTCCAGCGCGGTCTCCCACACCACTGGCTCGGCAAACCGGGGAAGCGGCGCGCCGAGCGCGTCGAGACCCTGCAACCCGAAAGAAAGCGGCGCAGCGGCCAACCCCAGCAAGAGCGCAATGGCAATCGGGCGCCGGCCGCAACGCTCGTTTCCTGCAAGCCACGCGAGGGCGAAAACGCCTCCGACGCCGAGAAACAGGCCGGCATAGAGCAGCACTTTGCCAAACCAGATCGCCGCCCTCAGCGTCCAGTCGGCATGAACACCAGCAACCGGCGCCGCGCTCGGCTTCCCAATTGAAAACAGCGCCGAGCCACCAACCGGGTGGCCGTCCACCGACACCACCCGCCAGCTCAGCACATGCGTGCCCGTTTTCAGCGTTTCGGGATTTTGGATTTCGAGCGTTTGACCATCGAGGCGGAAGGAAGTGAGCGCAAGCGGCGTGCCATCCGGCCGAACAAGGGTCAGCACCAGTGGCGAAACCGGCTCGCTGAAGGTCAGCGAGAACCGGGCTGGGCTCTGCGCCAGCACCGCGCCGTCGGCCGGATCGGTAGCCACAAGCGCCGCATGCGCGAAGGCGCGGCCTGGCAGGATCAGCAACGCCATCAGCACCAGGACCGCCAGGAGGCCGCCTGAGAAATGGCCGATGCGGATGCCGCTCGGGCGGATGGTTAGAGGTGCTGCTTTCATGCCATCTTGCAAATGTGGTGGCGCGCCCGCGCGGGCGCGCCACCAGGAGATCATTTCTTGGGCAGCAATTTGATGCCGGGCGCGGGATTTTCCAGCGCATCCGAATCCTGGCCCTCAGCCGGGATTTCGATCCAGCGCTCGGCGGCATCGCCACACTCCTGAACAACCGGGAATCGGAGCATCTGGCCTGCCGGCAGATCGGCGGCGAGCGAGGCGCGGAACACGAATTCGTCATAGAACTCGTCAGGCAGGTTGCCGCCGCTCCAGTCGACTTCCTTGACGCCGCTCGTCAGCGTCTCACCGTAAAGCTGGTATGATTTCTCATACTTTCCCTTCTTGGTCTGCAGCGTCCATCCCGGCTTCGGCATCGGCTTCACCGAGATCACACCTTCCGGGATCTGCACGCGTACCGCGGTGGTCGCCTTGCCCGCGCAGCCATGCGGCACGCGCAAGACCGCCTTGTAGGTCGAGCCGACGGCCGCTTCCTGCGTTTCCAGCGTGATGTGGGCAAGCGCGGCATCCGTTCCAAGCGCGAAAAGCGCGGTCACCGCGAAAAAATACGTCTTCATGAATTGTCCCTCTGATGTCTTGCCTGGATGCCGGGTCAGTCGGCGTGATCCATGTCCATGCCGGTTTCGCCCATGCCCTCCACGGCGAACTCGACGGTAACGCTGCCAGCCTTCTCGAAGGTCAGCGTGGCGGAGAATTTTTCGCCTTGCTTGGGCTGACGCTTCAGGCCGACGAACATCAGGTGGTAGCCGCCCGGCTTCAGCTCGGCCTTGCCGCCTGCAGGGATCTCCAATCCGCCAGTCACCGGCCGCATGGTCATGACGCCGTCCTTGACGCCCATCTCATGCAACTCGGCCTTGTCGGAGATGTCCGAGGAGATCGACAGCAGCCGGTCCGGCGCGCTGCCCTTGTTGGTGACGGTGAAATACCCGCCGGCCACCTTGGCGCCGGGCGGGGTCGCCCGCGACCAGGGATGGCCGATCTCGAGGTCGCCGACCTTGAACTCATGGGCGATGGCGCCCGGAATACAGGCCAAGAGGAGGATGAGGACGAACACGGCGAGGCCGAGATGCTGTCCGAAGTCGCGCGGACGTGTACCGCCGAGCATCAGCGCACGTGCTGTCGGGGAAAAATTGGACATGGTTGCTCCATGGCTATGGGGTCGCGCCGTCATCCGGTCGCGAGCAGTCAGATCTTTGGATGGATGCGTCCGCGAAAGCTTCGCGGATCGTCGTGTCAGGCCATCGCCGGCGGTGCGCGCGGATTTGCCGGAGAGCGGTCGCGGGCAAAATCCAGATGCACGAATGCAGGGAGCCTGAACGTGACGGTTTCGAAAACCCGGGTTCGGGCGATCGCGCCGCCATCCGGCGGCGGCGGATGCGCCGGCGAAACCATGCTGCAGCCGAGTGAGCAGCAGGCCGGCAGGTGCCGCTGGTGCGGATCGCCGCCGGGAAGCTTGATCGCTCCCTCATGCGTGCAGATGACATTGCCGAAGGCGTCGAGTTGCGAAGGCGCGCCGAAGGCGAAGGCGCCAAGCGCGGACTGAAGCAATAGCAGCAGCGCCGCGACGGACGCGGCCGGCATGCTCCATCGTCTCAGCCGGATACCCAACGAACAGCCTCTCTCAGCAACCTGCCCGGACCCTAGCATGGGGTCCGCACCCGGAAAATCGCCAAAAACCAGACTGCGTCAACGCGGCGCGATGCCGGCACGTCAGCCCTGCTGCGGCTGCCGCCCTTCCGGAATCGAGCTCAGCAGCGTCTGGCGCGCCGATTTCAGATGCTTTCTGCAGGCTGCATCCACCTTGCCCGGATCGCGCGACTTCAGCGCCGCGATGTAGATCAGATGTTCCTGGATGGCGACCTCGTTGCGCTGGCGCTCCTCGGCCTTGTTCCACTGGTAGTGGTAGTGGAAGATCATCGCGATCACATCGTAGAAGTCGACGATGAACCGGTTGTGCGATGCCCGGTGGATAAGCCGGTGAAAGCGCTCGTCGAGTTCCGAGAACTCATTGAAGCGCGCGGCGATCTCCGCCCCCAGGTTGCGGTGCTCGACCTCCAGCATATCGAGGTCGACCCAGACCGCGCTGTCCTCGGGCAGAGCCACGAAGGCCGCCGCCGAGCGCAACTCGAACATTTCGCGAATCTCGGTCAACTCAAGCGCGAAGGCGCGAGTGAACCCTTTCAGCACCCAATGGCTGTTGCGCCGCTTCTCGATCAGGCCGAAGCGCGAGAAGCGGATCAGGAACTCGCGCACGCTGGTGGTGCCGACGCCGATCTCGCGCGCCAGCTCGAGTTCGTTGATCTGCATGCCGGCTTCGGCCCCGCCGGCAAGGAGCCGGCGCATGAACGAGCGCTCGATGATCTCGGCGAGAGAATCGGTTTCCTCCTCGGGAAAGAAATCCTCCGGCTTGGGCGCCCGCAACACCGTCTTGTTGCGCTTGTCCCAGGCAATCAGCCCGGTTTCCTCCATGCGCGAAAGTATGCTGCGCACCGTCGTGCGGCTGACCCCGAGCAAGCCGCCGAGTTCCGGCTCCGAGGGCAGGCTCTTGGTTTCGTCGAGCAGTCTCAAACACCGGTTGAAGGCGTCCTTGTAGACATTGTTGCTCTTCGACATGCCCTGCCCCGTATTCCCGGCGCCCCTATTTCCCGGCGCCGTGTTTCCCAGCGCTTGCGACGGCCGGCCGGAAGCGCAATATGATGGTGCTCCTAACGCAAGCGTTGGAAAACGGGAATGTTTTTCGCCGGCTTGCGGAGGGCGAGGCAACGGCGCACTTGTGAGGTGCCGGCGCCGCCCCGATGAAAAAACAATTGACGCTAAAATGTTTTTTCACGATAAAAGACAATATCTCCAAACGGGCGCTTGTCAATCCGCCCGCATTCCCAGGATTACCCAGGACAGCCGCCCGTGACCGTTGCCAACATCATCCTTCTTTCCTCCGCCGACAATGTCGCGGTCGCCAATGGCCGCATCGAGATTGGCACGGCATTACCAGGTGGCGCCGAGGCGGTGGCGGTCATCGAACCCGGGCACAAGGTCGCGATCAAGCCGATCGCCGCCGGCGAGGCGGTGGTGAAATACGCGCAGGCGATCGGCCGCGCCACCCAGGCCATCGCACCCGGCGAACATGTTCATTCGCACAATCTGGTGTTCGAGAGCGGTCGTCTGCCGGTGGTGCCGCCGAGCGAGGCCGAGCACGCCACCGAAGCCGACCGCAAGCGCACCTTCATGGGCTATCGCCGCCCCGACGGCCGCGCCGGCACCCGCAACTTCATCGGCATCGTCGCCAGCGTCAATTGCTCGTCGACGGTGTGCCATGCGATCGCCGACGAAGCCAACCGGACCCTGTTGCCGAAGTATCCGGGCATCGACGGTTTCGTACCGATCGTCCACGGCCAGGGCTGCGGCATGAGCGCCACCGGCGACGGCATGATGGTGCTGCATCGCACACTCGCGGGCTACGCGCGCCACCCGAATTTCGGCGGCGTGCTGATGGTGGGCCTGGGCTGCGAGGTCAACCAGCTCACCCTTTACGGACAGAAAGGCGTCGCGGCGGGAAAGCGCCATTTCAACATCCAGGAGGCTGGCGGCTCGCGCAAGTCGGTCGAAAGGGCCATGGGCGTGCTGGCCGAGATCGCAGAGGAAGTCGGCCAGTTGCAGCGCGAGCCGATCCCGGTGAGCGAGATCGTCGTCGGCCTGCAATGCGGCGGATCCGACGGCATGTCGGGCATCACGGCCAATCCGGCGCTGGGCGCGGCCGTCGATATCCTCGCCGGCTGCGGCGGCATCGGCATCCTGTCCGAGACGACAGAGATCTACGGCGCCGAGCACCTGCTCGCCTACCGCGCCGCATCGCCCGAAATCGCCGCCAAGCTCGACGGCTATGTGAAATGGTGGGAGGACCATGTCGCCAAGCATGGCGCCTCGATCGACAACAATCCCTCGCCCGGCAACAAGCGCGGCGGGCTGACCACCATCCTGGAGAAGTCGCTGGGCGCGGTCGCCAAGGGCGGTCAGACGCCGCTCAACGGTGTCTTCGGCTATGCCGAGAAGGTCTCAGGCAGCGGCCTGGTGTTCATGGACACGCCCGGCTACGACCCGGTGTCGGCCACCGGCCAGGTGGCCGGCGGCGCCAACGTCATCGTCTTCACCACCGGACGCGGCTCCTGCTTCGGCTGCCGGCCGACGCCGTCGATCAAGGTCGCCACCAACTCGACCATGTATCACCAGATGGAAGAGGACATGGACGTCAATTGCGGCGTCATCGCCTCGGGCGAGAAGACCATCGCCGGCATGGGCCGCGAGATCTTCGAATTGATCATCGAGACGGCTTCCGGCCGCAAGACCAAGAGCGAGGCGTTCGGCTACGGCGACAACGAGTTCGTCCCCTGGCATCTCGGCGCGACGCTCTAAATACCGTCAGAACAAGGCCGGACGAACGGCGAAGGGGAGGCTTTGATGAACAAACGCCGGATCGGCACGACCGCGCTCGACGTCACCGAGATCAGTTTCGGCGGCGCGGCCATTGGCGGGCTCTACCGTGCCTGTCCGCGGGAGGCGGCGATGGCGACGCTGGAAACCGCATGGAACGCCGGACTGCGTTACTTCGACACCGCGCCCTTCTACGGATTCGGTCTTTCGGAACGCCGCACCGGGGACTTCCTGCGCGACAAGCCGCGCTCCTCCTATGTGCTCTCCAGCAAGGTCGGCCGGCTGTTCCGCCCCGTGCCGGAGGACCAGGTTCCCGACCACTCCTATGTCAATCCACTGCCCTTCGCGCTGGACTACGACTATTCCTATGACGGCATCATGCGCTCGGTCGACTTCTCCTATGCGCGGCTCGGCCTCAACAGGATCGACATCCTCTTCGTCCACGATATCGGCGTCTACACGCATGGCGTTGAGAAGACGAAGCTGCATTTTCGCCAACTGATGGAAGGCGGGTTGAAGGCGCTGGAGGAACTGAAGTCGTCCGGCACGATCGCGGCGTACGGCCTCGGCGTCAACGAGGTCCAGATCTGCCTCGACGTGCTCAAGCGCGCACCGCTGGACTGCATTCTGCTTGCCAGCCGCTATTCGCTGCTCGACCGCAGCGCCGAGGCCGAACTGCTGCCGCTCTGCCGTGAGAGGCGGACCTCGCTCATCATCGGCGGTGTCTTCAATTCGGGCATCCTGGCGACCGGCCCCGTCGAAGGCGCGCATTTCGACTATCTGCCGGCAACCCGGGACATTCTCGACCGCGTCGGCGCGATGCAGAAGATCGCCGCCAAGGGCGGCTATCCCCTGGCGGCGGCGGCATTCCAGTTTCCGCTGCATGAACCGGTCGTCGCCTCGGTGCTGACCGGGACGGCCAAGCCGGCCAATCTGACGCGCAATTTGGAACTGCTCGACGTCAAGATACCGCCGGGCGAATTTGCGAAATATGATCCTTACACCATCGTCCAGAACCTCGCCTGACGCAGGGCCTCTGGCTCACGATAGTGCGATTTTCTGGAGGGAATGAATATTCCATATTGACAGAATAATGGAACCTATGTTCCATAGCGGGAAGGAGGAGCGGAAGCATCCGAGTGCTGAACGGGAGGGGCCGGCGGAGCTGGCCGCGCACTTGCCCGGCATCACGCAAACGGCACCAAACACCGCTTGCATCAACCAGAACGATGCACTATCAAAATGCGGTAAATGTTTTTTATTGATAAAGTTCTGTTTGGCTCGCGCCTACCCAGATGGAGCTTCCGCAACCTTCACCGGGCGACTTTAGGGAGGAACCTAATGAAATTCGTGACCAGCCTTCTCAACCGCCGCGCTTTCGTGGCCCTGGCCGCCGCTTCAATGCTCGCCGGCGTCATGCATTCCGCGCCCGCTTCCGCCGCGGACGTGACAATCCCGATCATCGTCAAGGACACCACGTCCTTCTATTGGCAGATCGTCCTGGCCGGCGCCCGCAAGGCCGGCAAGGACCTTGGCGTCAATGTGCCGGAGCTCGGCGCTCAGGCTGAGACCGACGTCAACGGCCAGATCTCGATCCTCGAGAATGCCGTCGCCAGCAACCCGGCAGCCATCGTCATCTCGCCGACCGAGTTCAAGGCGCTCGGCAAGCCGATCGATGAGGCGGCTTCCAAGGTCAAGGTCATCGGCATCGATTCCGGCGCCGACTCCAAGGCCTTCACGTCCTTCCTGACCACCGACAACGTCCAGGGCGGCCGTGTCGCGGCCGACGGTCTGGCCGCTGCGATCGGCGCCGCCAATGGCGGTAAGGTCGAAGGCAAGGTTGCGCTGATCACCGCTCTGCCCGGCGCCGGCTCGCTCGAGCAGCGCGCCCAGGGCTTCAAGGAAGAACTCAAGGCGAAGTATCCCGGCCTGCAGCTCATCGCCGACAAGTATGCCGACGGCCAGGCTACCACCGGCCTCAACATCGCGACCGACTTGATCACGGCCAATCCGGATCTCAAGGGCATCTTCGCCTCGAACCTGATCATGGCGCAGGGCGTCGGACAGGCCATTGCCGAGAACAACCTTGGTGGCAAGGTGGCGCTGATCGGCTTCGACAGCGACGAGAAGCTCATCAAGTTTCTCAATGACGGCGTCATTTCCGGCCTCGTCGTCCAGGACCCGTACCGGATGGGCTATGACGGCATCAAGACTGCGCTCGCCGCCTCGAAGGGCGAGAAGGTTGAGGCCAATGTCGACACCGGCGCAAACCTGGTCACCAAGGCCAACATGAAAGAGCCGAAGATCGACGCGCTGCTCAATCCGAAGCTCAAGTAGCGTTTCGGCACCCTTTGTTTCCGGGGCCTCGTTGCCCCGGAAACACCCCGGCGAACGGGCTTGGAAATTCGCCGGCTTGCTTTAGGCTTCGCTTTCAAGATGCGCGTTCGAAGACGCATCGCTGCGTGCCCAACGGTTGAGACCAATCTGGGAGGATTGTCATGACGTCGACGGCGCAGGAACTGCATCCGCCTCCCACGCTGGAGCTCGGCAGGACGATCCTCGAACTGAAAGGGCTGGAAAAGCGCTATCCCGGCACGCATGCGCTGAAGCCCGTCAACCTCGCCTTCAAGGCGGGCGAAATCCACGCCGTCGTCGGCGAGAACGGCGCCGGCAAGTCGACCCTCATAAAACTACTGACCGGCGTGATGCCGCGCACCTCGGGCGAAGTCATCTGGGAAGGCAGGCCTGAGCCGCTCGCCACCCCGCATGAGGCGATGGCGCTCGGCATCAATGCCGTGCACCAGGAAGTGGTGCTGTGCCGCCACCTAACCGTCGCCGCCAACATGTTCCTCGGCGAGGAAAATTCCCGGTTCGGCCTGTTGCAGCAGCGCGCCATGGTCAAGGAGGCGCAGAAGATCATCGACGGCCTGGGCTTCGACCTGCCCGCGCATGTCGTGCTGGGCGACCTCACCATCGGCCAGCAGCAACTGATCGCCGCCGCCCGCGCCACCGTGCGCGGCACCAAGTTCCTGATCTTCGACGAGCCAACGGCCTACCTTACGCGCAAGGAAGCCGACCAGCTGTTCAAGCTGATCCGGCGGCTGAAGGGCGAAGGCGTTACCATCATCTACATCAGCCACCGCATGGAAGAGGTGTTCGAGCTCGCCGATCGCGTCTCCGTGCTGCGCGACGGCACGCTCGTCGGCACCCGCAACATCGCCGAGACGAATGAGCCGGAACTGGTCAAGCTGATGATCAACCGCTCGATCGAGCAGATCTACCACAAGGAGCATTTCACGCCGGGCGCCACAATCGTCGAGGCGCGGAACCTCTCCGGCAAGGGTTTTGAGAATGTTTCGCTGGCCGTCCGCGCGGGCGAGATCGTCGGCCTCTACGGGCTGATCGGCGCCGGCCGCAGCGAATTCGTCACCACGCTCTACGGCCGTCACAGGAAGTCGGCCGGCCAGATCCTGTGGCAAGGCAACGAAGTCCAGGTCAACTCCGAGCATGACGCGATCCGGCTTGGCATGGCGCTGGCTCCTGAAAGCCGCCGCGACCAGGGGCTGTGCCTCAACCTGCCGGTCGGCCTCAACCTCAACCTGCCGATCTACAAGCGCATCTCGAGCAACCTTCTGATTTCAGGTGCGAAGGAAAAGGCCGAGGCCGACCGCCAGATCGCCGACCTCCGCATCAAGACGCCGACGCGCAACGCGCTCGCCTCCAGCCTGTCCGGCGGCAACCAGCAGAAGATCGTCATCGGCAAGTGGCTGGCGCATGGCGCCAAGCTGTTCATCTTCGACGAGCCGACGGTCGGCGTCGATGTCGGCACCAAGGCCGAGATCTACCGCCTGTTCTCGACGCTTCTGTCGAAGGGCGCCGGCATCATCCTGATCTCGTCCTACCTGCCGGAGGTCTACGAGCTCGCCGACACGCTGCACGTGTTCCGGCGCGGCAAGCTGGTGGCCACTCACGGGTTCCGTACCGCCGAGCACGAGGAAATTCTCACACAGGCGCTCGCCGAGAAACAAGAAAAGCAGGGAGGACAAAAATGAGCACAGAGGCAATCCCCGCCGAAAAACCCAAGCGCAACTACAACGCCCTCTTCGGGCTGACGCTGTTGGCTCTGCTGGTCCTGCTGTGGGTCATCCTGTCGGTGGCGACACAGAGCTTCGCCTCGGCCAACAACATCTCGAACCTGCTCCGCCAGGGTTCGATGATCGCCATCCTGGCGGTCGGCCAGACCTTCGTCATCATCACCGGCGGCATAGATCTTTCGGTCGGCGCGGTCGTCGGCTTCTGCACTGTCACCACGGCGATGCTGATCAATGCCGGCGTGCCGGTCTTCGTCGCAATCCTGCTGACCTTGCTTGTGGGCGTCGCCATCGGGATGTTCCATGGCTTCGGCATCGTCAAGATGGGCCTGCCGCCCTTCATCATCACGCTGGCGACACTGACCTCATTGCGCGGCATCGGGCTGTTGATGACCAACGGCAATTCGATCTCGATCAACAACGACGCCTTCCAGGAATTCTCGCGCAACTCCTTTATCGGCATTCCCAACCTGTTCTGGATGGTGATCCTGGTTGGTGTCCCCGCCTATGTCTTCCTGCATCACAGCCGCTGGGGCCGCTATCTGTTCTCGGTCGGCTCCAACGCCGAGGCGTCGCGCCTTTCCGGCGTCAACGTGCAACGCACCATCTACATGGCCTATACGCTATCCGGTCTGTGCGCGGCCTTCGTTGGTGTGCTGCTTGCCTCGCGCATCGGCATCGGTAATCCGACCCAGGCCGAAGGCTGGGAATTGCAGGCGATCGCCTCGTCTGTGATTGGCGGCACCTCTCTGTTCGGCGCGGTCGGATCGGTGCACGGACCCTTGCTTGGCGCATTCATTCTCGCCACCATCAACAACGGCGCCAACCTGCTCAACGTCAACGCGTTCTGGCAGCGCGTCATCACCGGCGTGCTGATCATCGTCATCGTCTACTTCGACGGCCTGCGCCGCCGGGGCAAATGAATCCTCCCTGAACTTCAGCGCCGGCCCCCGCATGCCGAGGCCGGCGCTCTTTTTTGTCTGGGTCTGATCAATGAAAGCTGTCGTCTGCCGTTCGCCCGGCGATCTTGTGCTCGAGGACCGCGCCGCTCCTGTGGCGCCGCCGCCGGGCTGGGCCCGCGTGAAGGTCAGCCATGTCGGCATTTGCGGCACCGACTACCACATCTTTGAAGGCAAGCATCCATTCCTGGCCTATCCGCGCATCATGGGCCACGAGGTCTCCGGCATCGTCTCCGAGCGAGGCGAAGGCGTCGATATCCCGGTCGGCGAGCCGGTGATCATCAACCCCTATCTTGCCTGCGGCAATTGCATCGCCTGCCGACATGGCAAGCCGAACTGCTGCGTGAAGATCGAGGTGCTCGGCGTCCACCGCGACGGCGCCATGTGCGAGGAGATCCTCGTGCCTGCGCAAAACCTTTACCCGGCAAACGGCCTGTCGCTGGCCGACGCGGCGGCTGTCGAATTCCTGGCGATTGGCGCTCACGCCGTACGTCGCTCGCTCGCTCCTCCTGGCGCGCGCACACTGGTCATCGGCGCCGGCCCGATCGGCCTCGGCACGGCGTTGTTCGCTCGCATCGCCGGTCTTGAGGTCAGCCTGCTCGACATGAGCACGGAACGGCTCGGCTTCGCGGAACGCGAGCTGGACTTTGCCGTACTCGACGGCTCGAAGACTCCGGCTGTCGACCTGGTGTGGCAGGCGACAGGCGGCGAAGGCTTCGACCTGGTGTTCGACGCCACCGGCAACACTCAGTCGGTGCAGTCCGCCTTCGCTCATGTCGCGCATGGCGGCGCGCTGGTGCTGGTGAGCGTCGTCAAGGACGACATCTCTTTCTCGGACCCGGAATTCCACAAGCGCGAGATGATGCTGATCGGCAGCCGCAACGCGCTCAAGGCCGATTTCGATCACGTCGCCGCGTCGATCCGCGGCGGCGCCGTGCCTCTGCCAAAGCTTGTCACGCATCGCACGACGCTCGCCGGGACGCCGCGCGATCTGGCAAGATGGGCACATGAGAAATCAGGCTTGATCAAGGCGGTTATCGAGGTCGGGTGAAGAACTCGGCTAATCATTCGCCGACAGTTTCAGCTCCACCCGTTCCGCCGGGAACCGCGACTCCGCGAACTGGATCGGCTGGCCGTCGAGCGTAACGTTGACGGACATCGTCACCAGCACGATGGCGCCCGGCTGCAGGTCGAGATCGGCGAGATCGTCGGCGTCGGCATGACGCGCGGACAACATCGTCGAGTGTCTCAGGTAGTCATTGATGCCGAAGCCCTTGAGCGAGGCGGTGATCGAGCCGGTTTCGGCCATCGCCGTCTCTATGCCGGCGAAGCGCTTGGCGTCGAACCAGGTCGTCGCGCGCGACACAGCATGCCCGTCGGCCTCGCCCCGCGTCTCCAGGCGGATCACGGTCGATCCCCTGGCGATGCCCAGCGCCTCGGCGATGCGGCGGTTGGCGGGCTCCGTCGACGATGACAGCAAGGCGATGTGCCGTTCAGTCGTCTGCCCCTGGAGGCCCGTCGAGAACCGCGTTCGGGCGCCGATCGGATAGGACAGGCGCTTGCGCGACAAGACGAACGTGCCACGCCCCTGCTCGGCCCTCAGCACCCCTTCCTGCACCAGGGCGGCAATAGCGCTGCGCACTGTGTGACGATTGACGCCGTATAGCTCGGCCAACGCCATTTCCGGAGGCAGCGCACTGTTCTCCGCGAAGTCGCCTGTCGCGATCCCTTGCAGGATCCTATCGGCTATCTGACGCCATAGCGACACGCCGCTGCGCCTTTCGATGCTGCTTGCCATTCCGCTCATTTCCGCCCCCGGAACATCCTGCCCTAACTTTTACGCCCCTTGTCATCCACCCGTCATGGACTCCGTTTAGGTGATGAGTATAATTTGTATAGTTATCTATATCAATAGACAAATTAGATACGTGAGGAGCAGGCCCATGCGAGGACAGGAAGCGCGCGAACAAGCCGAACGAAAGGCCATGATGGCGACGCTTTCGCACGCCGCGGCCGAGGAGATCACGCGGCTGTGGAGCGAAGCCGGCCTGCCTTCCGAAGCCGAGTTGCTGCGTGGTCCGGAGACCGGACTGGTTACCGTGCGCGGGCGCATCGGCGGCGGTGGCGCGCCGTTCAATGTCGGCGAGGCGACCGTGACCCGGGCGACCGTGCGGCTGCCTTCCGGCCAGGTCGGCCATAGCTATGCGCTCGGCCGCGACAAGGAGAAGGCGAAGCTCGCCGCGATCGCCGACGCGCTTTGGCAGGACCCGGCCCACCGCGAAGCGGTCGAGACAAAGCTCATCGCACCGATGCGCGCGGCGCTCGAAGCAGCGCACGAAAAGCGGCGCGTCGAGACGGCGGCCACCAAAGTCGATTTCTTCACCATGGTGCGCGGAGAGGACTGATGCATATCGCCACGCAATCGATCGACGGCGGCTTCGCCGATCCTGTTTTCAACGCCCAGACAGTGTTCCGCGCCATCATGGACGCGATGGCCCGCCCGGGCAGCATCCAGGCGCTGCCGCAGCTTGCCCACCCCCCGGCGCCGCTGACCGGGACGGCTGGCGCAGCCGCGCTGGCGCTCTGCGACAACGACACGCCAGTCTGGCTCGATCCGCCGCTTCAGGCCGAAGCTTCGGTGAAGGCCTGGCTCGGCTTCCATACCGGCGCACCCCTGGCCAACACGCCTGCCGACGCGCATTTCGCGCTGATCGCCAACCCCGCCGAGATGGTTGCGCTGGACGGTTTTTCGCAAGGCACGCAGGAATATCCCGACCGCTCGACGACGCTGATCCTGTTCGTCGGCGATCTCACCTCGGGTCCGTCGCTGCTGCTGACCGGGCCTGGCATCGAAAAGGCCGCGATGATCGCGCCGACAGGCATGCCGCGCCATTTCGTCGAGCAGTGGAAGCAGAACAACCAGCGTTTCCCGCGCGGCGTCGACATCATCCTGGCAGCGCCCGGCGGTCTTGCCTGCCTGCCGCGCACCACCCGCATCAAGACGATGGAGGCATGACATGTATGTCGCGGTGAAAGGCGGCGAGGCCGCAATCGCCAATGCGCACCGCCTGCTGGCCGATCGTCGCCGCGGCGACCGCTCGGTGCCGGCGCTGCGCCTAGACCAGATCGTCGAGCAACTGGCGCTCGGCGTCGACAGGGTGATGAGCGAAGGCTCGCTCTACGATCGCGAGCTTGCTGCTTTGGCCGTCGTCCAGGCCCGCGGCGACATGATCGAGGCGATCTTCCTGGTGCGCGCCTATCGCACCACATTGCCGCGCTTCGGCTACACCAACCCCGTCGACACCGGCGTCATGCAGGTCGAACGGCGCGTGTCTGCCACCTACAAGGACCTGCCCGGCGGCCAGGTGCTCGGCCCGACCTTCGACTACACGCACCGCCTGCTCGATCCAGAGCTTGCGACCGGCGCCGAGGTCGAGGCGCCCGCGCAGCGTCCGGTCGAAGCCGAAGCTATGCCGCGTGTCTCCTCGATCCTCGCCCATGAGGGTCTGATCGAGGCCGACGGCGACATGCCACGCGACCATGTCGCCGGCGACATCACACGCGAGCCGCTGCAATTCCCGATGGCGCGCGACATCCGCCTGCAGGCGCTGTCACGCGGCGATGAGGGTTTCCTGCTGGCGCTCGGCTATTCGACGCAGCGCGGCTATGCCCGCAACCATCCCTTCGTCGGCGAAGTCCGCATCGGCGAGGTCGAGCTGGAACTTGACGTGCCGGAACTGCCTTTCGCCGTGCCGCTCGGCTACATCCGCGTCACCGAGTGCCAGATGGTCAACCAGTTCAAGGGCTCGGCCAAGGCGCCGCCGCAGTTCACGCGTGGCTATGGCCTTGTCTTCGGTCAGAGCGAGCGCAAGGCGATGGCCATGGCGCTGTGCGACCGAGCGCTGCGCGCGACCGAACTTGGCGAGGATGTTGTCGCCGCCGCGCAGGACGAGGAATTCGTCATCTCGCATTCCGACAATGTGCAGGCGACCGGCTTCGTCGAGCATCTGAAGCTGCCGCACTATGTCGACTTCCAGGCCGAACTCGATCTCGTGCGCCGCATGCGCGCCGAATACGAGGCACGGGAAAGCGAGGACAAAGCCGCGGAGGAAAAGCGGGAGGCCGCGGAATGACTTTAATGTCCGCTACCGGAATGTCCGCCGCCGTCGAAGCCGCCAGTATAGTCGCTGGCGCTGAAGGTTTCTCCGTGCGGGGGATCTCTCGGCGCTGGAAGGAACATCTTCCGAAGCACGAAGGCTACAACGCCGGCGAACACCAGCAACAGCGCTCCAAGATGCATCCAACCGGCAGAGGTCATTTGGACTTGCTCCCGCACTCTGGATGTCAATTCGATACCACAAAGTGGATGTGATCGCCATGACCGACATCGCCACCTACAACTTCGCCTATCTCGATGAGCAGACCAAGCGGATGATCCGCCGTGCCATCCTGAAGGGCATCGCCATCCCCGGCTACCAGGTGCCCTTCGCCTCGCGCGAAATGCCGATGCCTTATGGCTGGGGTACGGGCGGTGTTCAGGTCACGGCCTCGATCATCGGCCCGGATGATGTGCTCAAGGTCATCGACCAGGGCGCCGACGACACAACCAACGCCGTCTCGATCCGCGCCTTCTTCAAGAAGGTCGCCAATGTTGCCGTCACCACCGAGACGGCGAAGGCGTCGATCATTCAGACCCGCCACCGCATTCCCGAGCAGCCGCTGACGGCCGGCCAGATTCTGGTCTTCCAGGTGCCGATCCCCGAGCCGTTGCGCTTCCTCGAGCCGCGCGAGACGGAGACGCGCAAGATGCATGCGCTGGAGGAGTACGGCCTCATGCATGTGAAGCTCTACGAAGACATCGCCCGGCACGGTCGCATCGCCACCACCTATGCGTATCCGGTGAAGGTCGAGGGCCGCTATGTGATGGATCCTTCGCCGACGCCGAAATTCGACAATCCGAAGATGCACCGTTCGCCGGCCCTGCAGCTGTTCGGCGCCGGCCGTGAGAAGCGCATCTATGCGGTGCCGCCCTTCACCGATGTGGTGAGCCTCGACTTCGAGGACCATCCGTTCGAGGTGCAGACCTTCGACCAGCCCTGTGCGCTCTGCGGCGCCGAGAATGTCTATCTCGATGAGGTCATCCTCGATGACCATGGCGGCCACATGTTCGTCTGCTCGGACACCGACCACTGCGAGAAGCGGCGCGCCGATGGCCATCATGGCCACCTTGCCCCCGAAACCCATCCTGTCCCGGGAAACATGGAGCCGGCCGAATGACCGACGAACCGCTGCTGCGCGTCTCCGCGCTCTCCAAATTCTACGGCTCGCGTGTCGGCTGCGAGAACGTCACGTTCGACCTCTGGCCGGGCGAGGTCCTGGCGGTCGTTGGCGAGTCCGGCTCCGGCAAGACGACGCTGCTCAATTGCCTGTCGACCCGGTTGCTGCCCTCCTCCGGCACCGCCAGCTACCGCATGCGCGATGGCCAGTGGCGCGAGCTTTACCGCATGAGCGAGGCCGAGCGCCGTTTCCTGATGCGCACCGACTGGGGCTTCGTCCACCAGAACCCGGCCGACGGGCTGCGCATGACGGTGTCGGCCGGCGCCAATGTCGGCGAGAGGCTGATGGCGGTCGGCGACCGGCACTACGGCAGGATCCGCGCCACCGCGGTCGACTGGCTATCCCGGGTCGAGATCGACGAGGACCGCATAGACGACGAGCCGCGCGCCTTTTCCGGTGGCATGCGCCAGCGCCTGCAGATCGCCCGCAACCTAGTGACCGGACCGCGGCTGGTCTTCATGGACGAGCCGACCGGCGGCCTCGACGTCTCGGTGCAGGCGCGCCTGCTCGACCTGTTGCGCGGACTGGTCACCGACCTCGGTCTCGCGGCGATCGTCGTCACTCACGACCTCGCCGTAGCGCGGCTTCTGTCGCAGCGCATGATGGTGATGAAGGACGGCCGTGTCGTCGAAAGCGGGCTGACCGACCGCGTGCTCGACGATCCACGCGCGCCCTACACGCAGTTGCTCGTTTCCTCGATCCTACAGGTCTGACGATGGCGCTTGAGCACCCCCCTCTGGCCTGCCGGCCATCTCCCCCTCAAGGGGGGAGATCGGCAGCATTCATGCCCCACTTATCCTGCCGCGCAGCAGAGTGGCGAAACCGAATGCGACAGCCAATCTCCCCCCTTGAGGGGGAGATGCCTGGCAAGGCAGAGGGGGGTGCTGTCCCGCCGAAGAATGACGATTGGAGAACCTTCTGATGCCGACACCTCTCGTCGTTTCCGATGTCGCGAAAAGCTTTACCATGCATCTGCGTGACGGCGTCACGCTGCCGGTGGTGGCGGGCGTATCCTTCTCGATCCGCGCCGGCGAGTGCGCCGTGCTCGGCGGCCCGTCGGGCGCCGGCAAGAGCTCGATCCTGAAGATGCTCTACGGCAATTACGCCGTCGACGAGGGCCAGATCATCGTCCAGCATCAAGGTGGCCTGATCGATCTCGCCACCGCCAATCCGCGCACGGTGCTTGCCGTGCGCCGCGACACCATCGGCTATGTCAGCCAGTTCCTGCGCACTGTCCCGCGCGTCTCGGCGCTCGACGTCGTCG
>JBFLWR010000379.1:0-7037 GCA_040755925.1 Pseudomonadota bacterium
AGGCGCAAGACCGAGCCTTCCCTCACCGTCTGGTCGATGCCGGGAATCTTGGCCTTCTCTGCCTCCGGCCCGACGATGCGCAGCTTGAAGCGCTCCTTCAGCGCCAGATTGGCCTCGACATGGTCGGCATGGTGATGCGTGGTGAGGATCATGGTCGGCGTCCAACCGGTGCGCTCGATCGCTGCAAGAATTGGCGCTTCCTCAGGAGCATCGATGATCGCCGTCTGGCCGCTTGCAGGGTCATGGACCAGCACGCCGAAATTGTCGGTGCGGCACATGAACTGTTCGATTTCGACCGGCATGGCGTGTCTCTCCACCAGAGTGCCGTGCGTCCGACTGGACGCACAAAGGATTCTCTAACACTTCTTGCCTGCCGTCTGTGCCTTGCGAAATCGAAACCGATTTCGGGCCGATGCAGGAGTCGCCGCAGACATAGGGCGGCGCGCCGCCGATGTCATCGGCCTTTGTTGAACTTGGCGCTTTGTTGAACTTGGCATGCATCGCAGCTACCGTCCCGCGCATGCACTCCGATATCGTCGATCTCCGCTCCTTCTATTCGACCACGCTCGGGCGCCTCGCCGAGCGCTCGATCACCATGGCGTTGTCGTCGATATGGGCAAGTGTTCCCAACGAACGGCTGGTGGGCCTCGGCTATACCTTGCCGTGGCTGGAACGGTTCGGCACCGATGCCGAGCGCGTCTTTGCCTTCATGCCGGCGACGCAAGGCGCTGTGGTGTGGCCTGGCACCGGGCCGGCGGCGACCGCGCTGGTCTTCGACGAGGAATTGCCGCTGGTCGATTCCTGTATCGACCGCATGTTGCTCGTGCATTCGCTCGAACATGCCGAGAATCCGCGCGAGACGTTGAACGAGATCTGGCGGGTGTTGTCGCCGGCGGGCCGAGTCGTCATCGTCGTGCCCAACCGCCGCGGCGTCTGGGCGCGCTTCGAGCACACTCCTTTCGGCAATGGCCGGCCGTTCTCGCGCGGCCAGCTCACCGAGTTGCTGCGCGAGGCGAACTTCACCCCGGCGGCATGGTCGGACGCGCTGTTCTTTCCGCCATCGCCGCGACGCTTCATGATGCAGTTCCACAACGTCCTGGAGAGGGTTGGCCGGCGGTTCTGGCCGATATTTTCCGGTGTCATCGTGGTCGAGGCGCAGAAGCGGCTCTACCAGGGCGTGCCGGTAGCGCAACGCGCGTCACGCCGCGTCTTCGTCCCGGTCTTCTCGCCGCAGGGCGCGACGCGACTCGGCCGCAAGGTCGCCGATGCGGTGCCCGGGGACAAGCGGGTGACGCGTTCGTGATCGGGGCAAAACCTTGCGTCGCATGGCAATCATCACCCTATCTCAGGGACGGTTTTGCGGCGCGGCGGCAGCGCTCATGACCACTCGCGAACGCAGGGAAACCGCGCATGGCTGATCAAGTGGATGGCAAGCCCGCCACCGAAACGGCAGGCGTCTCGATCGAGACCAGCAGCCTTTCCGACCAGCTGACGACGATCCGGCTGGCGTTGAAGACTTCTCCGGTTCGCATGCCTCTGCTGTGGGTGTCGATCGGAATTGTCATCGTCATCATCGCGACCTCGGTCGGTCAGGTGCTGCTCAACAGCTGGAACCAGCCGTTCTACGACGCGCTGGCGCGGCGCGACCTGGCCGGCTTCCTGCACCAGCTGATGGTCTTTGCCATGATTGCCGGAAGCCTGCTTGTGCTCAATGTCGGCCAGACATGGCTCAACCAGACGATACGGCTGAAATTGCGCGAGGCGCTGACGCTCGACCTCATCGACGAATGGATGCGGCCGGCTCGCGCTTTCCGGCTCACCCATGCCGGCGCCATCGGCGTCAATCCCGACCAGCGCATGCAGCAGGATGCCGCGCATCTCTCGGATCTGTCGACCGATCTCGGCGTCGGCCTGCTGCAGTCCTTCATCCTGCTAGTGTCCTTCATCGGCGTGCTCTGGCAGCTCTCCTCCGGCTTTGTCTTCCATGTCGGCGGCTATTCGTTCGCGATACCCGGCTACATGGTGTGGGCGGCGCTCCTCTATGCCGGCATTGCATCCTGGCTGAGCTGGCTGGTCGGGAGATCGCTGATCCGCTTCAACAGCGATCGCTATACGCGCGAGGCCGAGCTGCGCTCCTCGATGGTGCGCGTCAACGAGAACATCGATGCCATCACGCTCGCTCACGGAGAGGCCGACGCCAGGCGGCAGCTCAATCTCGACCTCGGCACCGTGCTCGACGCCATGCGGCGCATCTACAGCGCCCAGATCAACCTCTCCTGGGTCACCGACGGCTATGGCTGGATCACCGTGGTGGCGCCGATCCTGGTCGCCGCTCCGGTCTATTTCGCGGGTGACATCAGCTTCGGCGGATTGATGATGGCTGTCGGAGCTTTCAATCAGGTGAACACCTCGCTGCGCTGGTTCATCAACAATATCGGAGCCATAGCCGACTGGCGGGCGACGTTGATGCGCGTCGCCGATTTCCGCATCGCGCTCGGCGAGACCGACATCCTGCACGACAAGGAAAAACGCATCGAGTTCGGCGAGAATGCGGACGGCAAGCTGACATTCGAGAAGCTCGAGGTTGCTTCTCCCGATGGCTGCACCAGGCTTGCCGAGACGGATGCCGAAATCCATGCCGGCGATCGTGTCATGATCACCGGCGATCCGCGTGCCGGCAAGACGCTGTTCTTCCGCGCCATTGCCGGCCTGTGGCCTTGGGGAAGCGGTCGCATCGGCATGCCGGCGGGCCAGAAGCCGTTCTTCGTGCCGCGCACGCCTTATTTTCCGCTCGGCACGTTGCGCGACGCGCTCAACCATTCGGAAGGCGCCAAGATCGACGACGCCGATATCAAGGCGGTGCTGGCGGAGGTCGGTCTCGAAAGGCTGGCGGCGCAGCTTGACCGCTCGGCGCGCTGGGAGCATGAGCTGGTGGACGAGGAGCAGCGGCTGCTGGCCTTCGCCCGGCTGGCGCTGAGGAAGCCTGAATGGGTGATCATCGACGAGGCGCTGGATACGTTCGATGGCGCGACGTTGCGGCGGGTGCTTTCGATGCTGCAGGCGCGACTGCCGGACGCCGCTATCCTCAACATCGGGCGCGGCTTGCATAACAACCAGTTCTTCCCGCGAGCGCTCACCATCGTCAAGGACAGCGGCGGATCGTCACTCAAGCCGGCGCGCTTCCGGGCCGGCGCGATCGAACCGCCACCCCACGTCGTTCGGCGCAGGAATGGCCATGCTCCGAGCCATGAGGTATCCGGATAGTCGAGCCGGCGGAGAGGATTTCGATATCAGACGGGCCGGGTGCCGTACTTCTGGCGGAACTCGTCATGGATGCCGCGACGCCAGCGCCGGCCAACCACGTAGCCGCGCAAGAGTTCCGGCAGCGAGTAGCCGAGCACTTCCGAAGACTTGTTGGCCCGGTAGCCGGAAAAAGCTTGCGGCCACCTTCCCTTGATGGTGTCGGCGATGATCTGGCGCGCGATCATGTAGGGTGGAACGTCGGGATAGTGATCGGCGATATAGGGATGCTTGCCGATCAGGTTAGCATAGGCCTCGACATAGCCGTCGCGGCGGCGCGAGATCGAGTTTTCGGTATTGTACTTTTCCCAGTCGATATCCTCGGACAGCAAGGCCCCGCTGCGGTGAGCGAGGCGCAGCAGAAGCTCGCGGTCCTGCATGCGGGTGATGTCGCTGTCATACCCGCCGATGGCGAGCAGCGACTCGTAGCGTGCCGTTATCGCCGAGCCGGCGATGAAAATTGTCTGTGAGACGAGCGCGCGCAGCAGCACGCTCTTGTCGAGAAATGCCTCTCGGTTGACGCATCGAGTGCTGCGACTGCCCTTCGTCGACACGAACGAACTGATCAGGAGTTCAAGCGAAGGATTTTGGTCGAAGCGCGCCAGCGTCCGCTCCAACCGCTCCGGCAGGTAAACATCGTCCGAATCAAGGAAGGTGACGATCGGCGCCCGCGCGCGCTCGATGCCAGCATTGCGCGCGGCGTTGGCGCCCCGCCATTTCGCGCCGACATAGATCAGCCGCGGGTCACGGATCTGGGCAAGCGCTTGAGCCGTTCCGTCGGTCGAGCCGTCGTCGACCACGATATGCTCGAACCGGGTAAGTGTCTGGGCCAGTACGCTTTCCACGGCGCGCACCACCTGGCTGCGCCGGTTGTGAGTTGGCGTGACAATGGAGATAAGTGGAGCCGTCTCAGCTGGCATATGGCTTCGCCATGTCCAGAACCTGAAAAATGGCTGGATGGATTCGCCGCCGATCTTTTTGCATGTCCGCCCCCGGATTGTGCATCGTTAACGATACAGAAAGCGGGTTTCACTGTCACGCCGCGCAAGTCGACGCGCCTTGGGAAGCTGGCGGTTTTCCCGCCAGGCGCGGTCTGACTGCAACACTGCCAGCACGGTCGATATGTCCCGCTATATCGATCACGACGCTCTTCGATGACTTTTGAGGTAATCGACCGGGATACTTCGCGACGGCATACCAGCTTTAGTGCAGCCAACTTGTCGGCTTCGGTCAATCGAGGAGTAGATCATGACCGCCTACGCCGTTGCCCATATGCGCCATGCCACGCCAGGCCCGTGGATAGCCGACTATCTCGGAAGGATCGACGCGACGCTCGCCCCGTTCGGCGGTCGCTTCGTCGTCCATGGCGGCGCCGTGGAAGTGGTCGAGAACAGCTGGCCGGGGCATCTGATCGTCATAGAATTCCCGGACAGGCAGCATGTGCGCGGCTGGTACTACTCGCCCGCCTATCAGGCGATCCTCGAATTGCGCACCGATAATTCGGACTCCGACGTGATCTTCGTTGACGGCGTCGAGCATCCGCACAAGGCTACGGATGTGCTTGGCTGATAGCTCAGCCCCGCTTCAGCAGGAACACGGCCTGCTGGCCGAAGAAATTCCAGAACCACCAGGGCATCGACAGCCCGATCTTCTGGCCATTGGCGTCGAGCGCGGTTGCCTTCTCGACCGTTGCGCCGAGCTCCTCGCACAGATTGACGAAGTCGCGGATGGTGCAGAAGTGGATGTTGGGCGTGTCGTACCAGGAATAGGGCAGGTCCTTGGTGACGGGCATCCGGCCTTTGATCAGCAGCGAGAAGCGCACGCGCCAGTGGCCGAAATTGGGGAAGGAGACGATGGCGCGGTTGCCGATCCGGAGCAGTTCGTCGAGCACAAGCTTCGGGTTGCGGGTCGCCTGCAGGGTCTGCGAGAGCACGACGAAGTCGAAGCCCCTGTCGGGATAGAATTCGAGGTCCTTGTCGGCATCACCCTGGATCACGGACAGGCCGCGCGCCACGCATTCGTTGACGCCGCGCTGCGACAGTTCCAGGCCGCGGCCGTCGACCTGCTTGGTCTCCTGCAAAAGCTCCAGCAGCAGGCCGTCGCCAGAGCCGACATCCAGCACGCGCGAATGCGCGGGAATGAGATCGGTGACGACCTCCAGGTCGACGCGCTGGGCGCGGTTGACGCTCATCGATGAATCTCCGGCCTGTAGCGTTGTGGTCCGCTCATGCGCCCAGCCCCCTGGCCCGCGCCGCCGAGGCGATGAAGCCGTTTATGGCCGCGAACAGTTCCGGCTCGTCGAGCAGGAAGGCGTCGTGGCCGCGATCGGTCTCGATCTCGACGAAGGAAACGGAGGCGCCGGCGGCGTTCAGCGCATGGACGATCGAACGGCTCTCCTCTGTGGGGAACAGCCAGTCGCTGGTGAAGGATACCAGGCAGAAACGCGTCTTCGTGTTGGCGAAGGCAGCGGCCAACCGCCCGCCATGGTCGGCCGCGAGGTCGAAATAATCCATCGCGCGGGTCAGATAGAGATAGGAGTTGGCGTCGAAGCGGTCGACGAAGGTCATGCCCTGGTGGCGCAGATAGCTCTCGATCTGGAAATCCGCGTCGAAACCGAAGGTCAGCGCCTCGCGGTCCTGCAGGTTGCGGCCGAACTTGCGGTGCAGCGCGGCTTCCGACAGATAGGTGATGTGGGCGGCCATGCGCGCGACGGCGAGGCCCTTTTCCGGACGCTTGCCAAAATCGAGATACTTGCCGCCGTGCCAGTCCGGATCGGCCATGACGGCCTGGCGTCCGACCTCGTGGAAAGCGATGTTCTGCGAGGAATGGCGGGCGCCGGTGGCGATCGGCAGCACCGAGAAGACGCGGTCCGAGTGGCTGGAGGCCCATTCCAGCACCTGCATGCCGCCCATCGAACCGCCAAGCACGCAGAACAGTTTCTCGATGCCGAAATGATCGACCAGCATCGATTGCGCGCGCACCATGTCGCGAATGGTGATGATCGGCAGGTCGAGCCCGTAGGGTTTGCCCGTCGTGGGATTGGTGGAGGCCGGGCCGGTGGAGCCGAGGCAGCCGCCGATGACGTTGGAGCAGATGACGAAGAAGCGGTTGGTGTCGATGATCTTGCCGGGGCCGATCAGCACCTCCCACCAGCCTGGCTTCCCCGTCACTGGATTGGTGCTGGCGACATGCTGGTCGCCGGTCAGCGCATGGCAGACGAGGATGGCGTTGGAACGCGCCTCGTTGAGGGCGCCATAGGTCTGGTACGCGATCTGGAAGGGCGACAGCAGCGTGCCGGCGTCGAGCTTCAAAGGCTTGTCGGGGCCGAAATGCAGTACCGGGCTCGACGGGTTGTCGGCCTCGTTGTTGGTCCTTGCAGCGCGCTGAGCGGCCATAGCAGTCCTCATCCATGCCGCATCGTCTTCCTTCGATGCGGTGTCCGGCCGGTGGCGGACAATAAAAAACCGGCAATGCCATTGCAAAGCCGGTTACAGGATGCAAACGGCCCTTTAGCGAGTTGTTTAACGTGGCTGCAAGCCGACCGGCCAAATCACCACGGGAAATCCAATAGCACTTCTAGGACCAGCGCGGCGCTTCGTCAACGCCCGGCATCCTGGCGCAACTGCGGCCTCTCGACATTCCGGGCCGTGGCTTGTATTCCCGCTGCGGTTTCCGCACGGGGCCTTTCGACGGATTTGTGACATGAAGCAGGATCAGCCACGTCCAACGCCACGCGC
>JBFLWR010000038.1:0-11897 GCA_040755925.1 Pseudomonadota bacterium
GCTTCTCGCTCTGCTCGACGGCCTGCTGGCGATGGACAAGCCGCTGGCCGGACCCGCACGGCAGGCTTTCGTCGAGAGGATGCGGCGGCCGCAGGCCGCCTGAACGGGCAATCCGGCTGGAGAAGTCGCTTACCAGTTTTTCCGGCCGGCATGCATGGAATAGTTGGACGAGGCCGGGGGGCCTTCGTCTGGCTCTTCGCCAGCCACGCGGAACGCCAGCAAGTAGAGTAAGCCATGCATTGGCGTGGTTAGCGTCGCTGGTTATTTGGTCGAAGCCTTACCGAAACGTAATTTAGCGGTCATAAGTCTGCCAGGAACACGCCCGAAACAGGAAAACCTGTCGAACGGAGTTGCGCGGAATGGCCGTCATCACCTACACATCCACCCAGAAATTCTTGCACTGGGCCCTCTTTGGCCTCGTCGTGCTGCTTTATGCCCTGACTTATGGCGACGCCTTCTATTCCCGCGGGGATCCGATGGTTGCCTTCTTCTGGCGCCTGCACATTTCGTTCGGCCTGCTTCTGGCCGCGTTCGTCGCCTGGCGCGTGGTGCTGCGTGGCATGAGAGGAGCGCCGGGCCTTCCGGCGGAAATGTCGGCGCCTGAGCAGGTGGCGGCGAAGATCGGGCATTTCATCCTCTACGCGCTGCTCATCGCTATTCCGGTGCTCGGCATCCTTTTGACGTGGTTCAGGGGCGATGCGCTGAGCTTCTTCGGCTTGTTCACGATTCCGGCCCCGTTTGCTCCGGACAGGACCACCGCGCGCACCATTCGCGAGCTTCATTCGCTCTGCGCGAACGGCATCTTGATCATGGCCGGCATCCATGCGCTCGCCGCGCTCTACCACCATTTCATCCGCCGGGACGGCGTGCTGACGAGAATGCTTCCGGCCGGGCGCGAGGGCTGAGTCGCTTCGGTCCGACGCTTTGCCGGGCCACTCGTCGGAGCCGCAAACACGGTGCACGGCACCCCGGCGCCAGGGCTCCGGATTCCATCACATTTCCTTGAGATGGCGGTTACCGACGCAGCCAAATTCGATGTAAGTATATGATATTGAAGCGATTTTTATAGGTGCCTCTGGTGCCCGAAATTCAAAGTTTACGGATTTGTATATCGCCCGCCCGGCCGTCGTTGGCTAATCTTGCAGGCGATCCACACCCCCGGATCACGTGATGGGTCGAACTTCCACTTCGGCGCCTCACGAGGCCCGCCGAACCCAGGAACGGCGGGCCTCTTTATTTTCTGACACAGGCATTTGTTCAAAGCTTGCGTCGGGCCGCGCGTCTGGCCCGGTTCATCGCGCAAACGACGAACCGTCCCATCATTTCATCTTGACGCAAGCTCGGGGGCGGAGGGCTCCCCGCTTCAGGCTTTCCCCGGGACTGACCTGGTGACGACGCTGCGCACCGCGAGCACCAGCACGGTGATGGCGATCAGGATCACCGAGAGCGCGGCGATTGCCGGGTCGATGTTGTCGCGCAGGCCCATCCACATCAGGCGGGGCAGGGTGATGGCATTCACCGAGGTGATGAACAGCGTCACGCCGATCTCTTCCCAGGAGAGCACGAAGGACAGAAGCAACGCGGTGACGATGCCGAACTTGATGTTGGGCATGATGACGCGCGTCGCGCGCTCCCAGACGCTGGCGCCGAGGCCGCGCGCGGCCAGGTCGATGCGCCGGTCGAGCTGGCTGAGCGAGACCAGGATGAGCACGGTGGCGAAAGGCACCGTCATCACCGAATGCGCCATGGCGACGCCGAGCCAGGTATCGTAGCCGAAGAAGGACGTGATGCCGGAGATCGAGGTGAGCAGGAAATAGAGCGTCACCGCCGAGACCACCGGCGGCACCACCATCGGCAGCAGCACGAAGCCGACAAGGGCAGCCGTGAAGCGCGGCTGGAACATCCACACGCCGAGGCTGAAGGTGAGCGCCAGCACGGTCGAAATGATACTGCTGACGACGCCGATCCGGATCGACAGCAGGATGGAATCCAGCCAGCGCGGATCCTCGATCAGCGAGCGGTAGTGGCGCAGCGACAACTCGCCCGTCGGCATGGTCAGCATGCGGCTCGGCGTCAGTGAGACCGGGATGACCGCAAGCAGCGGCATGAGCAGGAACAACGCCACGAGGACGGCGAGGATGAGCGACACGGGGCCAGGGCGGTAGGTGGGCATCGAGCTACACCAATTGCTTTGGTTTGACGTAGCGGAAGAGCAGCGCCATCAGCGCGCCGACGAACACCACCAGCACGACGCTGATCGCCGCGCCCAATCCCCAATCCGGGCTTTGGAATATCCGCAGGTAGATCAGCTCCGCGATCATCACGCTGCGGCCGCCGCCGAGGATGGCAGGGGTGACGAAGAAGCCCAGCGAGAAGACGAAGACGATGAGCGCCGAGCCGATGATGCCGGAACGCGTCATCGGCACGAACACCGTCCAGAAGGTGCGCATGCGGCTGGAGCCCAGACCGCGCGCCGCGAGCAGCACGCGCTCGTCCAGGCTGCGCATGGCCGAGGCCAGCGGAAACACCGCGAAGGGAATAAGGAAATGCGACATGCCGACGATGACGCCGAATTCGTTGCGCACCAGCGTCAGCGGTTCGGAGATGAAGCCGATCGATTGCAGCCAGGTGTTGATCAGGCCACGGTTGGAGAGCAGTGCAACCCAGCCGAAGGCGCGTGTCAGCACCGAGATCCAGAACGGCACCAGGATGCAGAATTCGGCAAGCACGCGCTGCGCCGGGCTGCCGCGCACCCACACCACGGTGATGGCGTAGGCGGCGGTGACCGAGACGACGGTGACGATCGCCGCGATCCGCAACGTGCGGATGAACACCGATTGCACGAGCTCGTCGGTGAGCAGGGCGTGGTACTGGCCAAGCCCCGGCGTCGGCAGGGTGAAGCTCCACTTCACCACGCCGAGGAAGGGCCAGGCATAGGCAAGGACCAGGAACAGGAGCAGCGGCGCCATCAACAGCGCCGCGCCCGTCCTGTCGGAGAGGGTGCCTCTCATCGGTACGAAAACCCCGGCCCGATCAGGCCGAGATGATCTTGGTGTATTCGTCGAGCGCCGCGCCGTAGTTCTTGGCGTACCATTCCATGTCGAGCGGGATCTGCTTGGTCATGTTCGCCGGATCGACCGGGTTGATGCGCTTCTTGTCCGCCGGGATCAGCGCGTCGGTGGCCGGGTTCGCCGGACCCTGTCCAAGCTTTTCGAACATCACCAGTTCCTTCTGCGGGTCCTGGGTGCTGGCGATGAACTTCATCGCCGCATCCTTGCCGCCGGGATTGTTCTTCAGCACGGCAAGCGCGCCGGGCGAGATCAGGCCCTGGTCCCAGATGAACTTGATCTGGCCGCCGGAGTCCTGCTCGATCAGCGAGGCGCGCGTCGACCACACGATCGCCATCGAGGCTTCGCCGTTCAGCAGCACGCTCTGGCTCTCGGCGCCGCCGCCCCAATAGGAGACGACGTTCTCCTTGAAGGCCGCGATCTTGTCATGGGCGCGCTTCAGATCGAGCGGATAGAGCGAAGCGGGCGCCACGCCGTCGGCGAGGAGCGCGGCTTCCCAGCTCGACACGCCCCACTTGTAGAGCGAGCGCTTGCCGGGGAATTTCTTGACGTCGAAGAAGTCGGCCATGCCGGTCGGCGCGTTCGAGCCGAATTTCTGCGAGTCGTAGGCGATCACATAGGAGAAGAAATAGGTGGACGCCGCGTATTCCCAGCCGAAGCCCGGCCGCATCTTGCTCTTGTCGACGATCTTGTAGTCGATCGGCTCGAGCATGCCCTGGCCGCCGAGCGTGATGGCCGAGAACGGATCGACGTCGACGAGGTCCCAGGTCGGCGCGCCGCTCTTGTACTGAGCCGCGATCGCGCCCTCGGTCGGGCCCGAGCCGTCCATCTTGACCGGGATGCCGGTATCCTTGGTGAAGGCCTGGCCGTAGGCGGCGTCATAGGCCGTGATGGCGTCGCCACCCCAGTTGACCAGCACCAGCCCCTTCGTCTCGGCGAAGGACCGGGTCGAGCGCAGCAGCATCGGCGTGCCGGCAAGCACGAGGCCCGCGAGCTGCGCGAACTGGCGGCGCGAGATCTCGCCGCGCTTTGCCCTTTCGGACAGGTTCTCGATTGCGTTTTTCTTGGTGTCGTTCATGTCAGTTCCCCTTGTTGTCGTTGATCTGGTCCGGAAGCCGGTGCGGCGAGTTCAGGCCGCAGCAGCAATGCTCATTGTCCTCCGTCCGGAAGGAGGAAACCCTTTTCGGCCGGCCAGGTCAGCCAGACCGAATTGCCTTTGCTGAGAGCCGCGGCCGCAACCTCGTTCGGCACCGAGACGGTGACCTTGGCGCCCTGGCGCGTGGTGAGGTCGAGCTTGGTCGCGGCGCCGAGATAGGTCGAGGCGATGGCGGTGGCGGCAATGCCGTTCTCGCCGGCCGAAGCTTCGGGCGCTATCGACATGTGTTCGGGCCGGATGGCAAGGATGGCGTCACCCTTGATCGCCTCGGCCTTGCAACGCATGTTGACCGCGCGATCCTCGCACAGGCCTGTCGCGCCATTGTCGGCGGGCTTCACGCCCTTCACCGGCAGCATGTTGATCTCGCCCAGGAACTCCGCGACGAAGCGGTTTGCCGGGCGGTCGTAGACCTCGTCTGGCCTGCCGACCTGCAACAGCTTGCCATGATTGAAGATGGCGACGCGCGAGGACAGCGCCAGCGCCTCGCTCTGGTCGTGGGTGACGAAGACGAAGGTGGTGCCGGTCTCCTGGTGCAGCCGCTTCATCTCGGCCTGCATCTGGCCGCGCAGGCTCTTGTCCAGCGCCGAGAACGGCTCGTCGAGCAACAGCACGCCCGGCTCGAACACCAGGGCGCGGGCCAGCGCCACGCGCTGCTGTTGGCCGCCGGAAAGCTGCGACGGCAGCTTCTTCTCGTGGCCCTTGAGGCCGACGCGCTCGACCATGTCGGCGACGCGCCGCTTGATCTCGGCGGCTGATTTCTTGCGCACCTTGAGCGGGAAGGCAATGTTCTGCTCGACGCTCATATGCGGAAACAGCGCATAGCCCTGGAACACCATGCCGGCAGCGCGCTGCTCGGCCGGGCGGTCGGTGATGTCGGCGCCGTCGCTGAAGAGCTTGCCCACGCTCGGCTGCACGAAGCCGGCCAGGATCATCAGGAAGGTGGTCTTGCCCGAGCCCGAAGGCCCAAGCAGCGTCAGGAACTCGCCGCGGCCGATATCGAGCGAAAGATTGTCCAGCGCACGGAAGGAGCCAAAGCTCTTGCCGATCCCGACTGCCTTTATTTCCGCCGCCCGGCCAGGTTGCTGCATCCTGCCTCTTTCCTCACTCTTGGGCATCAGCGTAGGGCAGGGCGCGGGTTCACCGCAACCGAATAGTTTTCGCCTGATCGGCAAATTTGATTCACGGATGGCGGGTGGAGTGCGACGCTGGAGCGCTAATCTCCCCCGCAAGGGGAGATCAGCTTACCTCAATACTTCGCCAGCCTGTTTTCCAGCAGCTTCGCTCTCAGCCACTCGCTGAAGGCATTGAGCACCGGATGGCCGGCCTTGGCGTGTTCGAAGACCAGGAAATAGGAGCGCGGCGAGGGGACCGAGGCCTCGAACGGCTTGACCAGCCGGCCTTCGCTCAGCGCCCGGCGGCCGGTCAGCTCGTCGCCCATGGCGATCCCCTGGCCGGCGACCGCCGCCGAGAACACCAGGTTCATGTCGGAAAAGAAGATGCCGCCCTCGGTGTCGGGATTCTCCACCTTGGACAGCGCCAGCCAGCGCGCCCAGTCCTCGGTGTCGCCGAGATGGAGGAGGTTGGCGCGAAGCACGTCGGCGGGCTTGGAGAAGCCACCCACCTTGTTGAGCAGCGTCGGGCTGCAGAGCGGCGTGAAGAAGACCTCGCACAGCAACTCCACCGACCGGTTCGGCCAGTTGCCGACGCCGAAGGCGATGAAGGCGTCGGCTTCCGGATTGGAGACGTCGTCGAGCCGCCGCGGCGTCAGCACCGACAGCGCGACGTCGGGATACATCTGCTGGAACTCGCCGATGTGGGAACAGAGGAACATTGAAGCGAAGCCCGGCGGGCAGGAGATGGCGAAGGAGCCGCCGACGCCGGCGCCGCTGTTTTGCGTTCCCGCATCGCCGAGCACCGTCAGCGCCTTGCGCACGTCGGCGGCGTAGCGCTGGCCGCGCGGCGTCAGCGCCACGCCCTTGCCGATGCGCTGCAGGAGGTCGAAGCCGAGGTCGCGCTCGAGCAGCCTAAGCTGGTGCGAGACGGCGCTCCGGGTCAGATGCAGTTCGTCGGCTGCGCGCCATACGCTGCCGTGACGGGCGAAGCTGTCTAGGGCGCGCAGCGCCTGCGTGGACGGAATTCTCAAGAGGCCTCAGGTGAACCGAATTTGCACGAGCCGGGAAAACATATCACTTTTTGATAAGCCGCTTCACTGCTTTCTTTAAGGCATGGAGAAACCAGTGACGACTTCTGCCCAGCAAACCGCTCTTGCCTGCATCGACAGCATCCAGCCGCTCCTGTCGGCCTGGACGCGCACCATCTTCGATTTCGGCGAGACCGCCTGGCGCGAGTACCAGTCGGCCGCCTGGTATGTCGACCGGCTGAAGCGCGAGGGCTTTTCGGTCGAGGAAGGCTCCGGCGGCATGCCGACCGCCTTCTGCGCCCACTGGACGAATGGCGACGGCCCGGTGATCGGCATGTATGGCGAATACGACGCCGTGCCCGGCAATTGCCAGGATGCGGCGACTGTGAAGCGTCCGCGCGAGGGTCTGGGCGTCGAGGCCGGCGGCCACACCGATCCGCATTCGGGCCTGGGCATCGGCAGCCTCGGCGGTCTTCTGGCCACCAAGGCGGCGATGCTCGAGCACGGCATAAAGGGCACGCTGCGCTTCACCGGCGAGCCGGCGGAGAAGGTGAGGGGCTCGAAGCCGATCCACGCCGCCAAGGGCTATTATGACGGCCTCGCCGGCATGATCTCCTTCCATCCCTTCTACATGCTGCCGCTCTGCAACACGGCGCGCTGGGACACGCATTGCGGCGCCGCCTACTCGATGATCTACCGTTTTGTCTGCGACCAACCCGAAAATTGGGTTCGCGCAATCGACGGCGCGCCGATCCCGCAGGCGCATTCGGCGGTCAGGGCGCCTGGCGCCAACGATGCGCTGATGATGATGTACATGGCTTCCAAGGCGCTGCGCGATTCCATGCTGACGCATCAGGGCGGCTGGTCGATCAGCGAGGCGATCCTCACCGCAGGCCAGGCGACCGCCGACAACCTGCCCGCCGGCCTTGCCGAGATCCAGTACATGATCCGAGTGCCGACCATCGCCCTGGCCGAGCAGGTGACCGCGGTGCTCGACCGCAACGCCGAAGCGGCGGCGAAGATGAGCGGCTGCTGTTACGAGCGCCACTGGGTATCGAAGTCGCGGCCGGGCCTCGCCAACCATGCCATGGCCGACGTCACCTATCAGGCACTGTCCACCGTCGGCGCGCCGCGCTGGAGCGAGGAGGCGAGGGCCATCGCCCGCGAAGTGCAGGTCAATGCCGGTGGCGTGGCGACCGAGAATCCCTTCATCGACGAGCTGGAGCGGCTGATCTCGCCGCAGGACGCCGAGGCTATCCTGCGCCGCGACCTGCCGCCATCGCAGGTGAACTCGACCTCCGACGACTACACCGACATGAGCTGGCATGCGCCGACATCGCGCTTCTATGTCGCCCGCCCGGCGCTGCGCGCCGAGAAGGGCCATGTCTACCCGGCCTGGGTCATGAACGCGCTGGGCGGCATTCCCGCCACCATCGACCCGATGGTGACCTGCGCGTCGAAGACGGTCGCGCTCACCGCGCTGCGCCTGCTTGAAGACAAGGCCGCGCGCGATGCCGCGATGGACGAGTTCGTCAGGCGAACCGGCGGCGGCGTCGGCGGCTCGAACTGGATCGCGCCGCTTTGCGACTACGAGCCGCCGATAAACTTCCGCTGGCCGGAATATGTCACCACCGCGCGCGGGCGCGACTGGTGGATCCCGGCCGCCTCCACCCAGTGACCGATCAACAAGATCCCAGAGGAGAACACCATGACCGTCCATGACCGCATCGTCGCCGAGCCGTTCTCGCTGCAGCGCCGCAACCCCAATGGCGGCACCAAGCCGTTGACCGCCTGGGGCTTCGCCAACGAGACCGACGTGCTGACCGACGTGCTGCTCGGCTCGCCGAATTTCCTGCGGCACCTGTCGACCAGTTCGCTGTCGCGCAAGCACCTGCGCGAGGCGCCCTGCAACGTCCAGATCGCGCAGGCGCAGCACAAGGACCTGGTCGCCGCCTACGAGCATTTCGGCGTCAACATCCACTGGCACGAGCCGACGCCGGAACTGCCGATGCAGGTCTATTCGCGCGATTCCAGCGTCATGACCCCTTACGGCGCCTTCATCACCGCCATGGCCAACTGGTGGCGGCGCGGCGAGAACTACGCCGCCATCCGCACCTATGAGAAGCTCGGCATCCCGATCTACGACATGGTCACCGCCGGCACCTTCGAAGGCGGCGACTTCAACGTCATCGAGGACGGCGTGGTGCTGATCGGCTGCGGCGGCGCCCGCACGCAGGAAGAAGGCGCCCGACAGGTGCAGGCCTGGTTCGACAAGGAAGGCTGGGAGACGCGGCTGGCCTTCATCGACGAGTATTACGTCCACATCGACCTGATGGTGGTGCCGATCGCCGAAAAGCTCACCGCCGTCTGCCTCGCCTGCACCGAGCCCGGCATCGTTGATTGGCTCAAGGGCAAGGGCCACGAGATTATCGACGTGCCCTTCCAGGATACGATGGCGCTCGGCTGCAACTTCATGTCGCTCGGCAAGGACCGTGTGATCGCGCCGACGTCGAGCAAGACGCTGATCGAAAAGCTGAAGGCGCGCGGCTTCGAGGTCGCGGCCGTCGACATGAGCGAGATCTCCAAGACCGGCGGCGGCATCCACTGCATGGCCCAGGCGCTGAAGCGCGTGCCGGCCTGAGGTTTCGCGAGCGCCATTCGCCAATGTAGCGATCTTGCGGCCCCCTATGTCCTGCCGGGCAGAGGGGGCCGCAGAACTCTCTCTACCCCTGTTTTACACTCTTGCCGTGCGCCGTACCTAGGGCGTCGAGCCGCTCCTGGAGATGCCCGTTGAGGACGATCATCTCCTTCAGTGCCTTCACCGGATCGCCTTTATGCTGGGCGATGAAGCGCTCGGCGATCGCCTGAAGCGCGGCCTCCTGGCGGCTATCCAGTCTCACGATCTGGTCCATGGCGTTTGCTCCTCGAGCTTACGTTAGCAAGTGAACAAAAAGTGAACAAAAATGTCAAGGACGAGTTGACTTGGCGAGGAACGGGTTCCTATTTTGTCAGCAGATGGGGCGGTTGCTCAGGACCAAGGAGAGCCGCATTGGGCAGAAGAAACAGCCGCTACGACAGATTGTTCCGGTCGGATGCGGAAGCGATCATTCGCGACGCGCTGGAGCTGCGCAAGACCGTGCTGACGGCGCAGCTGCACCTCAAATCCAATGGCGAAATGTACTGGCGGCTCAGCGGCTTGGTGGAGCGTCTGCATGAAGTGATGGGGGCGGCTGCAGGCCGGGAGCCAGATTTCCGGGCCGCATGGCTCGGCCTGTTGCCGTTGCCCGAGGATCGTTAAGACCGGACATGAGGAATGGCCGGACCCATGGACAGCGTCGGCCGTGCGGCCAAGGCCAACATGCTGCTCGTCGTCGAATGCCGCCACTGCTACCACGCCGGTCGCTTCAAGGCGAACGACGTGGCCAAGGTCGTCGGCTGGAACAAGCCGCTCGAAGCCATCCGCTTCCGCTGCAAGCGCTGCGGCCGCAAGGACACGCAGGTCAAGACCCAGTTCATCGACCAGGACCATCCGCCCAAGGGTTATATCTGGGTGCTGCAGAAGGCCAGGGGGTAGGGGTAGCCCCCTAAAACAACGACCCCTGCGCCGGTGGCTCGGCCGGAAACTTGATCTGGGTCGCCGGCTTGTCCACGATCCCCAGCGCGTCGTCCGGCGCCGGCCGCTGCAATTTCTTCGCCTCCGGCCACGGGGCCGTGAGCCATGTTTCGGTTTCCTCCGGCGTGGTCAAGATCACCGGCATCGCCTTCTCATGGATCGGCGCGATCAGCGCGTTCGGCCTCGTCGTCAGGAACCCGTAGATCTCGTGGTCGCCCGGGCCTTCCTTCACCTTGCGCACGCCGTGCCAGGGCGTCCAAAGGCCGGCGAAGAAGAACAGCGGCCGCTCCTCGCTCAGCGCAAACCAGAAATTCTTCTGCACGCCGGTCTCAGGGTCCTTGTCGCCCGGCTTCGGCGAGGGTTCGGCAAAGCTCGTCACCGGCACCACGCAGCGGTTCTCGACGCCGAGATAGGGCAGCCAGTGGGCAAATTGCGGGTTGCGGATGTTGGTTGTGCCGGGATCGGCGTTGCCGCGCACGCGCTCGGGCGGCGTCGGCATGCCCCAGCGCAGGTTCGCGAGCTCGCGGCCGCCGTCGGCGGCGTTGCGCACGACCGGCGCCGGCTGGTTGGGATAGATGTCTACCGAGGGCTCCAGGTTACCGGAGATATCGCGCAGCGCGCGCGTCCACTGGCGTACCGCCTCCTGCGTGGTGGTTATGTTGTAGAGATTGCACATCGGCAGCGCTTCCCCGTCTGCCGATTGTTCCCGCATTTTTCAGTGAAGCGCAAACCGCATCGTGTCGGCGGCCTGGTGGAGCAATTCCTGCCCCTCATCGTTCACGCCCGCCGCGCCGTCTTGCCTCCGCCGGCTCGGCGGCCGGCGGTTCGCCGGGCAGGCCGAGCCTATGCCGTTCGTCTTCCGCGAAGGCTTCGGCCTCGGCATGGATGTCGAACAACTGCTGCATCAGCCTGCCGCTGTCGACGACACGCACCATCCATTGGCCATTGATGCCTTTTACACGGACGCTGTCTGGTTCGCCTGCCACCATATGCAGCTCCAGCTCTTCTGCTCCAAGAATTGCATTCCAGGATAGCAATACGATTTAACGCGCCATGAGTTGCCGCAAGGTTTCTCCTCATTGGCCTTTAGTAGGAGAGAAGTCGTGCAAAAGTGGCCGACGTGACGCTGAAAATACATATTTCAAGAAAAAGACTCGTAAAATGGATAGAGCGAGGGGGTTGAGACCTTCGTAGGGTCGCGCTCAGCAGAATTCGACTTCGATGCGGCGCTCGGTCTGCGAGACGATGCGGCAGCGCGTCTCGAACGCATCCGAGCGGATCTGAAGGCTGAACGTCTCCGGTACGCCGATCGAACTGGTCACATCCAGGCCGGCGCCGTCCTCCCCGAGCGTCCTCACCGTGCAGTCGATCGACGACATGCGATTGTTGAACATGATGCGCCCCGCCTTCAGCACACGTCGGCGTGGGCCGGTCGGCGCATCGTTCGGCGGTCGCCACGCGGCGCAACGGTTGCGACCGGCGGCCTTGGCCTCGTAAAGCGCGGCGTCGGCATTGGCGAGCAGCGCGTCGATGTCGGCGGTGCGGGCGTCGAGGCTCGCCGTGCCGAAGCTGGCGGTGACAGGCACCGCCGCATCTCCTTGCCTGACCACGATGCGGGCGATCGCCCCGCGCAGCTTCTCGGCGACACCGGCCACGGCGGCGCGGTCGGTATGCGGCAGGATGAGCGCGAACTCCTCGCCGCCCAATCGGCCGAAAAGGTCCGTTCCGCGCAACTCAGCCCGGCAGGCCTCGGCCACGGCGACGAGCACTTTGTCGCCCATGGCATGGCCATGGCCATCGTTGATCGACTTGAAATGGTCGAGGTCGAAGGCGATGCAGCCAAGCCCGTGCCGGTGGCGCTGTGCCAGCGCGATGGCCTGCGCGGCCTGTTCCTTGAAGGCCCGCCGCGCGAGCGCGCCG
>JBFLWR010000380.1:0-32364 GCA_040755925.1 Pseudomonadota bacterium
GCGCGCTGGGCGTGACGCTGACCGCGGGCGCCATGGGCGCCTGGAACATCGACGAGAGCCGGCACGCGCGGGAATCGCTGCATCCCGCCGTCTACTATGGTTCGAGCTACTACCAGATCTGGATCAGGGCGCTCGAGGTGCTTTTGAAGCGCCATGGCTTCGTCACGGAGAACGACATTGCGGCCGGCAGGGCCGTCGATCCGGCAGCCGTCCCCAAGAGAGTGCTGAAAGCAGCCGACGTGCCGGCGGTGCTGGCCAAGGGTGGGCCGTGCGACCGGCCAGTCGGCAATGCGGCGCGCTTTCACGCTGGCGACCGCGTGCGGACGAAGAACTTCAACCCGACCGGCCATACGCGCCTGCCTCGCTACGCGCGCGGCAAGAACGGCACTGTCGAGGCGGTGCGCGAGGGCTTCGTATTCCCCGACAGCAACGCGCACGGCAAGGGCGAGAACCCGCAATGGGTCTACACGGTGGTCTTTGACGGGGCCGAGATCTGGGGCGAGCGCGCCGATCCGACGCTTGTCGTCTCGATCGATGCCTGGGAGAGCTACCTTGAGCCGGCTTGAGGCCAAGCCGGAGGCAATCCTCGACGATCCGGTGTTCGCCGAACCCTGGCAGGCGGAGGCCTTCGCCATGACCGTTGCGCTGCACGACAAGGGTCTGTTTTCGTGGAGCGAATGGGCCGAAGCCTTGTCCGCCGAGGTGAAGAACCCGGGTGCGGCGAGCGACGGTCACGACTATTACGAGCACTGGCTGGCGGCGTTGGAAAATCTGCTGTCGCGGAAGGGTGTTGCCGGCCGCAGCGATGTCGACACGCTCGCCGCTGCCTGGGAGCGCGCCGCGCATGCGACGCCGCACGGCAAGCCGATCCTGCTGGAAAACGATCCGGAATCCGGCAGGTAGGGACCTCTCCTGAATTTGTTCCCTTTACGTTCCGTTTTACCCCTGATAGCGTGACCGTCCTGGGCTGTGAGCCCGCCGCCGGAGATGTCGATGGCGGGGCGGCCAATCTTGTCTTTCGTCGGCGAATCCGGTCTGTCGGACTGATGGAATTTTCTCCCCAACAGGATGAGGCTTTGAAGGCGGTTGCGCGCTGGCTGAAGGACGGCCAGCCGCAGGTCTTTCGCCTGTTCGGCTACGCCGGCACGGGCAAGACGACGCTGGCGCGCTACTTTGCCGGGCACGTCGACGGGCAGGTGCAGTTCGCCGCCTTCACCGGCAAGGCCGCGCAGGTGCTGCGTTCCAAGGGGGCGACCAACGCCCGCACGATCCATTCGCTGATCTACAGGCCGAAGGGCGAGGAATCGGTCGAGGACGAGGTGACCGGCAAGACATCGATGTCACCGACCTTCTCCCTCAACCGGCAAAGCCCGATTTCGCGCGCCAAGCTCGTCGTCATCGACGAATGCTCGATGGTCGACGAGCAGCTCGGCCGCGACCTGATGAGTTTCGGTACGCCCATACTCGTGCTTGGCGACCCCGCCCAGCTGCCGCCGATCTCGGGTGGCGGCTTCTTCACGGAACACGAGCCGGACGTGTTGCTCACCGAAATCCATCGCCAGGCGCGCGACAACCCGATCATCCGGCTGGCGCTCGACGTGCGCGAAGGCCGCGAGTTCATGCATGGCGACTATGGCGCGGCGCAGGTCATCGGCAGGGAAGGCGTCAACCAGGAGCTTGTGCTCAAGGCGGACCAAGTTCTGGTCGGCACCAACCGCACGCGGCGGCGCTACAATCATCGCCTGCGCGAGCTCAAAGGCTTCAGCGCCGACTTCCCGCAGGCGGGCGACAAACTGGTCTGCCTGCGCAACGACCCGGCCAAGGGGCTGCTCAACGGCTCGCTCTGGAAGGTGATGACCTCCTCGCGTGAGACCGTGAAGCCGGGCATCAACCTTCTGGTTTCGCCGGAAGAAGACGATCCCGACCGCGGCGTCGCCAAGATCAAGCTGCTCAAGGCGGCGTTCGAGGATCCCGACGCCGAAATCCCCTGGCAGCAGAAGAAGCGCTTCGACGATTTCGACTACGGCTATGCGCTGACCGTCCACAAGGCGCAGGGCTCGCAGTGGAACGACGTCGTGCTGTTCGACGAAAGCTGGGCGTTCAAGGAAACCCGGCAGCGCTGGCTCTATACCGCCATCACCCGCGCCGCCGAGCGGCTGACGATCGTGCGCTGACGGTCACACAAGCCTGGCGCCCAGCCATTGCCATGCCGACGGTTCGTCCTCGCTGCCGAAATGCTTGAACTCAAACGGCAGGGTCGCGGGAAATCGGTGACGGATGGAAGAGGCCCAGACCGGGTCGCCGACGACCGCGCAGCGCACGACATGTTCCAGCGCGTCGGCAACGCCCTGTCGGAGAGTGTCATTCGAAATGTTGCGCCAATCCACGCTTTCCTCGTCGGTCAGCCGAACCAGCACGTCGATCCTGGGATGCAGCACATAGGCCGCCTCCAGCAGGCCGAAAAGGTTTTCGGCGTCGGCAGGCGAAACGTCGCCCACGACATCGATGGCAAAAAGCGCGTCGCGATTGGTGTCGAGGCGTCGTATCGCCGGCACGGCTTCGAGGAAATTCACCGCTGGATCCTTATGTTGGCCGCCATCTCGTCCTCTGGAACACCTGAAACCCCCTATCTGTTCCCTGCAAAGGCGCTATAGATGCGCGCCAACGCGTTACGCGCTTTGACTGGAACCGCTCGAACTGGACGCTGGATCATGCCCGCAAAGCTGTCGGTGAACCTCAATGCAATTGCCATGCTGCGCAACCGCCGCGACCTGCCATGGCCGAGCGTCATCGGAATTGGCCGTTTGGCGCTCGCCGCTGGCGCGCATGGACTGACCGTGCATCCGCGGCCCGACGAACGGCACACGCGGCATTCCGACTTGCCGGAGATCAGGGCGCTGATCGACGACGAGTTTCCGAAAGCAGAGTTCAACATCGAAGGCTATCCGTCAGAAGATTTCCTGGGGCTCGTCGAAAAGCACCAGCCGGAGCAGGTGACGCTGGTGCCCGACGATCCGGCGCAGGCGACATCCGACCATGGCTGGAACTTCGCCGCGAAGGCTGCGTTCCTGACACCGATCGTCAAACGATTGAAGAAGAGTGGAATTCGCGTATCGCTGTTTTCGGATGCCGATCCCGCCGGAGTGAGTGCGGCGCGCGACACCGGCGCCGACCGGATCGAGCTCTATACCGGTCCTTACGGGAGCTGCCATTCCGATTCCGCAAGGGCTGCGAAGGAGCTGGAAGCACTGGGAAAAACCGCCGATGCGGCGTTTGCGGCAGGGCTTCAGGTCAATGCCGGACACGATCTGACCGTGGCCAACCTGCCGGCGCTCGTCAGACGCGTTCCGGCGTTGGCCGAAGTATCGATCGGACACGGGTTGACAGCCGATGCATTGGAGTATGGCATGGCCGGCACGGTGGGACGGTTCCTGAAGGCCTGCGGGTGGTAAGGCAAGGAAGCCTTGCGTAGGTCCGATGGCAATCGCAAGCCCCGCGCGTCGCGACAATCCGGGCGCATCGCGCGGACGACAAAGTGGGGTCCATGGTGCTAGCTAACGCCAGCAACGAGGCTGAAACCCTCGAGCGGTCCAGCCATGCCGGAACGGAACGGCGTCACAGCACCAAGGTTCTGATGCTCGGAGCGCTCGGCGTCGTCTACGGCGATATTGGCACGAGCCCCATCTATGCCTTTCGAGAGGCTTTGCACGCGTCGTCGGGCCCGGCTGCCCGCAACGACGTGCTTGGCGTGCTGTCGCTGATCGTGTGGGCGCTGACGATTATCGTCACCATCAAATATGTCGCGTTCGTGCTGAGGGCCGACAACAAGGGAGAAGGCGGTACGCTGTCGCTGATGTCGCTGGCGCGTAGCGCCTATCCCAACCGATCCGGGCTTATCCTGGCAATCGGCCTTTGCGGCGCCGCGCTGTTTTTCGGCGATTCGATCATCACGCCCGCCATTTCGGTGCTATCCGCGGTCGAAGGCCTGCAGGTCGTCACGCCGGCGCTCAATGCCTTTGTTGTCCCGATAACGCTGGTAATCCTGGCGGTTCTCTTTGCGGTGCAGCGTTTTGGCACCAGCAAGGTGGCGGCAGTGTTCGGGCCGATCATGGCTGCGTGGTTCGTGGTGATCGGCGCTGCTGGCCTCTACCATATCGTGGACGACCCATCCGTCCTTCTGGCGATCAATCCCTATTACGCGGTCTACTATCTGGCCACTACGCCGACCGGGGCCTTCGTCACCGTCGGCGCGGCATTCCTGGCGGTCACCGGCGCCGAGGCCCTTTATGTCGACCTTGGCCATTTCGGCCGCCGGCCAATCGTGCTGACCTGGTTCTCGATGGTCTTCCCTTGCCTGCTCCTGAACTATTTCGGGCAGGGCGCCTTCGTGCTCGCCCACGGCGGCAAGCCTGCCATCCCGTTTTTCCAGATGCTGCCCGAATGGGCGCTTGTCCCAATGGTGTGTCTGGCGACGGCCGCAACGGTGATTGCGAGCCAGGCGGTGATCTCCGGTGCCTTCTCACTCACCAGGCAGGCCGTCCAGCTCAATCTTCTGCCACGCATCGAGGTCCAGCATACGTCCGAGATGCAGAGCGGCCAGATCTACATGCCAAGGGTCAATCTGCTGGTCGCGCTGGGCGTGATGCTGCTCGTCGTCGGCTTCGGCAGCTCGAGCGCGCTGGCTTCAGCCTATGGCATCTCCGTCACCGGCGAGATGCTGATGACGACGATCCTCTTGTTCGTGGTGATGCGCTGGCGCTGGAAGTGGCGGCTGGGGCTCGCATTGGCGCTCGCGCTGCTGTTCGGCGTGATCGATCTCGGCTTCTTCTCGGCCAATGTCGTCAAGGTCGTCGAAGGCGGCTGGGTGTCGGTAACGGTCGCCGCCATCATGGGCCTGACCATGTGGACCTGGATACGCGGCAGCCGCTACCTGTTCGACAAGACCCGCCGCAACGAGATCCCGCTCGACTTCCTGGCGGCGAACCTTTTGAAGAAGAAGCCGCAATTGGTGTCGGGCACGGCCGTGTTCCTGACCAGCGATCCGCTGAGCGCGCCGACCGCGCTGATGCACAGTCTCAAGCACTACAAGGTGCTGCATGAAAAGAACGTCATCCTGTCGGTGGTGACTGCGCCGCAGCCGGTGGTGCCGGACAGCGAGCGGGTGAAGATGGAGACGGTCAACGAGCTCTTCATGCGGGTATCGCTGACCTTCGGCTATATGGAGCAGCCCAACATCCCGCGCGCGCTGGCGATCTGCCGCAAGCAGGGCTGGAAATTCGACATCATGACGACGTCGTTCTTCCTATCGCGACGCTCGCTGAAGGCTTCGCCCAATTCCGGCATGCCGATGTGGCAGGATCGCCTGTTCATCGGCCTTGCGCGCACGGCGGCGGATGCGACAGAATATTTCCAGATCCCGACCGGGCGCGTGGTCGAGATCGGCACGCAGGTCGCGATCTGACATTCTCACCTTGCGATGGATGAAGTAATCCGTTGGCGCCGTATACCGCAAGCCCTGCGCTGGCGGCATGGGAGCCCTAACGCCGGGGCACTTGATATTGCACCGCAGCAAGCGTAGAGCACCGCGCATTTTATCGGAGTGTCGTCCATGGCCCTTGCCAATAGTGGTGCCGAGGCGGAGCCTGTCGACCAAACGGGCCACCCGGAGATTGCGCAGCACAGCACCAAGGTGCTGATGCTGGGCGCGCTCGGTGTGGTCTATGGCGATATCGGCACGAGCCCCATCTACGCATTCCGGGAGGCGTTGCACGCCTCCTCCGGAGGCAACGTCGCCAACCGCGCGGACATTCTGGGCGTGCTGTCGCTGATCATCTGGTCGCTGACAATCACAGTGACCATAAAGTACATCATGTTCGTGCTGCGCGCCGACAACCGGGGCGAGGGCGGTGTGCTGTCGCTGATGGCGCTGGCGCGAGGCACTTTCCCGACACGCTCGGCGGTGATCCTCGGCATCGGCATCATCGGTGCATCGCTGTTCTTCGGCGATGCGGTGATCACGCCCGCCATTTCGGTCCTGTCGGCCGTCGAGGGCATGAATGTCGTGACGCCTGCCTTCCAGCCTTATGTCGTGCCGCTGACGCTGCTCATTCTCGCCATGCTTTTTGCCGTGCAGCGGTTCGGGACAGGCGGCGTGGGCTTGGTATTCGGTCCGGTCACCGCCATTTGGTTCCTCGCCATCGGCCTTTCTGGGCTGAAGCACATCATCGCCGATCCGGAAATCCTGTGGGCGATCAGCCCGCACTACATCGTGGCCTTCTTCATCAGCGCGCCCGATGTTTCGTTCGTCACCGTCGGCGCCGTCTTCCTTGCCGTCACCGGCGCCGAGGCGCTCTATGCCGACCTTGGCCATTTCGGTCGCAAGCCGATCGTGCTGGCCTGGCTGGCAATCGTGTTTCCTTGCCTGCTTCTGAACTACGCGGGGCAGGGCGCCTATGTGCTCTCGCAGAATGGTACCGTTGGCCATCCGTTCTTCGAGATGAATGAGGGCTGGGCGCTCATCCCGATGGTGGTGCTGGCGGCAGCGGCGACCGTGATCGCGAGCCAGGCGGTGATCTCGGGCGCCTATTCGCTGACCAGGCAGGCCGTGCAGCTCAATATGCTGCCGCGCCTCGAAATCCTGCACACCTCGGAAAAACAATCCGGCCAGATCTACATGCCGCGCGTCAACATGCTGATCGCGCTTGTCGTGATGCTCCTGGTGGTCGGCTTCGGCGAGTCCAGCAGGCTGGCGTCGGCCTACGGCATCTCGGTGACCGGCAACATGCTGGTGACCACTACGCTTCTGTTCGTCATCATGACGCGCATCTGGAAATGGAAAATCTGGCCCGCGGTTGCGCTGACGGCCCTGTTCGCGCTGATCGATATCGGCTTCTTTGCCTCCAACATCGTCAAGGTGTTCGAGGGCGGCTGGGCTTCGCTGGCCGTGGCCTTCGCCATCATCCTGGGCATGTGGACCTGGGTGCGCGGCAGCCGCTACCTGTTCGACAAGACCCGCCGCAACGAGATCCCGCTCGATTTCCTGGCGGCAAATCTCTTGAAGAAGAAGCCGCACCTGGTGTCGGGCACGGCCGTGTTCCTGACCAGCGACCCGCTGAGCGCGCCGACCGCGCTGATGCACAGCCTGAAACACTACAAGGTGCTGCATGAGCAAAACGTCATCCTGTCGGTGGTGACGGCGCCGCAGCCCGTGGTGCCTGACAGCGAACGGGTGAAGATGGAGACGGTCAACGAGTTGTTCATGCGCGTCACGCTGACGTTCGGCTATATGGAGCAGCCCAACATCCCGCGCGCGCTGGCGATCTGCCGCAAGCAGGGCTGGAAATTCGACATCATGACGACGTCGTTCTTCCTGTCGCGGCGTTCGCTGAAGGCTTCGCCCAATTCCGGCATGCCGGTGTGGCAGGACCGCCTGTTCATCGGCCTTGCGCGCACGGCGGCGGATGCGACAGAATACTTCCAGATCCCGACCGGGCGAGTGGTCGAGATCGGCACGCAGGTGGCTATCTGAGGGCTTCCGGCGGATAGAGGAGGCGGGCATGAGCGGTGAGTTGGTGCTCGTTACCGGCGGGTCCGGGTTCGTTGGCGTTCACTGCATCCTCGAATTGCTCAAAGCCGGTTACCGGGTGCGCACGACAGTGCGCTCCAGCAAGCGCGAAGCCGATGTTCTCGCCATGCTGAAGATCGGCGGCGCTGAACCCGGTGACGCGCTTTCCTTTGCCCATGCCGATCTCATGTCCGACGCGGGCTGGCCGGCTGCGGTCGCCGGATGCCGGTACGTGCTGCATGTCGCTTCGCCCTTTCCGCCCGACGTGCCCAAGCATGAGGATGACCTGATCGTTCCGGCCCGGGAAGGGGCCCTGCGCGTGCTGCGGGCCGCGCGCGACGCTGGTGTCCAGCGGGTGGTGCTTACCTCGTCATTTGCCGCCGTCGGCTACGGGCAGACCCCGGTCGCCGGCCATCCGTTCACGGAGGAGAACTGGACAAATCTCTCTGAAAAAGTGAGCGCCTATGTGAAATCTAAGACGCTGGCCGAGCGTGCCGCCTGGGATTTCATTGCCAGCCAGGGCAGCTCGTTGGAACTGGCCGTCGTCAATCCGGTCGGGATATTCGGACCGGTGCTCGGACCCGACCATTCGACATCGACTGAGTTCATAAAGCGCCTGCTGGACGGCCAGGTGCCGGGTCTGCCGCGGATGGTTTTCGGCGTGGTCGATGTGCGGGACGTCGCGGACCTGCATCTGCGGGCCATGACCAATCCCGTCGCCAAGGGCGAGCGCTTCCTGGCGATCAGCGGCGACTTCATGACGATGCTGGAGATCGCGCAGACATTGAAGGCGCGGCTGGGCAATTCGGCCTCGCGCGTAACGACGCGGGTCTTGCCGGATTGGTTGGTGAGGCTCGTCGGACTGTTCGACGGGCAGGCGGCCCAGATCGTGACGGAACTGGGCAAGGCCAGGAACGCCACCGGCGCCAAGGCCGTGCGCATGCTCGGCTGGGCGCCTCGGCCAAGGGAGGAAGCGCTGGTCGCGACCGGCGAGAGCCTGATCCGGCTCGGGCTGCTCAAGACGTCGAAGTAGCGCGGCGACAGGCCGGGGCCTCTCGCCGCGCGGCCCTCAGCCAGCCAGCTTGGCCTTGTTGGCCTCCAGGAACTGCTTCAGCGATACGGACTTGCGGCCGGACAGTTTCTCGACGGAGTCGGTCACCATGCCGAGGCGGCCGGCCCGCGTGGCGGCGTCGAAGGAGACGAGGAGCCGGGCGATAGGCTCAGGCAGGCCTGCCGCCTTCATGCCTTCCGTCAGCGCTTCGTCGGAGAGCTGCACGACCTCGATCGGCTTGCCGGTGACTTCGGTGACAAGGGCGGCGACTTCGGCGACGGTGTAGGCTTTCGGACCGGTCAGCGTGTAGGTGACGCTTTGATCGGAGGCCGAGACCAGCCCGCCTGCGATCGCTGCAGCCATGTCGTCGCGGGCGCAATAGGAGATGCGGCCATCGCCCGCGGAGGTATACCAGTGTCCCGATTCCAGGGTATGCGGCAGCGACATGAACAGGTTCTCGTCATACCAGCTGTCGCGGAAGAACGTGAAGGGTATGCCGGTCGCCTTGATCGCCTGTTCGGTGTCGTAGTGGTCAGGCGCGAACAGGATCGGCGAACCCGGCTCGGGATCGGGCAGCGAGGTGTAGAGCAAGTGGCCGACGCCCGCCTGCGTGGCCGCGGCGACCGCCGCAAGCTGTTGCTCACGCCGCTTGCCCTGGATCGCCAGTTCATTGGTCGAGATGATGAGCACGCGGCTGGCGCCCGCGAAGGCCTTGGCGAGCGATGCCGTGTCGTCGAAATCCGCCTCCCGGATTGTAACGCCGAGCGCGGCAAGGTCGGCAAGGTTGGCCGGCGTGCGTGTGGTGGCGATGATGCGATCCGCCGGAACCTTGAATGTGTCCAGCAGGTGGTTGATGACGCCGCGGCCGAGCTGGCCGGAAGCGCCGGTAACGAGGAGGTTTTCGGTCATGGGAGGTTCCTGAAGATTATCCGAAAGCGGGTCGGGTTTATGGTCTCAAAAAGAGACCAGCGCTAAAATAGGAATTGACCGCTTGTCGTAAAGAAGGCAGTTTTTCGGGAGGTAGGCACACACAGGGAACCAGCCGTGGACAGCAAGGTTGTCGATCTGAAGATGAAACTCGAGATCTATCGCGCCGAAAGCGGCGGCGGAAATCTCGCCGATTGCCCGGTCCGCGATGTCATCCAGGGCATCAGCGGCAAATGGAACACACTGCTGATGTCGGCGCTGGCCGAGAAGCCCTATCGCTTCGGCGAACTGCGACGCCTGGTGCCCGATATCTCGCAGCGCATGCTGACCCAGACGCTGCATGACCTGCAGCGCGACGGCTATGTGCACCGCGAGGTGTTCCCGACGAAGCCGCCGAGTGTCGAATACAGCCTCACCGACCTTGGGCGCTCGATGTTCGGCCCCTTGCAGATGCTCATCCAGTGGGCCGAGATCAACCACGGCGCGGTGCGCGAGGCACGCGCCGCTTTCGATGGCGCGCAGCCCTAGCGTCAAAGCGCCGCTTGCTCTGGCGCCTTCGTTGCGGGATCGTCGCCCCCGGCTTGGGTGTGGGGGCGATGAGCAAGTCATACCAGATCGCGATTGCCGGCGCCGGGCCGGCCGGGTTGGCCGCGGCGCTCTATCTCAAGCGGGCAGGCCACAGGGTCACCATTTTCGAGCGCTTCGAGGAGCCGAAGCCTGTCGGTTCCGGGCTGATCTTGCAGCCGACCGGGCTGACGGTGCTCGCCGATCTCGGCCTGCTTGATGAAATCCTTGCACTCGGAAGCCGTATCGATCGGCTGCACGGCGCTGACGCCAGGAGCGGAAGAACGGTGCTCGATGTCCGCTACGATTCGCGGCGTGGCCGCCGTTTCGGCGTTGCTGTTCACCGGGCGGCGTTGTTCGGCGTGCTTTATCGCGCCGCCAAACGCGAAGTGGTTCCCATCGAAACGAATGTCGAGATTAACACGCTCGACACGGGCGATCGGCCGACGCTCACCTGCGCCAATGGAAAGCGGCTGGGTCCTTTCGACCTCGTCGTCGACGCCAGCGGCGCGCGATCCAGGCTGCGCCAGCGCCTTGGTGATCCGGCGGTGCCGCGCCCACTCGCCTATGGCGCCTTCTGGGCCTCGCTCGGCTGGCGCGAGGGGTTCAACGAACGCGCGCTGCTGCAGCGTTACGACAAGGCAAGCGTGATGGTCGGCGTGTTGCCGATCGGCCGCCCGGAAGCCGGCGCCGAGAGCATGGCGGCTTTCTTCTGGAGCCTGAAACCAGCCGATGAGGAAAAGGTGCGGGCCGCGGGCCTCGAGGCCTGGAAGGCGAGCGTGGTTTCCATCTGGCCGGACTGCGAGGCCTTCACCAGCCAGATCGACAGTTTCGACCAGCTGTCGCTCGCCCGCTATGGCCATCATACGATGACTTTGCCGGCCGGTCGGGGGCTGGCGGTCATCGGCGACGCCGCGCACTCGACCAGTCCGCAGCTCGGGCAAGGGGCGAACATGGCGTTGCTTGACGCAGCCGCGCTCGGCCATGCGCTGGCGCGGACGAGCAGCGTCGAAGAGGCGCTGGAAAGCTACGCCAGGTCACGTCGTTGGCATGTGCGCGTTTTCCAGGCGCTGTCGCTGTCGCTGACGGCGTTCTACCAGTCGGACTCCACAGCGCTTCCGTTCGTGCGCGACCGCCTGGTTGCGGCGCTGGCGAGAGTCCCGCCAGGGCCGCAATTCCTCTCCACCATGGTCGCGGGTACGGTCATCGACCCGTTCAGGCCGATCGGTCTAGCGGAGTTGCGATGGGGTGACCATCAAGCCTCATAGCCCGCGAGAGGTAGGATGCCTTCGCCCGCAGGAAGGCGTCGAGCCGCTGTGGATAGTCAGCGCTGACGGCCGCCTTCACCGATGGTCGGTGGCTTAGCGCTTCTCGCCAGGCCCGAACCAACGGCTTTCCATCCAGGATGCCGAAATCACTGATGCGGTCGAAGCTGTCGAAATAGCGAAAGATCGGCGCGTAGACGGCATCGACCAGCGAAAATCGGTGACCCTCGAAAAATCGATCCTGTTGCCTGGCCGATAATTCCGCCTCCACCCGCGCAAAGAGTCCGGACAGGGCTTTGCTTTCATTGGCGAAGGCGGCCTCGTCGGGAGCGGAATAGAAACGGCCGATGGCGTTGAGAATGGCCGAGCCAAACTCGATCCAGGCGCGATGCCTTGCTCGTATGAGCGGATCGGCGGGATGCAGCGGATTGGCCTCGGTCTCTTCAAGGAACTCCAGAATGACCGCGGATTCGAAAATCACTTCTTCGCCGTTGTCGTGCTGGACCCGCAACAGAGGCACCTTGCCGAGCGGTGACATGGCTCTGAACCAGTCGGGTTTGTTGGCGAGGTCAACGTTCACCCGCTCGAACGACACGCCTTTCTCGGCAAGCGAAATCGCAGCGCGCTGCACGTAGGGGCAGAGGTCATGGCTGACGAGGGTAAGCCTGGCTGTCATGTCATTCTCCCCAGACATAGTTCAGCGCACCGTTCTCGACGCGCGTCGCCAAGAACATCAGGCGGGAGTTCTTCGTGGCCGGCCCCTCCAGACGCTCGCCGCTTTTCATATCGAAGCGGGCGCCATGCCACTGGCAGACAAAGACGCCATCCTTGCAGTCGAGCGGGCCGCCGAAATGTAGGCAGACATTGGCCGCGGCGCGGATGTGCTCGCCGCTACGCCAGACATGGACCTCGCGGCCGAAGAAGGGCGCGATCAGGCTGCCGGTTTGGGGGATGTCGGCGATCTTGCAGATTTCGTGTTTCATCGGGTAGCTCCATGTCGATGCACTTGCATCTATATGGATGCGATTGCATCGATCGTCAAGCTTGATGCATATGCATCTATCGCATAGGCTATATCAATGATGAGAAAATCGCCTTCACCCGCAGCCGTTGAAGCCTGGGGCCGGCTGATACGGGTGTCGCGGCAGCTAATCGAAAAGACCGAGGACGCCCTGAAGGCCGGGAAGTTGCCGCCGCTCGCCTGGTACGACGTTCTGCATGAGCTTGCAGAAGCCGGTGAGGGCGGCCTGCGCCCCTTCGAGCTGATCGATCGCGTCTTGTTGGCTCAGTACAACGTCTCACGTCTGCTGGCTCGGCTCGAAGCCGACGGTTTGGTCGAGAGGCTGGCTGTCGCGGACGACGGCCGTGGCCAAACCGTTCGCATCACGGCAGATGGCCGCGACATGCGCCGCCGCATCTGGTCAGTCTACGGAAAGGCCATCGCGGAGTTGATGGGGGACCAGCTTTCTTCCAAAGAACTGGAAGCACTGGCGACGCTGCTCGGCCGGTTGCGTCAACCGCCAATCACGCAATGAAATGGGCGCCGGCTTTCAGGCCTGGTGGACGGCCCAAAGAAACGCGATCGTCGCCAGCACGCCAAATGCCACGCGCATCAGGTGCAGATTGCCCCATCTGACTATATGGGATCTGGCTTGAGGATTGTCGGCGCTGGCGTCCAATGCTTCCAGCACCCTGTTGGTCGGCATCATCACAATCAGCGTCCACGGCCAGGGCAGGATAATCAGCACCGCGCCGACCAGAAAAGCCAGGCCACCGACCTGCCACCACGCGACCAGCCCGAGAACACAGGCGACAATGGCGATGGACGCTTGCATGGCGGCGCCTCGCTTATATGCCGGTTGCCATTCCTGCAGCAGCGCCTTGTCGTCAAGGCGAAGCCGCGCCGGCTGTTCGGCGACACTGACATAGATCGCGGCGCCGGCGAACACGGCAGCCATGGTCAAGGCAAGCAAACCGCTCAATATCGTTTCCCCCGGCGCGAGCCATTCGAACGTGATGGCTCAGGATAGAAATAGGACTTGCAAGGTTTCGTACAATACGCCATAGAGAACCGTAACGTACGGTACTGCCATCTGGGCGGTGTGGAACGCGTCGTTGGGCAGGGAAGATCGTGTTGCAGGCGAACGCCGACATCGACAATGGCGAAGAGCTCACCGAAAGGCAGCAGGCCGTTCTGGATGCCGCGCTGCGCCTGCTGGTCGAAGAGGGCGACAACCTGACCATGACCGCCGTGGCGCGGCGGGCAAGCTGCTCCAAGGAAACGCTCTACAAATGGTTCGGCGACCGCGACGGGCTGCTGACGGCGACGGTGCAGTGGCAGGCTTCGAAGGTGCGCGTGGCGCAGGTCGACGGCCGGGGCATGGATGTTGCTTCGCTGACGGCCAGCCTTGAGCGGTTCGCGTCGGACTGGCTGAAGGTGATTTCGAGCGATACCTCGATCGCGCTCAACCGCGTGGCGGTCAGCCATGCCGGTTCCGGCAAGGATAACCTCGGCGCCGTGGTGCTGGAGAATGGCCGCTTCGCGCTGGCCAGGCGCCTGAAGCCGGTACTGGAAGCCGGCAGGTTGGCAGGGCTTCTCGATTTTTCGGATGCCGAGACGGCGTTCCGCACCTTTTTCGGGCTGGTTGGCCGCGACGTTCAGATCCGTCTGCTGCTCGGCGACCGGCTGGAATTGACTGAGGCGACGATCGGTGGCGATGCCGTCCGCGCGACGCAGCAGTTTCTCGCTCTTTTCGGAGCAAAAACCAGGCCGCAAGGCCTTTGATCTTCAAAACGGGAAGGAAGACGAAATGCGTGTCTATTACGATCGCGATGCCGATCTCAACCTCATCAAGGGTAAAAAGGTCGCCATCATCGGCTATGGCAGTCAGGGCCGGGCGCATGCGCTCAACCTCAAGGATTCCGGCGCCAAGGAAATCGCCATCGGCCTCAAGGCTGGCTCGGCGACCGCTAAGAAAGTCGAGGCCGACGGGCTCAAGGTGATGAGCGTGGCGGATGCCGCCAAATGGGCCGACCTGATGATGATGGCGACGCCCGACGAGCTGCAGGCCGACATCTACAAGAACGAGATCGCGCCGAACATCCGCGATGGCGCCGCGATCGCATTCGCGCACGGCCTCAACGTGCATTTCGGCCTGATCGAGCCGAAGTCGACGGTCGATGTCGTCATGATCGCGCCGAAGGGCCCCGGCCACACGGTGCGCGGCGAATACCAGAAGGGCGGCGGCGTGCCGTGCCTGGTCGCCGTCAACCAGGACGCGTCCGGCAACGCGCTCGACCTCGCTCTGTCCTATGCCTGCGGCGTCGGCGGCGGCCGTTCGGGTATCATCGAGACCAATTTCCGCGAGGAATGCGAAACCGACCTGTTCGGCGAGCAGGTCGTGCTCTGCGGCGGTCTGGTCGAGCTGATCCGCGCCGGCTTCGAGACGCTGGTGGAAGCCGGCTACGCGCCGGAAATGGCCTATTTCGAGTGCCTGCACGAAGTGAAGCTGATCGTCGACCTGATCTATGAAGGCGGCATCGCCAACATGAACTACTCGATCTCGAACACGGCCGAGTGGGGTGAATATGTCTCGGGCCCGCGCATCATCACCGCCGAAACCAAGGCCGAGATGAAGCGCGTGCTCAAGGACATCCAGACCGGCAAGTTCACGTCGGAATGGATGCAGGAATACCGTGCCGGCCTGTCGCGCTTCAAGGGCATCCGCCGCATGAACGACAGCCACCAGATCGAGGAAGTCGGCGCCAAGCTGCGTGGCATGATGCCGTGGATCTCCAAGAACAAGCTGGTCGACAAGACCAAGAACTAGGCGATCGACGTTCTTCCGCCTCGCGCGTCGCCGGGCCTAGCCCGGCGATTGCCCGGAGCCGGTCGGTCGGCGAGATAGAAAATTAGTATATAATAATATTATTGAATTAAAAGAGAGCCGGCGGAAATATCCGCCGGCTTTTTCGCATGTTGGTTGTTTCATTCCGGAACGAAAATACTGGCACGTAATTCGCTCTACTCGCCCCGGGACAAACGGGGGTTTCAGCAATGAACATGATGGTAGGTGGAAATGCGTTCTTCGGCGAGCGCCGCGTGGAACAACGGTGGCGCGTGCTCAAGGGCGCGACACTGCGCTTCAACAGCGGTTTCGGAGCCATGGAGGGCGTCGTCCGCAATCAGTCCGAAAATGGGGCGCTGTTGAGCTTTGGCGACACGACAGGTGTGCCGCCGGGCTTCGACCTCGCGATCAACGGCGCCGAGCGTATCCGTGCCGCGCGCATACGCTGGCGCATGCCGACGCTGGTTGGCGTTCAATTCGTCGACTGAAAGGCGCGATCCCGGCTCAACCGTAGTGCCAATGCGGCTTCGGCTCCGTGCCGCTGAATTCGACGCCGATACGATCCTCGCGGCGCCAGCGCACTATCGCCTTGTAGCCTATGCCGTCGGTCGGCACGTAGAGCAGGAATTCATCGGGCACGCGGGCGTCGATCGGCACTTTCAGCTCGGCGCCGCCGGGGTGCATGTTGCGGACCGTGCACTTGACCTCCGAATTGGTGATGCCGGACAGAATCGCCGCGCCCTTCAGCACGCGCTGCCGGTGCTTCGTTCTGTTGTTGTCCTCGGCCATGGCGGTACGTCCTGGCGATCGATGAAGCGATCGAGTTTTGGGGGCACCACAGAGACGGATACAGGAATGCGATAAATATAGGGTTACGCCGGCTCGTCCCGGCAGTCTTCCCCGCAAATAAAAACGGGCCGCATCGCGGCCCGTTTTATATTTCCCGGTCGCGATTTCAGCCATAGGGCGAAATGCACTGCCGGCGCGGACCGTAATTTGGCTGGAACGTGTTGTCCCAGGCGCGATACGACCGGTAGCGATCATAACACCACCGGACATGGGCGCTGGAAACCCGGTAGACCCGCCGTGGCTGGTAATAGCGCGGATAGGGGTCGTAGTAGGGATCATAGTAATTATCGTAGGCAAGGCCGCCCAGGCCAAGGCCGAGGCCCAGTCCCAGAATGGCCGCATCGCCGCCGTCGTAGTAGCGGTGATGACGATGCCGCCAGCGCCAGTCGCCACCGCCATTCCAATTGCGGGAGAAATGACGGTTGCCGAAATTGCCACCGTTACGCCATCTGAAGTCGCCGCCACGGCGGAAGCGCCAGTCATACATCTGCCGGTCGTTACCGCCGGCCCAGCTGTCACGGACGGGTATGACGGCAGGCGCCGCCGTGCTCGTGGCGGTAGAAAGATCGGGTTGCAGGATCGGTCCTGCGAGCGACGGTGCTGTCGCTCCGGCGGCCAGACCCAGAGCCAGGAGCCCGGATCCAAGACAAGAAAAGAGCGGTTTCATTTCACTCTCCAAGGAGTAAAGGCCCCACGCCCAGCACACCCCGGGAAGGGGCCGATTGATGCAACTTCCAGTCTGAACGGAGGATGAACGGAAAGGTTCCATCAACCATGACGGGTATGCGGGCCGCTCTTGTTTTCGCCCGCGCTTGCGGGCAAAGGTTCGGCCTATGCCGCTTCGCCTCGCCACTTTCAACGTCGAGAACCTGATGAACAGGTTCGATTTTTCGGGCTATCGCAACCAGCTCAACGAAGATCGCACGCTGGCGCTGTTCGATATCCAGAGCGAAGCCGAATACAAGATGCTCGAGCAGGCCCGCGCCATTGCCCAGTCGGACGATACCCGCCAACTGACGGCGCTGGCGATCGCTGCCACCCGCGCCGACATCATCTGCATGCAGGAGGTCGACAACATCGAGGCGCTGAAGGCCTTTGAGTACGGGTACCTGTTCAAGATGGTCGGCCAGGGTTACCGCCAGAAATACACCACCGCAGGCAACGATTCCCGCGGCATCGACGTTGCCGTGATGATGCGCAACGAGACGGCGCAGGGGCAGCCGATCGAATTCGTGCGCATGACCAGCCATGCCTATGTCACCTTCGAGCAGTTCGGCCTGTTGACGCCAGAGCTCGCCGCGCTCGGATACCAGGCCACCGAGCGGATTTTCCGGCGCGACTGCCTCGAGGTCGATGTGACGGTGGGCGGCCTGCCGTTGACGCTCTATCTGGTGCATTTCAAGTCGATGGGCCCGCCGCGCAACGGGCTCGATGGCCGCGAGGCGACGATGCCGCTGCGCATCGCCGAGGCGCAGGCCGTGCGCCGCATCATCGAGGAGCGTTTCGGCAAGGACCATGCCGCGGACAAGCGCTGGGCGATCTGCGGCGACATGAACGACTACCGGCAGCGCGTGAGGATCGAGGGCGATAGCATCGAAGGCTATCGTTTCGAGGTGATGGACGAGGCTCTGTCTTCCATCAACATCCTGACCGCCGACGGCTTCTGCGAGAATGTCGTCGAGCGGCGGCCGGAAATGGACCGCTGGAGCTTTTATCACACGCGCGGACCGGAAGAGCGACACCTGTGCCAACTCGACTACATCCTGTTGTCGAAGGCATTGGCGGCCAGGAACGCGACCGCTGTTCCGGACATCGTCCGCAGCGGTCAGCCGTGGCGCACCATCTTTCCGCCCGGGCAGGAAGTCGAGCGCTTCCCGCGCGCCGGCTGGGACAGGCCGAAGGCCTCCGACCATTGCCCGGTGGCGATCACTCTGGACATGGCGTGAATCCCTTGAATTTTGACTTGCCGCGCAACGCCATTCTGCCGGTCGACGAGGTCGATGTGCGGCTTGTCGCCGATCAGCACCCGTTCGAGCAGGGTAACCAACAGGCGATCGCCGAGAACTGGCGTCACGAGACGGAACAGAAACCCGCGCTCTATGACGGCACGGTGGTGCTGCTTTCCTCGCTCATCTATCGAGACAAGCGGCTCATAGGGCGCTGCCATGCGGTGCGGTACTCGACCTTCATGCTATGGCGGAAGAACCGCGAGAATAGCGGCGCCGAGCATGCCTATGCGCATGCCATGCTGGTTGCCGGGGACAACGCGCTGGTTGCGATCCGGATGGGCTCGCACACGGTCAATGCCGGCCGCGTGTATTTCGCCGCGGGCTCGTTCGAGCCGGTCGATTTTCGCGATGGCCTCGTCGATGTCGACTTCAACATGATCCGCGAAGTGGGCGAGGAGACGGGGCTCGATCTGTCGTCGGCCGTCCGCGACGCAAACTATCATGCGCTGTCGACATCGAGCGGCACGGTAATCTTCCGCCGCTATCGGGTGGCCGAGCCGGCGGATGAGATCGCACAGCGCATCAACGCGTTCGTCGCTGCCGAGGCCGACCCGGAGATCGAGGGCCCGGTCATCATCCGCAATGCCATCGACTTGCCGGACGGGCTGATGGGGCACATGAAGCCTCTGGTCGAATGGCATTTCGCCAATGGCGGCAATTAGGGCGACCCAAGCACCATCGATCGAGCCCTAGGTGGAAGGATCGGATCGCACCCCTGGCGGATTGACAATCCAGCCGGCGTCGATCGCTATGATCGAAAATTAATGCCCTTATCCGTGCACAATCAGGCTTCAAGGTTGGAACTGCAGAGCTAGATTTCCTCCGGTTGGGATTGGGGCGAGAATTCAATGCAAGGCGGAAGGTCCTTCTCCATGGCGCGCAGCTACCTGCTCTACGACGTGTTCACGACCGAGCGGCTTGCGGGAAATCCGCTAGCCGTCGTGCTCGACAGCCAGGGGCTGGATACGGCCGCCATGCAGGCGATCGCGCGCGAGTTCAACCTGTCGGAGACGGTTTTCGTGCTGCCACCCGACAACCCCAAGCACCGCAACCGCATTCGCATCTTCACGCCCGATTATGAAATGCCGTTTGCCGGCCACCCGACGGTCGGCTCGGCGATTGCCCTGGCGGAACTAGCGGGCGAGGAAACCGGCATCTTCGTGCTGGAAGAGAACATCGGCCCGGTGCGCTGCGCCGTGAGCAGGCATGATGGCTCCACCTTCGCCGAATTCGACCTGGCAAAGCTACCCGAGCCGCTGGAGCTCAAGGCCGACCCGGAAGCGATCGGCGCCGCGCTCGGCCTTGCCCCGCATGAGCTGGGTTTCGAGAATCACCGCGTGTCCTTCTGGTCGGCCGGCGTGCCCTATGTGACGATCCCGGTCGCGGGTCTCGATGCAGCCGCGCGAATCAGGCTGGACAACCAGGCGTGGTCGGAGCTCGCCCCGCGCAAGAGCGAATGGGCCTTCGCCAGCCCCTATGTCTATTGCCGCGAGACGGTGAATCACGACAGCGCCTTCCATGTACGCATGATTGTGCCCGGCACTCCCTCCTACGAAGACCCCGCCACTGGCTCGGCGGCGGCCGCCTTCGCCGGCGCCATCATGCATTTCGACGGTCCGACCGACGGAATCTCGCAGCTGTGGATCGAGCAGGGGCTGGAAATGGGCCGACCATCACGCATCCGGCTGGAGCTCAATGTCGACGGCGGAAAACTGGCCTCCGCCCGCATCGGCGGCCATGCGATCAAGGTGGCGGAAGGCACTTTTCTGGTGTGAGGCCCGCGACCTTTTGGAGCGCGCATGAGCCGGAATCCGCTTTTCAGGATCATGCTTCACCGATTTGTCGGGAAATGATCCACGAGGGGGTGGACATAGCCGAAAGCGGCGGCTATATGCGCCGCCGACGCTGAGTTTTCCGGCGGTGTGGGTGTGTAGCTCAGTTGGTAGAGCAGCTGACTCTTAATCAGCGGGTCCACAGTTCGATCCTGTGCACACCCACCAAATTCTCCTCATAAAATCAGAAAAATCCGCCAGATGCGCGAGGCAAGCCTACGGCGCTGTCTTGCTGAGGCTGGCCTTGAACTTGACCTTCATGGTGATCTGGCCAGTCACCGTAATCTGCGATCCGCCATAGCCTTCGATATTGCGGGTCCGCCCGTTGACGTTGGTCGTCATGCCGGCGATCTCGCATGTGTCGGCGACCGTTTCGATCACCATGGCGCAACTGCCGGCGGCGACCTTGTAGAAAGAGCGAAGGGCGGCCTGCTGCTGCGCGCCGGCGTCTTCGTCATCCTTAACCGGCAGTGTCATCGAGAACGAGGACTGAATCCGGGCTGATCCGTCATCGCCGCGAGGCGGGCGGACAAATTGGTCCTGGGCAAAAACGGGCATAGCCGCGCCAACAAGCAATGCGGTCGCGATCGCAGTCTTCAAATACATCGTACGACCTCCCATGAGACATTCTTGTCTCATGGGATAACCGGATGACGTTATTTCAATGTTTCAGCAGTGTTGAAACTTGGACTGAATTCATTTCTCCGAAACGCCCGCCTCGGCAAAGCTCGCCATTTTCGCGTGGCACTCCAGCGCCGAGCGGACGATGTTTACGGCAAGGCAGGCGCCGGAGCCTTCGCCAAGCCGCATGCCGAGGTCGAGCAACGGCGGCAAGCCGAGCGCTTCCAGCAGGCGGCGGTGGCCGGCTTCGGCCGAAACATGGGCGGCGACGGTGTGGGCGAGGCCGGTTGGGTGCAGCCTGGCCAGCGGAGCGACGGCGGCGGTGCAGACGAAGCCATCGAGCAGGACCGGGATGTTGTTGTGCCGAGCGGCGAGCGTCGCGCCGAAGATCGCGGCAAGCTCGCGCCCGCCCAAGGCGGCGGCGATCTTCAGCGGGTCGGACAGCGAATCGGCATGACGCTTGAGGCCGGCCTCGATGGCCACGACCTTGCGCTTCAGACCGGCGTCGTCGACGCCTGTGCCGCGCCCTGTCCATTTTTCCGCTCCGCCGCCGAAGAGGGCGGTCGAGATCGCGGCGGCCGGCGTGGTGTTGCCGATACCCATCTCGCCGAAGCAGACGAGGTCGAGGTCCTTGGATACGGCATCATAGCCGGTCGAGACGGCGGCGAGGAACGCTTTCTCGTCCATCGCCGGCACCTGCGTGAAATCGCCGGTCGGATGCTCCAGATCGAGCGGGAGGACATCGAGCTTGGCGCCGGCGACGCGGGCCAGCTGATTGATGGCGGCGCCGCCGCCTGCGAAGTTCGCCACCATCTGTACGGTGACTTCCGAAGGATAGGCCGAAACCCCTTGCGCGGTGACGCCGTGGTTGCCGGCAAAGACGAAGACCTTCACATTGTCGAGCTTGGGCATGTCACGACCCTGCCAGCGCGCCAGCCAGGCGGCGATCGTTTCGAGCCGGCCCAGGCTTCCCTGCGGCTTGGTCAGCGTATCCTGGCGGCGGGCGACGGCATTGGCCGCGGCGTCGCTGCCCGCGGAAAGGTCGAGGCAGGCGGCGCGGAGGTCTTCGAGCGATTTGAAAGAAGCTGGTTGGGAGGACATGGGGGCGAGGGTCTCCGAGGGGGGATCAGGTTAAGCAAACCGAAGCGACGAGCAGCACGGTAATCTCGCCGAGCTGCTGCAATGCACCGATCGTGTCGCCGGTCTGGCCGTCGACCTGGCTCAGGCAAAGCGCGCGGAAGGCGGCGAACACAAGGCCGAGCAGGATGAACGCTATAATCGCGCCGCCGAGGCCGAGCGCCAGCAGCGCCACCGTGCCGAGCGCGGCGCCGATCGCAGCCGTTTCCACGGTAACGGTGCCAGCGCCGGCCGACAGACCGTCCGCGCGGGCTGGCGGCAGCAGGTGCATGAAGGCGCCGAACAGGCCGCGCGAGGCGGCATGCGCGGCAAGCAGCGCCAGAAAGACATGGCCGGGACCAGCCAGTTCGGACAGCGCGCTCCAGCGGATGAGCAGGGACGCGCCAAGCGCCGCGGCGCCGTAAGCGCCGATCCTGCTGTCGCGCATGATCTCGAGCTTCTTCTCGCGCGTCCTGCCGCCGCCGAACCCGTCGGCGATGTCGGAAAGCCCGTCTTCATGCAGGCAGCCGGTGACGAGCATCGTCGCCGCAAGCGCGAGCGCCGCTGACGGACCTGCGGCCAGGCCGACCTTGGAGACGATGGTGTAGACGAGCGCGCTGATGACGGCGACGGCGAGGCCGGCGAAAGGTGCCGCCCAGATCGCGTCGGCGAGGCTGCGACCGCCGAAATCGTGCGACGGCAGCCGCAGCCGTGTGAAGAAGACAAGGCTGAGACCGATGTCGTCAAGCAATTGCCGGGGCTCGGAGGGGCTGCTCATGCACTCCTCGCGATAGCATGGAAGAAGGTACCGCTGACATGGCCGCGGCGGTAGCCGGACGGACCAAGCGCATTGCCCTGGCCGTCGGCGAGGTCGGCCAGCGGCTCGTCGTTGCCGGTGGCCGTCATCTGCGCATAGTGGAATTCGTGGCCGCGGATGAGCGTGCCTTCGCTTCCAAGCGGACAGGCGGCGCGAAGGCGCGCCTCGCGATAGCCGAGATTCATCCTGCGCCTGGCAAAGCTGGTCGAATGCCCAAGCAGGCCGAGCATGCTGTGGCTTTCGCCGTCGGCGTCCTCCAGCACTTCGCCGAGCACCATGAAGCCGCCGCACTCACCATGGACCGGCTTTGTCATGGCGAAACGCTCCATGCCACTCCGGAAGGTCGCGGCGGCGGCGAGCTTGCCGGCATGGAGTTCCGGATAGCCGCCGGGCAACCAGCAGACATCGCAGTCTTCGGGGGGGGCCTCGTCGGCAAGCGGTGAGAAGGGCACTAGCTCTGCCCCGGCCTCGCGCCAATGCGCCGCGACATGCGGATAGAGGAAGGTGAAGGCGGCATCCTCGGCCAATGCAATGCGCTGCCCGGGCGGCACCAATGCATCGCCGAAAGCACCTGGGGAAGGCTCCAGAGGCGCGGCCAGATCGAGGATGGCGTCGATGTCGAGCGACTTCTCGACCATGTCCGCCAAGCGGTCGAGATGGGCCAGCAGGTTGTCGTACTCGCCAGCCTGGACGAGGCCGAGATGCCGTTCCGGCAGATTGAGCGTTGGGTCGCGCATGATGGCGCCGACCACCGGCAGGCCGATCGCTTCGATAGCCTCGCCCGACAGTCGGCGATGCCGTTCGCTGCCGAGGCGGTTCAGCACGACGCCCGCCATCCGCACTTCGGGGTCATAAGTGGCAAACCCCTTGGCGACCGCGGCCGCCGTGGTCGACTGCCCGGAAACGTCGAGCACCAGAAGCACCGGCAGGCGATAGAGCCTGGCGAGATCAGCGGCCGAACCGGATCGTCCTTCGGGCGCGGGAATGCCATCGAACAGGCCCATCGCGCTTTCGAGGATGATGTATTCGGCATCGTCGGCGGCCTGTGTGGCCAGCGCGTTGAGCAGGGCAGGCGACATCGCCCAGCTATCGAGATTGACGCCGGAAAGGCCGGTGGCGGCGGCGTGGAAGCCGGGGTCGATATAGTCCGGCCCCGACTTGGCGCCGCGCACCTTCAGACCACGCCGGGCGAGCGCGCGCAGCAGGCCGATGGTGACGCTGGTCTTGCCCGAGCCGGAGCGCGGCGCGCCGATGATGATCGCGCGGGCGGTCATGTCGCGCCCGTTAGTTGCGCGCGCATGGCGACGATGTCTCCAACCACGATCAACGCCGGCGAGGCGAGGCCTGCGGCTGCTGCTTCACCGGCAATCGTCGACAATGTGGCCACAACGATGTGTTCGCGAGGTGTCGTCGCCGCGACGATCACCGCGGCCGGGGTCGACGGCGCGAGCCCGCCGTCGAGCAGGGCGGTGGCGATTGCCGGCAGATTGGCCATGCCCATGTAGACGACGATCGGCTGGCCGGTGCGGGCGAGCGCGGCCCAGTCGATATCGTCGTCGGTGCCGGCGGCATGGCCTGTTGCGAGGATGACGGCCTTGTTGATGCCGCGCATGGTGGCCGGAATGCCTGTGGCGGCCAGCGCGCTGAGGCCGGACGTGAGACCGGAGAGCACCCGGAAAGGTATGCCTTCGCGCGCCAGCGCCAAGGCCTCTTCGCCGCCACGGCCGAAGATGTAGGGGTCACCACCCTTGAGTCGCACAACGCAACGACCTTCATGCGCCAGTCTCACCAGCAGGGCGTTGATGTCGTCCTGCTTCATCGACGGCTGGCCACCGCGTTTGCCGGCGTAGAACAGTTCCGCGCCTTCCGCGACCGCGACGACATCCGGCGAGACCAGCGCGTCATAGACCAGCGCGTCGCACTGCCCGAGCGCCGCCAGAACTTCGAGCGTCAGGCAGCCGGGGTCGCCGGGGCCGGCGCCGGCTAACCAGACTTGACCGGGCTCGAGCGCGCGCGGTTTGAAGTTCAGCCGCGCCAGCGCCTGCTCGATCGTCGCTTGTCCGTTTCTCTTGGCGCCGTTCACAATCCGTCCCGTCCGCGAAAACGCCGCTGGTAGTGGGCGTCGTAAAGTGAGCTTTCGCCGAAATCCCGCGCCGAGAGCGCGCTGCCGACGAAGATGATTGCCGTGCGCTCCATGGGATTATCCGCCAATTGCGCCTCGATGGTCCCGAGCGTGCCGGTCAGGATACGTTCGTCCGGCCACGAGGCGCGGAAGACGACGGCGACCGGACATTCGGCGCCGTAGAGCGGCGTCAGATCGGCAACGATACGGCCGATGGCATGGATGGCAAGATGGATGGCGAGCGTGGCGCCGGTGCGGCCGAAGCCGGCCAGCGTCTCGCCCGGCGGCATCCTGGAGGCGCGGCCGGAAACGCGGGTCAGCACCAGGCTTTGCGCGAGCTCAGGAATGGTAAGCTCGCGGCGCAGCGCAGCCGCGGCAGCGGCAAAAGACGGAACACCCGGCGTCAGCGTGTAGGGGATGTCGTGCTTTTCCAGCCGCCTGATCTGCTCGGCCACCGCGCTCCAGACCGACAGGTCGCCGGAATGCAGGCGGGCGACATCCTGGCCGGCCTTGTGGGCGGCGACATATTCGGCTTCGATCTCGTCGAGCGACATCGGCGCGGTGTCGATCAGCTTCGTGCCCGGCGCGCAATGCTCGAGCAGTTCCGGCGCCACGATCGATCCCGCGTAAAGACAGACCGGGCAACTCGCCAGCAGCCGGCTTCCGCGCAAAGTGATGAGGTCTGCCGCGCCCGGTCCGGCGCCGATGAAATGGACGGTCAAGCCGTGTCTCCTCCAAGGGCGATGGCGCAGGTGACGAGACCGACGACGCTACGCGGCCCGAGCAGCCTCGCGTCCTTTCCGGCTACTGCGAGGGCGGCGGCTTCAGACACCGAAGGCGTACCCGCGATCGCTTGCGACAGGCTGGAAATGCTGAGCGTTGCGGACGCCGCGGCTTTCAGCGCCTCGTCGTCAACGACGATAAGCGGCAGGCTGAGTTGGCGCGCGGCGGCGGCGATAGCGGCCTCGTCCTGCTTGAGCCTGGCGGTCGCAAGCGCCGACAGCGCCGACATCGCAAGCCCATGCGTATCGAGCGCGGTCTCAATGGCCGCAAGCACGTCCTCGACGTCCACACCCGTCCGGCTGCCGATGCCCGCTACGATCATGGCTTTACCCAACTCCATTGCGTGACAGGCATGGCCGGGCGCCAGGCCTGCATCGACCCTACGGGCGCTGCGCGGGCAAGGGCAATGCGGATGAGATCGCCGCCGCGCCGGTTGTGTTGATCGAGCAGAAGCGTCTCCATTTCGAGCGTGACGGCGTTGGCGACGAGCCGGCCGCCGGGGCGCAGCGCCTTGATCGCCTTCTCCAACACGCCGGCATCGCTGCCGCCCCCACCGATGAAGATGGCGTCGGGCGTCTCGAGTTTCGCGAGTGCCTTGGGTGCAGAGCCTTCGACCACGGCCAGGCCGGGCACGCCGCAATGCACGGCGTTGCGATGGATGCGGGCGGCGCGTTCGCTGTTGGCCTCGATCGCGATCGTGCGCATGGAAGGGTGCGCAAGCATCCATTCGATACCGATCGACCCGGAGCCCGCGCCGATGTCCCACAGCAACTCCCCGCGCCGGGGCGCCAGCGCCGACAGCGTGATGGCGCGGATCTCGCGCTTGGTGATCTGGCCGTCATGTTCGAACAGATGATCGGCGAGGCCGACGGTCAAAGGCAGGACGCGCGCGTCGGGCGTCGTTTCAATTTCGAGCGCCAATACGTTGAGCGGATTGATTTTCTTGAGGTCGAAGGCGTCGGCACGTGCGGCACGACGCTTTTCATCCGGGCCGCCGAGCGCTTCGAGAACGGTCAATCGCGAGGGGCCGAAGCCCAGTTCGTCGAGCAGCGCTGTAATGGTCGCCGGGGCATCGCCGTCCGAGGTTAGCGCCAGGATGCGCGCGCCCGGGTGGAGCAGGGATCGGATCAGGTCGATCGAATGGCCGTGAAGCGAGATGGTCTCGACGTCCTGCAACGGCCAGCCCAAGCGCGAAGCGGCGAGCGAAAACGAAGAAGGCGCTGGCAGGACAAGCATTTCATCCGGCTTCACCTTGCGCGCCAAGGTGGCACCGACCCCGTGAAAGAACGGATCGCCGGAGGCGAGCACGCAGATTTTTTTGCCTGCGAGCGCCAGCACGTCGCTCACTTCGGAATCGAATGGCGTCGGCCATTGGCGAGGTTCGCCTTTGACCACGGAGGCGACGAGGGCGAGGTGCCGCTTGCCGCCGAATACCACTTCCGCCTCGGCGATCCGCCGCTTGGCCTCGTCGCCGAGACCCGCTACACCGTCCTCGCCGATGCCGACCACCGTAAGCCATTTTTGAGTGGGCTTGGCGCCGCGCGGACCCTTAGCAGGCATGATGACCCACCATATCCTGATCCTCGGCGGAACCACGGAGGCCCGGCAACTGGCGGGAAGGCTCGCCCATCGCGAGGATTTCTCGGTCACGCTGTCGCTGGCGGGCCGAACTGAAAGCCCGGTCGCGCAAGGTGTGCCCGTGCGTGTCGGCGGGTTCGGCGGTGCGGATGGGCTGGCAATCTATCTCGGGCAGCAACAGGTCGATCTGCTGATCGACGCAACGCACCCATATGCGGCGCGCATTTCGGCCAATGCGGCCGAGGCGGCCAAGCGAACCGGCGTGCAGGTTATTGCCCTGCGGCGTCCCGGCTGGGAGCGTTCGGCTGGCGATCGCTGGACGCTGGTGGAAACCATGGCGGAAGCGGCAAGGGCACTTGGAACTGCCCCGCGCCGGGTGTTCCTCGCGATCGGCCGGCAGGAGGCCGGCGTCTTCGAGGCCGCTCCGCAGCACAGTTACCTCATCCGCAGTGTCGACCCCGTCGAGCCGAAGCCGGCTTTGCCCGATGCGGTCTATCTGCTGGCGCGCGGGCCGTTCCTTGAAGCGGACGAGAGGGCGTTGCTGGAAAGATACGGCATCGACGCGGTCGTGTCGAAAAACAGCGGCGGAGAGGCAACTTACGGCAAGATCGCCGCGACGCGGGCGCTCGGCATCGAGGTGATCATGGTCCGCCGGCCACAACTGCCGGACGTTCCCTCTAAGGGCACCGTCGAAGAGCTGGCCGCGACCGTCGATCATCTTTTCGGCCCTGTTGCCGAACGCGGCGTATAGACGAGCGCAGGCTGCTCGCCGCGTCTGATGATCCGGGTTTCGGGCGAGCCGATGATGATACAGGTCGCCATGTCGGCCTTGGCTGCGTCTGCATCCGCCAGCAGACTGACCTCGATGCGCTCGTCGGGCCGGCCGGCGGCGCGACCGAAGATCACCGGCGTGGTGCCGGGCAGGATCGCTTTCAGGCATTCGAAGGCGCGGCCGAGCTGCCAGGGCCTTGCCTTGCTGATCGGGTTATAGAGCGCGATGACGAAGCCGGCGCCGGCAGCCGCCAGCAGCCGCAGCTCGATCAGGTCCCACGGTTTCAGATTGTCCGAGAGCGAGATTGCGCAGAAATCGTGACCAAGCGGCGCGCCGATGCGGGCGGCGACAGCGAGCATGGCGGTGACGCCGGGCACAACCGAAATGTCGATGGCGCGCCACTCGACAGGGCCGGCTTCGATCGCCTCGCAGACGGCAGCCGCCATGGCGAAGACACCCGGATCGCCGCCGGAGACGACGGCGACGTTGTGGCCCTCGGCGGCCTTGGCCAGCGCTTCATTGGAGCGGGCGAGCTCCTCGCGGTTGTCGGAGGCGATGCGCGTCTGGTCCGGCCGCAACTCCAGCCGGTCGAGATAGGGCTTGTAGCCATAGAAGAAGGAAGCCTCGGCGACGGCATTTGCTGCCTGCGGCGTGACCTGGTCGGCGTTGCCGGGACCGAGGCCGATAACTGTGAGGCGGCCGCTCATGGCTTCGCCCCTGGGGCTCCGGGGCGGGCGGACCAGCCGGCGACCAGCACGATGGCGAAATAGGGCGCCTTGTCGTCCGGCTTTTCGGCGAGCCGCACGGAGACGCTGCCCGGCATGGTGCCGCGCTCGACATAGACGGCCTTCGCCAGCTTGCCGGTCGCCTCCAGCGCGCGCCTGATCTTGGGCAGGTTGCGGCCCACCTTCATGATGACGGCGGCGTCGGTGTCGGCAAGGCGGCGCGTCAGCTCGAACTCGCTCATCGTGCCGGGAAGCACCGTCAGCACGTCGTCGCCCTGGACGATCGGCAGGCCGGTCTGCGACCAGCAGCCCGACATGGCGGTGATGCCGGGAATGATCTCGGTGGGGAAGCGATGCGCGAGGCGCACGTGCAAATGCATGTAGGAGCCGTAGAAGAGCGGATCGCCCTCCGACAGGACCGCGACCATTTTGCCGGCGTCGAGATGCCCGGCGACTTGCTCGGCCGATTGCTCGTAGAAATCGGTGATCTGCGAACGGTAGTCGTCGTGATCCTTGTCGATCTCCGTCGTCACTGGATAGAGCAGCGGCAGTTCCACCATATCCGGTCGGAACCGTGCTTCGACGATGGCGCGCGCATTGCTGTTGTTGCCGCGCTTGGCGAAATAGGCGACGACGTCGGCCTCGGCCAGCGCGCGCGCCGCTTTCAGCGTCAAAAGTTCCGGATCGCCGGGACCGGTACCGACGCCGATGAGGCACCCCTTCAAAAGCGCGTTCACAGGCCCGGCCTCGCCAGAGAGTTCAGTGCGGCGGCAGTCATGGCGCTGCCGCCCAGCCTGCCGCGCACGACGGCATAAGGCACGCCGTAGGAATTCTCGGCCAGCGCATCCTTGGATTCGGCAGCGCCGACGAAACCGACCGGCATGCCGATGATCGCGGCCGGCTTCGGCGCGCCATCGCGCAGCTTTTCCAGCAGGTAGAAGAGCGCGGTGGGGGCGTTGCCGATGGCGACGACCGATCCGGCCATGCGTTCTCCCCAAAGGTCGATTGCCGCGGCCGAGCGTGTGTTGCCGATGTCTTTTGCGAGGTCGGCCGTGCGTGGGTCGCGCAGCGTGCAGACCACCTCATTGCCAGCCGGCAGACGGGCGCGGGTGACGCCCTGCGCAACCATCTCGGCGTCGCAGAAGATCGGCGCGCCGGCGGCAAGCGCTCCACGGGCCGCTTCAACGAAACCGCTGGAAAAGACGAAATGACCGGCTGCTTCGACCTGGCCGCATGCATGGATCATGCGGATCGCGACATCGGCTTCCGCCTCGGAGAAGCGCGACAGATCCGCTTCGGCGCGGATGATGGCGAAAGAGCGTTCGTAGATCGCCATTCCGTCATGGATGTAGTCGTAGGCGGCCATTCTTTAGTTCCGTCGATAGAGTTCGGCGATGTTAGCCGCGCCAAGCCTTGCCAGGCAGGCAGCGACACTCTCGCCGGGATGTCGTTCGTGGCGGATCGCCGACGCAATGCCGGCGACCCCGCGCGCGGCGTCATAGCCCGGCCTGTATCCGGCAGGAAGGGCCTTTGCCGTCCCGTCCACGACAAGTCCGGCTCCGTTTTCGTCGCCGACCAAGGTCAGCGTTGCGGAACCTGGATGCGCGCAGCCCTTGCCGCAGCCGGAAATGTGCAGGATCAGCGAGGTATCGAGGAGGTCGGCGCTCTCCTTCGCGACCGTCTCGGCGATCGCACGGGTGGCGATGCGGCCGGAGGCGCAGGCCGGCGAGCCGGGGCAGGCGACTATGCGCGTGCGCGGGTCGGCGGCGTCGGTGACGAAGCCGAGAGTTGTGGCGGAGGATTGGAGGTTCGAGCAGGCGGATGGCGACAGGCCTAGGAAGAGCAGTGCGCGCCCGGGCGCCAGGCGGATTTCGGTAGAGCCGAGATCCGAGGACTGCTTGGCAAGGTCGATAAGGTTTTGCGCCGGCATGCTGCCGAAGGGCAGGGCGATGCCGAGTGCGTGGCCGTTGGTGAGGTTGAAAAACCAAATCGGCAAGCGAGGGCGCTCTACGGCGCCCCCCTCTGTCCTGCCGGACATCTCCCCCACAAGGGAGGAGATTGGCGGCTGGACAGAGGGGGGCGCGAAGGAATGCCAGCCTGTGAGCGAGGCCAACTGCCGCGCCGACAAATCACGTGTGTGCGCCTCGCGACCTTTTTCCGCGACCATCCTGAGCGCCGCCACAGCAATGTCGCGCGCAGCATCTTCATCGACTGTCGTGAGCGGCCTTGCACTATGCGCATCTCCGGCAACAGACACACCCCATTGAATTCCTGCGGAGGCCCGCATCGCTTTCAGCCTCACATCAGCCGTCACGGCATCCATCGACAACTGACCGCCGCTGTCGACAACCACGGACACTTTCGGCCCGAGCCTTGCTGTTAGCCCCGCTTCTTCGATCGCTGCCCTAATCATGTCCGCCAGCGATGTTGGATCGGTAATCTCCAGCGGATCGATTCCCGCAAGCGGTCCGATCTCGACCGGAACGCCGCTGCGCACCGCTATGCCCAGTGCATCCACTTCGGCAGCCAGCAGCCGGGCGCTTTCCGCTGTCAGCCCGCGGATCTGCAAGCTGCCGCGCGCGGTTACCTCCATGATGCCATTGCCGTGGCGAAGCGCTGATTCACCGAGTCCGACCAGCGACTTCGGCGAAAGTCCTCCAGCGACTGGGTTGAGGCGTACGAGCAGCCCGTCGCCGGTCTGCATCGGAGCGCTGAGGGCAGGGCAGGCGCCGCGCCGCGAAAACGCGTTCATGCCGCGACCCCGGTCGCCTGGGCTTCGGCGATCAAGGCGGCGAGATCGTCGTCGATCGAATTGCGGAGCGGATGCCAGAGCCCGCGTCGCCGCGCGGAGAGGAACCGCTCGGCGATGACCTTCGCGGCCGCCGGGTTTTCGCGCAGAATGAAGGCGCGCACATCGGCGTCACCGAGATAGGCGTCGTGCACGGCTTCGATCAGCGTGCCCGATATGGCATGCGTGGTCTCCGCGAAGCCGACCAGTCGATCGACCGTTTCGGCAAATTCCGAGGCGCCGCGCGGACCGTGGCGCATCTGCCCGGCGATGAAGCGTGGATTGACGGCGCGAGCACGCACCACCCGCGACACCGCTTCGCCGACCGACCGTGGTTTGGGCTTCTTCGGGTCCGTGGTGTCGAGCACGATCACGTCGGCATTCCTGCCCAGCGTGGCAAGGGCTGCCGAAAAGCCGCCGATAAAGGCGACGTCGGCCGAGCCTTCCAGGATATCGCGACCGGGATCATCGCCGGTGTGCACGAGGAGATCGGCTCCGGCGACGCGGCCTTCGAAGGCGCCGGGCGCCGCGATCGCCTCGCCATCGGCACCGCCATAGGCATGCGAGGTGGCGTCGAGATAGGCGCGGCCAATCTCCTCGCGCGCACCCCATTCGCCGCGCGACAGCAGATCCTCGACGCCGGCGCCATAGGTGCCTGGCGAGGTGCCGAAAATGCGCGGGCTGGCCTTGCCCTGGGCGCGGGTCGCGGCGGCAAGAGGGTTTTCCGAATCATCCTCGTCGCGGCTGGCGACTGCATTCGCGGCGGCATCTATCAGTGCGATCTGGGTCGGGAACATATCGCGGAACAGGCCTGAAATACGCCAGGTGACGTCGACACGCGGGCGGCCGAGCGCCGCCGGCGGCAGCACCTCGATCCCGGTGACGCGGCCGGTAGCGGCATCCCATTGCGGGCGGCAGCCCATCAATGCAAGACCTTGCGCGATCTCCTCGCCGCCGGTGCGCAGGGAGGCTGAGCCCCAGAGGTCGATCACCAGCGAACGCGGCCAATCGCCGTGGCTCTGCATGTAGCTGCGCACAACCTCCTCGGCTGCCGCCTGGCCCAGATCGTAGGCCGTCGGCGTCGGCATGCTGCGCGGATCGGAGGTGAAGAGGTTGCGGCCGGTCGGCAGCAC
>JBFLWR010000381.1:0-2810 GCA_040755925.1 Pseudomonadota bacterium
ATGGACATGATCCAAGGCCAGCAGACCTCCGGCGCCTGCACGATCGCGCAATGGGCTTCGGTCGAGGCGCTCAACGGCCCGCAGGACTTCATCGCGAAGAACAAGGCGATCTTCCAGGGGCGGCGCGATCTCGTCGTGTCGATGCTCAACCAGGCACGCGGCATCTCTTGCCCGTCACCGGAAGGCGCTTTCTACGTCTATCCGTCCTGCGCCCAGCTCATCGGCAAGAAGACGAAGGACGGCAAGGTCATCGACACTGACGAGGCATTCTGCTCGGAACTGCTCGAGGCCGAAGGCGTCGCGGTGGTGTTCGGCTCGGCCTTCGGACTCGGCCCGAACTTCCGCATCTCCTACGCCACGTCGGACGCGCTGCTGGAGGAAGCCTGCACGCGCATCCAGCGCTTCACGGCATCGCTGACCTGACCGGCACACGCCATCGAATGATGAAAAACCCGGCTCAGGCCGGGTTTTTCATTGGGCGCTTGTCGAGCCGCCATACTGCTCGCCGGAAACTTCTTCCAGCCATTCGGCATGGACGCCGTCCAACGCTTCCTGCATCGCGACATGGGTCATCGTCGTCTTCGGCCCGGCGCCGTGCCAGTGCTTTTCGCCGGGAGCGAAGGAGATAACGTCGCCGGCCCTGATCACTTCTATCCGCCCACCCCATGTCTGCGCGAGGCCGGAGCCGGCCGTTACATAAAGTGTCTGGCCAAGCGGATGGGTATGCCAGTGGGTGCGGGCTCCGGGCTCGAAGCTGACCAGCGTCGCTTTCAGCCGTGCCGGCGCTTCCTTGTCGATGATCGGCGTCTGCAGCACCCTGCCGGTGAAATAGCTCTGCGGCGCGACGATCGTCGTCACGGTGCCGCATGCAATGATCTTCATTCCTCTATCCTCAAGCATCAAGCCGTTGACGTGACGGCAAGCCGCGAGCGCGGCATCCCGCGGACAGTTTCGCCCCGATATCGAGACCGCGCAATCGGCCTTTGCGGCTATCGGCGTCGGCGACATCGAAGCATGCTTCGGCACTATCACGGGATGCTGTATAAGCTCTTGTAAATACTGTCATAAATCGTTGCTTTTTAACCATAAGCACGCAGCGCCCGGCCAAGCGCGGAGGAATGCGGAGAGGCAGTCGCCATGCTCAATATTTCTTAACGGCTGAGCTCTAGCCAAGGCTCGTGCTGTGGGGGCGCGGATATGAGCATTTTGGCGACGATCAAGGACCATAGCGGCAGGATCTACCGCGGTATCCAGGCGCTGCTCGTGGTGAGCATCGCCGCGACCGCGCTCGCCGCCTTCGGACTTACCGAGAATGCTTCCCGCGCCACCGCGCTCGCTACGTCTGTGGCCGCCACCTGCCTGGCGCTTCTGGTGCTGATGTATATGCGCTCCAGCGTCGTCCAGCGACTGCAGTCGGCGGCGGCCGCCGAAGCCGAGAAGCACCGCTTTCTCACCATCGACGCCATGACCGGCGCCATGACCCGGCGCTATTTCATCGAAGCGCTTCGCGACAGGCTTGGCGCATTGCGCAACAAGCGCGAGGCTAGCCTGCTCCTGATCGACCTCGATCACTTCAAGCAGCTCAACGACACGTTCGGCCACCAGTTCGGCGACATTGCCCTGACGCATCTGGTGAAGGAGGCCGAACGTATCTTCACCGACGGCGTCATTGGCAGGGTCGGCGGCGACGAGTTCGGCGTCATGCTGCCGCATGGCGACGCGGCCGCCATCCATAGGGATGCGCGCCGGCTGCTCGACGCGATGCGGATCGGAAAGAGGCATGAGGGCAAGATCATCCCGCTGTCGATCTCGGTTGGCGTCGCGCTCGCGCCGCTTCACGCCACCAACACCACCGAACTGATGCTCCTTGCCGACCTTGCGCTATACGAAAGCAAGGCCGGCGGCCGCGGGCGTGTCACGGTGTTCGACGAGGAGATGCTGTCGGACAAGCGTTACCGCCGGCTCGTGGAGCGCGAACTGCGCGCCGCAGTCTATCTCGGCGAACTCGAGCTTCATTATCAGCCGATCGTCGACACCGACGGTTCCATCGGCGCGCTGGAGGGGTTGATCCGCTGGCGCCATCCCGTACGGGGCCTGATATCGCCGGCCGAGTTCATTCCGATCGCCGAGCGGTCGACGCTGATCGATATGATCGGCGAGTGGGTTTTCAAGCGCGCCTGCAATGACATCGGTCACTTTCCGGGACGGCGCATCTCGATCAACGTGTCCGGCGAGCAATTGAAGCGCGACGAGATCGTGACGATGTGCGACCGGGTCTTGCGCGAAACCGGTAGGTCGGCGTCCGAATTCATCATCGAAATCACCGAGACGGTTGCGACGGCCGCCACACCGGAAATCCTCCGGCGCCTTGAAGCATTGCGCGGCCTCGGCTTCCACATCGCGCTCGACGATTTCGGTACCGGCCACTGCGGCTTCAACTATCTGAAGACGCTGCCCATCGACAGCGTCAAGATCGACCGCTCCTATATCCGCAGCCTCGCTCACGATCAGGTGGCGCAGATCTTCGTGTCCGCCCTCGCCCAGATCGCGCGCATCCAGGACATCACCATCGTCGCCGAAGGCGTGGAAACGGCTGAAGAATTCACCCTTGCCAGGACGGCCGGCTGCTGCCGGTTCCAGGGTTATTTCTTCGGCAAGCCGGCGCCACGCGACAAGATGAGCGCCGTGTGCGCCGCCGGTATGGAGCCGCTGGCCCTGACCGCCTGACGCATTGGACGGCCGATCGACAGTGCGAAGCCGGCGAATTTCCTATTTTCCTTGCCCTCCCCGCAAACCCGTGTGACGATGTG
>JBFLWR010000382.1:0-7607 GCA_040755925.1 Pseudomonadota bacterium
AAGGAGATGTTGTTCATGCGCGGGAAGGCCATGTCCGGGGCGCCGATCATTATCGGCACCATCCAGTTGGCAAAGCCGCCGATCAGGGCCGGCATGACCATGAAGAAGATCATGATCAGGCCGTGCGCGGCGCCGAAGGCATTGTACATGCTCTTGCCGCCGTCGATGGCGGCGTCGCCGTGCATGCCGTAGACCATCTGCGCCAGACCACTGAAGATCTGGATGCCAGGTTCCTGGAGTTCCATGCGGATGACGACCGAGAGCGCGCCGCCGATAATGCCGGCGATGATCGCGAAGATCAGGTAGAGCGTGCCGATGTCCTTGTGGTTGGTGGAGTAGACCCAGCGGACCCAGCCATGTGGCCGGTGATCGCCGTGGTCGTGAGCTGCAGCCTCTGCCATATTCCGCTCCGTTCCCTAAATCTTGCTAACCCGCGGCATCAGTTGCCAGCGGCCGCTACCTTGTTGGTCCCGTCGACCTCGGCCATCAGCGCCTTGTTGGCGGCCGGCACATTGGTCTTTGCCGTATCGAGCCAGGTCTTGAACTGCGCTTCGGAGACGACGCGGATCGCAATCGGCATGAAGGCATGATCCTTGCCGCAGAGCTGCGAGCACTGACCGTAGTAAAGGCCCTCCTTCTCCGCCTTGAACCAGGTCTCGTTGGTGCGGCCGGGCACGGCGTCCATCTTGATGCCGAAGGACGGCATGGCGAAGGAATGGATGACGTCGGTGGCGGTGATCAGCACACGGGTCATGGTATTGACCGGCACGACCAGCTCGTTGTCGACGGCAAGCAGACGCGGGTAGAGGTTCTTGTCTTCCTTGCCTGCCTTGGCCCGATCACCCTCCTGGAGGATAGCCGAGTTGAAGGAGAAGGTCTTGTCGACCTGATATTCGTAGTCCCAGTTCCACTGGTTGCCGGTCGCCTTGACGGTGAGCTTGGCTTCTTCCGGCGGCGTGTACTGCGCGGTGAGCAACTGGAAGGACGGGATGGCGATGAGGAGCAGCACGATGACCGGCCCCACCGTCCAGATCACCTCGATCAGCGTGTTGTGGCTCGTCTTCGACGGAACCGGATTGAGGCTGGCGCGGAAGCGCAGGATGCAAATGGCGAGGAGCACCAGCACCAGGACGGTGATCGGGATGATGAACCACATCGTGTAGTTCCCGAACCACTCGATCTGCCGCATCATGTCGGTCGCGGGCGCCTGGAAGCTGGTCTCCCATGGCCGCGGCTGATCCGCGTGAGCGGCGGCGCTGGAGAGGAGCACACCAGTCGCGGCACCTGCCATAAACTTGGCGCTTGCCAGGAATTTTCTCATCGCCCTCTCGTCTCCCACTTCCTGCGATCGGATCGCACCAATAACGGACGGCGCCGGGATTGGGAATCCCGGTCTGTCCCTAGGCTGGTTCAAACCATACTCTATTTCCCTCCGCAAGAAAGGAGCGGACGAAACCGTGCGGCATTTTTGCGCGCAGCCCGAAGGGCATGTTCGGCCATCGCGTCGCGTCGCGCCGGGCGGTCGCAATTCGGGCGAATTTGCTATGGAAAAGCGCGGAATCGCCGGTGTCGGGGCAGACCGGCGACGGTCCCATCCTTTACTTGGCCCCGGCGCGGCTTAAAGTGCCGTGATTCGCAATGGAGCCGTCATGACTTCCTGGCTTTCGAGACCCTTGGCGAAGGTCGTCTTCCTTGCCGCCCTGCTTGGCATCGGCCTGATCGGCAGTGCCGGCGCGGCGCCGAACACGGCCGCGCCGCCCAGCGGGACGGTCAAGTCGACGCATGGAGCATGGTCGATCATCTGCGATACGCCGGCCGGCGCGACCTCGGAACAGTGCGTGATGATGCAGAACGTGGTCGCCGAGGACCGTCCGGAGATGGGTCTGTCGGTCGTGGTGCTGCGCACCGCCGACAACAAGGCCGAGATCCTGCGCGTGCTGGCGCCGCTCGGCGTGCTGTTGCCCAACGGCCTCGGCCTCAATGTCGACGGCAAGGACATCGGCCGCGCCTACTTCGTGCGCTGCTTCCAGGACGGCTGCTATGCCGAGGTTATCCTGGAGAAGCCGCTGCTCGAAACGCTGAAGACCGGCACCTCGGCCACCTTCATCGTCTTCCAGACGCCGGAAGAGGGCATCGGCATTCCCGTCGACCTCAAGGGATTCGCCGAAGGTTTCGCCGCTCTGCCCTGATCCGGCACGCGCAGCCCACGATTTGACAGTCCCGCCCGAACAGCACCAGCGAGCGCCGGCGATTGTCTTGACGCGCCTTCGCCCCTACATCGGGTGAACAGAAGCAATCCGCCAGTGGACAAACCCGCCATGAACAGCCTGATCGGCCAATTCGACATTTCCGACGACCGCGTCAAAGAGATCGTCGCCGACACCATCAAGGGCGCCGACGACGGCGAGCTGTTCCTGGAATACAGCGAGAGCGAAGCGCTGATGTTCGACAATGGCCGGCTGAAGACGGCCAATTTCAGCACCGACCAGGGTTTCGGCTTACGCGCCGTGGCCGGCGAGGCCAGCGGCTACGCGCATTCCAGCGATCTGTCCGAAGCCTCGCTGCTGCGCGCCGCGGACGCCGTCTCGGCCGTCAAGGGCGGTTATTCCGGCCAGCTCGCCGCGGCGCCCGCCCGCACCAACCGCCACCTCTACGGCGATGAAAACCCTATCCCCTCGCCGTCCTTCGAGGCCAAGGCGAAGCTCTTGCAGGAAATCGATGGCTGGCTGCGCGCCAGGGACCCGCGCGTGCGCCAGGTAACGGCTTCGCTCGCGGCGTCGTGGCAGCATGTCGAGATCGTGCGCGGCGACGGCCAGGTCACGCGCGATATCCGCCCGCTGGTCAGGGTCAATGTATCGGTCGTGGTCGGGAATGGCGACCGCCAGGAGAGCGGCTCCTACGGCATGGGCGGCCGAAAGAGCTTCGGCGAGTTCGTCAGCGAGGAAAGCTGGAAGCATGCGGCGGGCGAGGCGCTGAGGCAGGCTCTGGTCAATCTGGAAGCCGTTCCGGCGCCGGCCGGCACGTTCGACATCGTGCTTTCCAGCGGCTGGCCGGGCGTGATGCTGCACGAGGCCGTCGGCCACGGGCTGGAGGGCGACTTCAACCGCAAGAAGACGTCTGCCTTCGCAGGCCTGATGGGCCAGCAGGTGGCGGCCAAGGGCGTCACCGTCGTCGATGACGGCACGATCCCCGAGCGGCGCGGCTCGCTCACCGTCGACGACGAGGGAACGCCCTCGGCGCGCAACGTGCTGATCGAGGACGGCAAGCTGGTCGGCTACATGCAGGATCGCCAGAATGCCCGGCTGATGGGCATGAAGGCGACCGGCAACGGCCGGCGCGAGGGCTACGCCCATCAGCCGATGCCACGCATGACCAACACCTACATGACCTCCGGCGACATGAATCCCGAGGAAATCATCGCCTCGGTCAAGAACGGCGTCTACGCCGTCTCCTTCGGCGGCGGCCAGGTCGACATCACCTCCGGCAAGTTCGTGTTCGGCTGCACCGAGGCCTACATGATCGAGGACGGCAAGGTGACCCAGCCGATCAAGGGCGCGATGCTGATCGGCAACGGTCCCGACGCCATGCACCGCGTCACCATGATCGGCAATGACATGAAGCTCGACAACGGCATCGGCATGTGCGGCAAGGCCGGACAGGGCGTTCCCGTCGGCGTCGGCCAGCCGCATCTCAGGATGAACCAGATGACGGTGGGCGGCACCAGGGTTTGAGGGCCGAAGCCTGTTCCGGTAGCATTGCCTCTCAACAAGGGGTTCCCTGGCGCAGGCCACCATGTCCAGATCGAAGATCGTCATCCTGACGGGAGCCGGCATTTCGGCGGAATCGGGTGTCGCCACATTCCGCGATCCCGAAGGGGTCTGGGCGAAGTACAGCCTCGAAGAGGTCGCCACGCCGCAAGGTTTTGCCCGCGACCCCGCCAAGGTCCAGGATTTCTACAACATGCGCCGGCGGCAATTGGGCGACGTCGAGCCGAACGCAGCCCACGCCGCGCTGGCCAGGCTCGAGCGAGAGCTCGCGGGCGACGTCCTCCTCGTCACACAGAACATTGACGACCTGCATGAACGCGCCGGCTCGCGGAAACTGATCCATATGCATGGCGAGCTTGGCCGCGCGCTTTGCCAGGGCTGCGGTGAAAGCAGCAGCTGGACCGCAGACATTATGGCCGATTCGATATGTCCGGGCTGCGGCGCAAACGGTCGGCTGCGGCCGGACGTGGTCTGGTTCGGCGAAATGCCCTACCGCATGGAGGAGATTGGCGAGGCGCTGACGCAGTGCGACCTGTTCGCGGCGATCGGGACGAGCGGCAGCGTCTATCCGGCCGCAGGTTTCGTCGAGGAGGCGCGCGCGGCCGGCGCGGTGACGGTCGAGCTCAACGTGAAATGCGCCGGCTGGGCCTCCCGCTTCGACGAGCAGCTGGAGGGGCCGGCGACACAAGTAGTGCCGGCCTTTGTCGAGCGTGTCCTTTCGGGAACCGGCTGACGCACCAATCCCGCCACCTTCGTACTTGAACTCGTGCCGGCATGTCGTGACCGGGATACACCGAATCCGGGCCGCACTGGCGACGAGGCCGTCCCCGCAATCGCGCCGGGGGGCTTTTCCACATTATTGGCATAGCAGCCCGGAAGCCATTTCTTGCGCGGGTCCGCAAATCGGCGCAGCGTGCCGCCCGGGGGATCGTATTTCGCATATTCGCATATAGGGAGGACACTTTTGAAATGAGCCCCGTTTCCACTCCACGCAAACTCGGGCCGCTGCAGATCATTCTGCTCGCGATCCCCTGCATTGCCGTGCTCATCGTGCCGCTCTTCAACCGGCTGGAGCCAAGCCTGTTCGGCGTTCCGTTCTTCTACTGGTGGCAGATTCTCTGGGTGCCGCTGTCCAGCATCTTCATCGCCGTCGTCTACCGGATGACCGTGCCATCGGGCAGCGGAGACTGACACCATGGACGTGGTCGCAACGACAGTCTTCATAGCGATATTCGCCTTCATCACCTTGCTCGGTTTCGTGTCGGCGCACTGGCGCAAGGGCGATATGAGCCAATTGCACGAATGGGGGCTCGGCGGGCGCCGTTTCGGCACCTGGGTCACCTGGTTCCTGATCGGCGGGGATCTCTACACCGCATATACATTCGTCGCCGTGCCGGCCCTGGTCTTCGGCGCCGGCGCGCTCGGCTTCTTCGCGGTGCCTTACACGGTGCTGGTCTATCCGCTGGTGTTCGCCATCCTGCCAAGGTTGTGGGTGGTGGCCCGGCAGCACAATTATGTCACCGCCTCCGATTTCGTCGCCGGCCGCTACAACAACCGCGGCCTCGCGCTGGCGATCGCCATCACAGGCATCGTCGCCACCATGCCCTATATCGCGCTGCAGCTGGTGGGCATCCAGGTCGTCGTCGGCGGTCTCGGTTTCCCGACGGCCGGCCTGGCCGGCGACCTGCCGCTGATCATCGCCTTCGTCATCCTGGCGGCCTTCACCTACACCAGCGGACTGCGCGCGCCGGCGTCCATCGCCATCGTGAAGGACCTTCTGGTGTATATCACGGTCATCGCGCTGATCGTCGTCGTGCCGATCAAGATGGGCGGCTTCGGATCGATCTTCGCCGCCATCCCGCCGGAAAAGCTGCTGCTGCCTCCCGTCAAGGACGGCAACACCGGGCAGATCTCCATCTACACCTCGCTGGCCTTCGGCTCCGCGCTGGCCCTGATGCTCTACCCGCACGCGACCACCGCGGTGCTGTCGGCCAAGGGGCCGAACACGCTGCGCAGGAACTGGGTGTTCCTGCCGGCCTATTCGCTGATGCTCGGGCTGATCGCCATGCTCGGCTATTTCGCCTATGCGGCCCACATCGACCAATTGCCTGAGCTCGCTCCCTACTTCGCCCAGTACAAGGCGCAGTTCGCGATGCCCGGCCTGCTGCTCCATTTCTTCCCGAGCTGGTTTGTCGGGCTGGGTTTCGCGGCAGTGGCGATCGGCGCCCTCGTTCCGGCGGCGATCATGTCGATCGCGGCGGCCAATCTCTTCACCCGCAACATCTACAAGGCCTACATCAATCCCACCTGCTCGACCGAGCAGGAGACCAGCATCGCCAAGCTGTTCTCGCTCATCGTCAAGGTCGGGGCGCTGGTGTTCATCCTGTTCCTGCCGCTGACCTACGCGATCCAGCTGCAGCTGCTGGGCGGCATCCTGATCCTGCAGACCCTGCCGGCCATCGTCTGCGGCATCTATACGCGCTGGTTCGACGCCAAGGCACTGCTGTTGGGTCTGGCCGCCGGTCTGGCATGGGGCATATGGGCCGCGTCCCTTACCGGTTTCCAGACATCCGGCTATGCGCTGCATGTCGGCGGCCTGACGATACCGGCCTATATCGGCCTCTACGCGCTGATCCTGAACTTCGCGGTGGCGATCGTGGCCAATCTGGTCATCCGCTTGCTGGGCATGGCCAACCAGGGGGATGCGACGGTCGCCGCCGACTACGTTGGCTGACCGATCAGGCGGATGCCTTGCAGGGGGCGCCAAAGAAAGGCCCCCCTGTCCTGTTGCGCGAAGGCCACGCCGCATTTGCGCAACACGGACACGTACGTGTTAACCTTTTGTTAAATATTTAATTGATCCCGCCCCGCGTTTCTGCGTTAACTCGTCGTCAGGCTCCTCGTGCGGTGGTGTTGCCAGTGGTGCGTTCCCTCGGCGTCCTGACTTCTTCCTTCCTGATTGGCTTCGCTTCGTTGATTGGCGTGAGTTCGCTTGATGTCGGGACGGCATCTGCGCAATCGACGCTGTTCAAGCGACCGTCGCCACCAGCTGTTGGCGGCACGGGCTTCGCCTCGGTCGGAGGGCGCACCAGCGTCCCCTATGGCTGGGTCGACTTCTGCGGCCGCCGCCCGAAGGAATGCAAGGTAGCCGATCTGGCCCCCGTGAACGTGAAGCTCACCGCGGAGAACCTGCGCACGCTGCGGCGGATCAACCTCAAGGCGAACAACTACATCGTGCCCGTCAGCAACTACGACCATTGGGGCACGATGCTGGACCACTGGGATTACCCGGTGGACGGCAAGGGTGATTGCAAGATCTATGCTCTCTACAAGCGCAAGCTTCTGATGGAAGCGGGATTTCCCCGTCAGGCGCTGCTGATGACGATCGTGCGCGACCTCAACGATGAAGGTCACACCATCCTGACGGTGAAGACCGACAAGGGCGACCTCATCCTCGACAATCTCGTCAACGAAGTCAGGCCCTGGGACGCGACCGGCTACTATTTCCTCAAGCGCCAGTCGCAGCAGAACCCGAACGTCTGGGTGTCGATAAATCAGCGCGGCGGCAAACCTAAGACGTTTACCAAGATCGCCTCGAACTGAGACGTTTCACCGGTTCATGAAACGATGAACCGCTCCGGACGAAAGGAGCGGCCTGGTCGCTTGCGGCGGGTGCTCGACGCCGCCCCTCTCCCCCGCGGAGCCTGAAGCGGACTAGGCTGAATCGACATTCACCGCATCCATAGCATTGCGCAAGCGATCTGGACGAAGCTTAGGAAGTATAGGGCGCGGCGGTCGTATCGGGTGGCTATGCGCCTGAAGTGCTTGAGCTTGTTGAAG
>JBFLWR010000383.1:0-15602 GCA_040755925.1 Pseudomonadota bacterium
CGACGCCACGGTGCTGATCGTGCGCCACGGCGAAAAGCCAGACAGCGGCACCGGCCTGTCGCCCGCGGGCGAGGTCCGCGCGAAAGCCTATGTCCGTTACTTCCAGCCGTTGAAGCTCGATGACGGCACCAGCTTCCGTCCCGACACGCTGGTGGCGACCGCCGATTCCGCCGACAGCGCGCGCGAGCGGCTGACGCTGGCGCCGCTTGCCGAGGCGATGAAGCTGCCCATCGACCAGCGCTTCGCCGACAAGGACGTCAAGCCACTGGTCAAGGCGCTGGAGAGCGAAAGCCACGGCAAGTCGATCCTGATCGCCTGGCACCATGGCGAATTGGGCAAGCTGATCAAGGCCTTCGGCGCCGATCCCAAGGCGCTGATGCCGAAGGGCGAGTGGCCGGACGACGTGTTCGACTGGGTGGTGGTGCTGCGCTTCGACCATGCCGGGCAACTGATCCCCGACTCGCCGCACATTATTAAAGAGAAGCTGCCTAGCTGAGGGGCCTTCCCTTGGTCTCGAAGCGGTGCTCGCCCTGATCCCAGGGCGTCAGCACTTTGTTTCGGATTGCCAAAGGCCTAGCCGTGTCGAGGCGTTGCAGCTAGACGCTGGCGCAACTGCCCAGGCGCGCTAAGCTGCAGCGACTATTTCTTGCGGGATGAGCGGTAGGAGCCTCGATGAAGCGCATTCTTCTCGTCAGGCATTCGGAAGAACCGGGCGACGATCATGTCCAGACCACGCTGGAGGCGAACGGCCACGCGGTGACGACCGTGATGCCGTTCAAGGGCGAGCCGATCGGGCTCGATGGCATCGACGGCGCCGTGATCTATGGCGGCCCGTTCAACGTCTTCGACACCGACAATCATCCGTTCCTCAACGACGAAGCGCGGCTGATCGGGCATTGCCTGGAAAACGGCCTGCCGCTGCTCGGCATCTGCCAGGGGGCGCAGCAGATCGCCTGGCATCTCGGCGCCGAAGTCGGGCCGGTCGACAGCGGCATCAGGGAGTTCGGCTATTTCGAGATCACGCCGACCGCCGAGGCCGGGGACTTCATGGATCGGCCGCTGTTCCTGCCGCAGAACCATTTCCACACCTTCGCCCTGCCGGCGGGCGCGGTACATCTCGCCTCGAGCGAGACGTTTCCCAACCAGGCGTTCCGCGTCGGCGACAGGGCCTACGCGCTGCAGTTCCATGGCGAACAGGGCCCGGCTGGTTTTCGGCGCTGGCAGCAGCGCGAGGGCGCGCCCTACGGAACGCCCGGCGCACAGGAGCGAGGCGAACAGGACCGGCTGATGGAAGCCCACCACGATGCGCAGCACGCCTGGTTCCGCGGCTTCGTGAGCAAACTTTTCGGGTGAAGGCTCCGCTAAGCTTTTACGCAATTCCGGACGGAAAACCGCTACGCACTTTTCCTGGAATTGCTTTTGTTTTTACGCAATTCCGGGCGGAAAACCGATACGCACTTTTCCTGGAATTGCTTTTGTTTTTACGCAATTCCGGACGGAAAACCGCTACGCACTTTTCCTGGAATTGCTCTAGCTCCGCAGCCCGGGCGCTTCCTGGCCCGTCCTCGCCACATATTCCGTATAGCCGCCGCCATAGGTATGTATGCCGTCGGGCGTGAGTTCCAGCACGCGGTTCGACAGCGCGGCCAGGAAATGGCGGTCGTGCGAGACGAAGAGCATCGTGCCTTCATATTGCGACAGCGCCTCGATCAGCATCTGCTTGGTGGTGATGTCGAGGTGGTTGGTCGGCTCGTCGAGCACCAGGAGATTGGGCGGGTCGAACAGCATCAGCGCCATCACCAGCCGCGCTTTCTCGCCGCCTGACAGCACGCGGCACTTCTTCTCGATCTCGTCGCCGGAAAAACCGAAGCAGCCGGCCAAAGCGCGCAACGGCGCCTGGCCAGCCTGCGGGAAATTATCCTCCAGCGTCTGGAACACGGTGCGCTCGCCCTCGAGCAGCTCCATGGCGTGCTGGGCGAAATAGCCCATCTTGACGCTCGGGCCGCGCGCGACGGAGCCCTCGTCCGGCTCGGAAGCGCCGGCGACGAGCTTCAAAAGCGTCGACTTGCCGGCGCCGTTGACGCCCATGACGCACCAGCGTTCACGGCGGCGGATCTGGAAATCGAGGCCCGAATAGATCGAGCGGCTGCCATAGGCCTTGTGGATGCCCTTCAGCGTCGCCACGTCCTCGCCGCAGCGCGGCGCCGGCTGGAACTCGAAGGCCACCGTCTGGCGCCGCTTCGGCGGCTCGACGCGATCGATCTTGTCGAGCTTCTTCACCCGGCTCTGCACCTGGGCGGCGTGCGAAGCGCGCGCCTTGAAGCGCTCGATGAAGGCGATCTCCTTGGCCAGCATCGCCTGCTGGCGCTCGAACTGCGCCTGCAACTGCTTGTCGGCCAGCGCCCGCTGTTCCTGGTAGAATTCGTAGTTGCCGGAATAGGAGGTGAGCGCGCCGGCATCGATCTCGATGATCTTGGTCACGATACGATTCATGAACTCGCGGTCGTGCGAGGTCATCAGCAGCGCGCCGTCATAGTCCTTCAGGAACTTCTCCAGCCAGATCAGGCTTTCGAGGTCGAGATGGTTCGACGGCTCGTCTAGCAGCATGACGTCGGGCCGCATCAACAGGATGCGGGCGAGCGCGACGCGCATCTTCCAGCCACCGGAGAGCTTTGAAACGTCGCCGTCCATCATTTCCTGGCTGAAGCCGAGACCGTCGAGCACCTCACGGGCGCGGCCGTCCAGCGCGTAGCCGTCGAGCTCCTCGAAGCGATGCTGCAACTCGCCGTAGCGCTCGATGATCTCTTCCATCTCGTCGGCGCGGTCGGGGTCGCCCATCGCGTGCTCGAGCTCGCGCATCTCGGCGGCCACCGCGCTCACCGGGCCGGCGCCCTCCATCACCTCGGCCACGGCGCTCATTCCGCCCATGTCGCCGACATCCTGGCTGAAATAGCCGATGGTGACGCCACGATCGACGGAAACCTGACCTTCGTCCGGCTGCTCCTGGCCGATGATCATGCGGAACAGCGTCGTCTTGCCGGCGCCGTTCGGGCCGACGAGCCCGATCTTCTCGCCCTTCTGCAAGGCGGCCGAAGCCTCGATGAAGACGATCTGGCGGCCGTTCTGCTTGCCGATGTTTTCGAGACGGATCATGGGACGGTCCGGGAGCGCTGATTGGGTTGTGCGGGATTTGCCCGGGCGTGTACGCGAATGAGGCTGCGAGGGGAAGAGGCAGAAGCGCCGCAGTGCCAGGTGATCTCCCCCTTGTGGAGGAGATCGGTAGCTTCGCCCCCCACGACACATTCCGGAAACAAGATTCAACACGCCGGAAAAACTGGCGAAAAACTCGCGCCGCATAACATCCCGGCGGCGACCGGCGGGCGGTCGCGGCAAGATGATGGATTGACCCCAATGCAACGAGGCTCGACGGGATGGAGGAAGGCTGCCCTGCTGGGCATCTCGCTTGCCATGCTGGCGGCGTCGGGCGCGGAAGCGGCGACCCGCAGCGAATATTGCGACCGGCTCGGCGTTCAGCTCGATGGAGCCATCAGCACCCAGGCCGATCAGCCGGCGGTCGTCGAGGCGGTCGCGCTGCGCAAGAAGGCCGCGCGGCTCTGCGCCGACCACAAGCAGGCGCAAGGCATCCGGGCGCTTGCCAATGGCCTCAAGCTGCTCGGCGCGACGCCGGAGGATTTGGGGGAGTGAGCGGCAGCCCTTCCCGAGGCGGCGTCACCGCGCGTCGTGGAAGATGATGCCCACCGTGTGGCGCTGCCCCGACCGCAGGCGGCTGACGCCGTGGCGCAGGTTGACCCGATAGTGGCCCTTGGCGCCCTGCACCGGACGGTTGTGGACGGCGAAGATCACGGCATCGCCACGCTTCAGCGGCACCACTTCGGCGCGGCTCTGCATGCGCGGGCGCTGCTCGGTGAGCACGAACTCGCCGCCGGTGAAATCCTCGCCGGGTTCGGAAAGCAGGATCGCCACCTGCAGCGGAAAGGCGAGCGCGCCGTAGAGGTCCTGGTGCAGGCAATTGAAGTCGCCGGGCCCGTATTGCAGCAGAAGCGGCGTCGGCCTGGTCTGGCCCTCGTCGTGGCAACGTTTCAGGAAAGCGGCGTGGTCGGCCGGATAGCGCAGCGCCACGCCCATCTTCTCGTTCCAGTCGTTGGCGACCGCAGCAAGCCGCCGATAAAGCGCCGTTCGCAGGCCCTCGATCAGGTCGGGCAGCGGATAGCGAAAATAGCGGTACTCGCCCTTGCCGAAGCCGTGACGGGCCATCACGACATGGCTGCGGAAGTGCTCCTCATGCGGATAGAGCGCGGCGACTTCGGCGCATTCCTCAGCCGACAGCAGGCCGGGCATGACGGCCGAGCCCTGAGCGCCGAGTTCGGCGACGAGGCCGCGCCAATCCTGCGCGGCGATACGGGATTCGGCAGAGCGACCGGCGCGCCTGGTGTTCAGGGAGTGGATGGTCATGGGTGCCTCCTTGCTTGCCCATGAAGATGGGGCGAGCGGAAGGAGCGAGCCACCCGATTCCTGCGGAGGTGATTCAGGACCATCGGAGATGCTGGCGGGACAGCACCCCCCTCTGCCCTGCCGGGCATCTCCCCCTCAAGGGGGGAGATTGGCGGTTTTGGCGCCTCGCTCAATTTTGCAGCGTTGGTGATTGGCGGAAGTCGCGATGATGGCTGATCTCCCCCCTTGTGGGGGAGATGTCCGGCAGGACAGAGGGGGCGCGAAGGATCGCGGCCTAGGCCCTATCCCTCCTCCGATACCCCTCCAGCTCCGGATCGAGGTCCACCTTGACCGCGTTGGTGAACACGCAAGTCGCCACCATGATGCCGGCGAAGGCGGTGAGGTTGACCAGCAGCGTCTCGTCGTAGCGCGCCTTGAGCGCGGTCCATGTCTCGTCCGGAACCGCATTCGCGTCGGCGGCAAGCGCCTTGCCGAAGTCGATCAGCAAAGCCTCTTCATCCGTGGGCATGATTGTCTCGGGATCGAGCCCGCTGCCGATGAGCGCGCGGCGGAAGAAGGTCACCGGTATCTCGGCGCGCATCGTCTCGGCGATCGTAGTCGAGAACAGCCAGATCGCGCGGTCGTCGAGGGTGGGCCTGAGCAGGTCGCGCAGCGTGAACCATTCGGCGTAGATGCGATGGGCCGCCGGAGAATGCAGCAGGATGCGTTTCATGTTGGTCATGCGACCGCGCAGCGCGATTTCCCTGTCGTGCTCGGCGCGGATGTCCTGCGATGCCGTTGCGTAGTCGATCGGGGAAAGCTGCGCCATGGCGCTCACCCAAGCGTCGCGTGCAGCGCCGGCGAACCGCGCAGCGTGTTGGAAACCGTGCAGATATTCTCGGCATCCTCGAGGATGCGCTGCTTCGTCACCGCGTCCAGATCGCCCGCGATCTCCAGCCTGACGCTGAAGGTCTCGACCCGCGACGGCTCGTCCTTCGCCTTCTCGCCGGTAACCTCCGCCCTCACCTCGCCAAGCCGGTCGGCGACACCGAGACGATTGGCGGCGATGCGGGCGCTGAGCACCATGCAGGCAGCCAGCGAGGCATAGAGCAGGTCGAGCGGATTGAAGCCCGGCGCGCTCACCGCCGTCACCACATCCACCGTGCCGCCGGTCGGCGTCGTCACCACCGGCAGGCCGCCGGGCGGCAGGACGGCGGAAGCGCCGGTGGTTCTGGTGCGGATTTTCAGTTCTGCCATCGCGTCTTCCTTTTTCGCGCGTGGGCCCCGCGCTGACGTATCGAGTGCTCAGATATGCTGCCAAACCACCTTGAGGGGAGAACCGATGGCCTGTTCGATTCCCTGCAGCTGGTCCGCCGCAAGGGTTGCCCCGGGATTGACGACCGTGAGCGCGCACATGCCGAAGGCCGCGGGCCAAACATACCGAAGATCGTTGAGCGAGGTGGCTTTGCCGCAACAGGGCGTCACGACCGCAAGATCGCCGAAATCGGAAGCGGCCGCCTGGCTCATGGCGTCGCCCCACCAGTCCTCGAGGTCGCCTCCACAGAAGGCACAGTGGACGCTTTCCGTATTCCCGCCGGCGTCGAAGAAGGTCATCTCGTCGTTGTATTCGACTTCCACATGTTCCGCCCGAGGGAACAACCGACGGACGATCTTGACGGCCTCCTCGGCTGCTGCCGCAACGGGCCGCCAGTGCGGATCGCATGAAACCAGGCGCAAGTAATTGTCGGACATGCCACCCTTTTTGGGCGGGAGAACCGATCGAGGCAAGTACTGTCTCAGTTGCACCAACGAAAAAGGCCCGCTGGGGCGGGCCTTTGGCGAGCGTTCAACGCCTCACTTCGTCAGATCGAGCGCGGCCGTCAAATCGCCCATCGGCGGCTCGTTGTTGGCGGCCAGGGCCTTGTCGCGGGCGACGATGCCGGACAGCACCGGCAGGTCGTAGCGCGCGGTGATGAAGCGCAGGATCGAGGTGGTGTCGTACTGCGTGTGGTCGACGGTGCCCATCTTCGCGTAAGGCGAGATGATGAAGGCCGGGATGCGGTTGCCCGGGCCCCAGCGGTCGGCCTTGGGCGGCGCGACGTGATCCCAGAAGCCGCCATTCTCGTCATAGGTGACGACGACCAGCATGTGCTGCCATTGCGGGCTCTTCTCCAGATGCGCGACGAGGTCGGCGAGGTGCTTGTCGCCGGAGTTCACATCGGCATAGCCGCTGTGCTCGTTGAGGTTGCCCTGCGGCTTGTAGAAAGTGACGGCGGGCAGCTTGCCGTCGTCGATCGCCTTGATGAACTCGACGCCGTCGAGGCCACCATCCTTCAGGTGTTCGGCGCGCGCGGCGGTGCCGGGCGCATAGGCGGCGAAATAGTTGAAAGGCTGGTGGTGGAACTGGAAGTTCGGCACGGGCGTCGCGTTCTTGCCGTCGAGCGTCGCCTGCCAGGCGCCGCTGTACCAGGCCCAGGAGACGCCCCTCAGCGACAGGAGATCGCCGATGGTGATGTCGTGCTGCGGCGGCAGCGTGGTCGCCGCGGCCGGGTCGGCGAAAGCCTTGTCGCCACCCTCGGCCGGCTTGTTGGCGCTCGGCTGGTAAGGCGGTTGCATGGTGTTGACGGCGTAGAAGTCCGGCGTGATGGCGCCATCATTGGCGAATTTCGGCACGCCGCCCAGCGCGGACGGCGGCGAGTTGTCGGCCGCCTTCAGCGTCACGCCGTCCGGTTCGACGACCGTGATCTGGCCCTTGATCGGGCTGGTGTCGGCGTGCGGGTAGAACGGCACGCAGGCGCAGGCCAGCATGATGTGGTTGAGGAAGGAACCGCCGAAGGCGCCCTGGAAGAAATTGTCGGCCAGCACGTATTTCTGGCCGACCGCCCACATCGGCAGGCTGGAGCCGTCATAGTGGCCCATGACCAGCGAGCCGGAATCGGCCCAGGCGACGAACTTGTCGTTCTTGCCGCCATCGATCTGCATCTGCTCCTGGTAGAAGCGGTGCCACAGGTCATGGGTGACGACGCCCATGCCCTCGTTGAAGCCCTTGGGGTCGTCGATGGCGAAAGCCGCATTGGCGAGATGCGCGGTCTGCGCTTCCGTCACCGCCGGCGTCACGCCCTTGCCGGTCAGTCCGCCCCAGGCCGGCGGCAGCTCGGAAAGCGGCTTGCCGTCGCGGTCGAGCTGGCGCGCCTGCTCGGCGGTGACATTGGCCAGGCCATTGGCGCCGGGAAAGCCGCCATAGAGATTATCGAAGCTGCGGTTTTCGGCATAGATGACGACGACGGTGTCGATCTTGTCGTAGCCCGGAGGAGCGGCATGGGCGGCAGCGGCGAGCGATGCCAGCGCCGTGGAAGCGAGGCAGAGCGAGAGGAAGGACCTGGTCATTTGGGGATGCCTCGTGGCTGGGGAATGGCTGGAGGAACCGGGCGACGCTAGGACTGGTGCTTGTCACCTTTGTGACAGGGAAAGTGGAGCACAATGGCGCTTCGACCTCAAGCGCCGCCCGCCCGGCGCATCCTATCCGCACCTTGAACCGTCGGTCATCAATCCGTAGCAATGCGTGCCTACGCAAAGGCAAACGGACTGGACCGCCATGGCTCGATGGAAATCCGCGACGTTGGCCGCGTTCGCCGGCATCATCCTGTGGCCGGCCGATAGCTTGCCGGCGGGCAGCGTCAGCCCCGGCCCGATGTCGCGCGCGGAGGCTTTCGCGCGCGCCGAGGCGCTGACTGTGCTGGGACGAAAAATGTTCTTCGATCCGTCGCTGTCGGCCTCGGGCAGGCAGGCCTGCTCGTCCTGTCACGACCCCAGCCACGCCTTCGGTCCGGCCTCGGCCTCGCCGGTCGAGATGGGAGGGCCCAACCTCGACCGGCCCGGGCTGCGCGCCGTGCCGTCGCTGCGCTACCTGCAGGCGGCGCCGGCCTTCAGCGAGCATTTCTACGATTCCGAGGACGAAGGCGACGAGAGCGTCGACAACGGCCCGACCGGCGGACTGACCTGGGACGGCCGCGCGGACCATGGCAAGGACCAGGCGAGGATCCCCCTGCTCTCGCCATTCGAGATGGGCAACAAGGATGACGCGGCCGTGGTCGCGGCGTTGCGCAAGGCGCCCTACGCCGACGCCTTCAAGGCGGCCTTCGGCGACGACGTGTTCGACCATCCGCAAGACGCCTTCGACGCCGCGGTCGAGGCGCTCGGCACCTTCGAGGAGAGCAGCCAGGACTTCTATCCCTATTCCAGCCGCTACGACGGCTTCCTCGCCGGCAAGGCGCAGTTGACGGCGCAGGAGCTGCGCGGCCGCGCGCTGTTCGAGGACGAGGCCAAGGGCAATTGCGCGAGCTGCCATCTGAGCGAGCCCGCCAATGACGGCGAGCCGCCGCAGTTCACCGATTTCGGCCTGATCGCCGTCGCGGTGCCGCGCAACCCGGCGATTCCGGCCAATGCCGACCCCGCCTATTTCGACCTCGGCCTGTGCGGACCGCTGCGCACCGACCTCAAGGGTCGCGCCGAATATTGCGGCCTGTTCAAGACGCCGACCCTGCGCAACGTGGCGCTGCGCAAGAGCTTCTTCCACAACGGCTATTTCCACACGCTGCGCGAGGCCGTTGCCTTCTACGCCAGCCGCGACACGGATCCCGGCCATTGGTACCCGAAGAAAGCGGACGGCACGGTCGACAAATTCAACGACCTGCCAAAAGCCTACTGGGGAAACCTCAACACCGACCCGCCCTTCAACGGCAAGAAACCCGGCGACAAGCCGGTGCTGACAGACGCCGAGATTGACGACATCGTCGCATTCCTGGGCACGCTGACGGACGCGGACCAGGCGGGGCGTTAAGGGCTGAGCCAGTCTCAACGGATTTTGCGATCCACGGGCGCAACCAGCGATTGCCCGATCAAACCACTTGGCTAGAATGAGATCACGCCGCGTTTGCAACGGCGCTGCGGGCTTCGATTGGCGGGGGTGGGCGGAATTGGTTCGTGCATGGCTGAAGCCGTCATGGTGGGCGCCCGCCTGCCTTTTGCTGGCGTTCGTGCCTGCGATGCCGGCGGTGGCCGCCATTCAGGAATATGACGATCACCCGGCTTGTGACGGCAAGACGGTCGATACCGAGCGACGCATTGTCGCCTGCACGCAGATCATCAGGGACAGGTCGGAGACGAAGCACAACCGCTCTGTCGCCTATGTCATTCGCGGCAACGTGTTCAGTGATCGGGAGAACTACTTCCTTGCCATCGACGATTACGGTCGGGCGATCGAGCTCGACCCGACGAACGCGGATGCCTACTACGACCGGGGCATTGTCCGGGCAAAGGCAGGCCAGATCGCTCTTGCAATCGCCGACTACGGCGAGGCGATCAAACGCGACCCGGCGAGACCTGACGCCTACTACAACCGCGGCCTCAGATGGATGGACATAGGCAACCGCGACCGCGCCATTGCGGATTTCGATCAGGCGCTGAAGTTCATCCCCGATGACGCCAACTCATACTATTTTCGCGGCCTCGCTCGGCTCGACAAAGGCGAGAACGACCTCGCCATCGCGGACTTCGACAAGGTGACCGGCCTCACGCCGAACTATGCCCCGGCCTATTCCGACCGGGGCCGAGCCTGGCTGAACATGGGCGAGTACGATCGCGCCATCGAGGACTGCGACCACGCGATCAAGGTCGATCCAAAGGATTCCGACGCGTATTATTTTCGCGGACTCGCTTTCGCCGGCAAAGGCGACAATGACCGCGCCATCGCGGATTTCGACGAAGTGGCCGAGCTGGCGCCGAAGTTTGCCGACACCTACTATAATCGCGGCCTGGCCCGGGCCGGCAAGAGCGATATCGACCGCGCGATCGCGGATTACGACAAAGCGATCAGCCTTGGCGCAAGAGATGCCGACGTCTATTTGCGTCGCGCCGATGCCCTTATCAAGAAGGGCGACTACGATCACGCCATGTCGGACTACGACCAGGCGATTGTCCTAAAGCCGAACGACCCGATCATCCACGTGCTGCGCGGCTTGGCCAGTTTCGACCTGCACGACTACGACCGGGCGATTGCAGACTATGTTCAGGCGATCGACATCAATCCCGAACTCTCGCTGGCATACAAGGCACGCGGTCTGGCTTGGTCCGCCAAGCATGACTATGACCAGGCAATCGCAGACTACGACAAGGCGATCAGCATAGACCCGAGCGACGCCGAGAACTTTAGCCATCGCGGCTCAGCCTGGAGAAGGAAGGGCGACCACGACCGGGCAATCGCGGATTATAACCAGGCGATCAGCCTCGACCCGCGGAAAGCCATGTACTATTCCGGCCGAGGCCTGGTCTGGAAAATGAAAGGCGACTACGATCGGGCGATCGCGGACTACGGCCAGGCGATCAGCATCGATCCAAAGGACGCCGACTTCTACGACGACCGCGGCCAGGCCTGGCGACACAAGGGCGACTTCGACCTGGCAATGATCGATGCCGACAAGGCAGTCGAGCTCGATCTGAAAGACGCTCGCGCCTACAACAATCGCGGGCTCGTCTGGGCGGCCAAGCATGACGACGATCGCGCCATGGCGGACTTTGGCAAGGCCATCGCGCTCGATCCGAAGGACGCCAACCCGTTCTACAATCGGGGCAACGCCTGGGCACGCAAGGACAATTATGACCAGGCAATTGCCGACTACAACCAGGCAATCGTCCTCGACGGCAAGTACATAGGCGCTTTTGCCGACCGCGCCGACGCCTGGTCGCGCAAGGGAGACAACGAGCGCGCCATGGCCGACTATGATCATGCCATCGCACTCGATCCAGCCAATCCAAGTTATTTTCGCGGCCGCGCCAATGTCTGGAACGAGAAGAACCAGTCCGATCGGGCCCTGGCGGATTTCGACCGCGCCATTGGCCTCGATCCGAAACTTGCCAGAAATTACGAGGGCCGCGCCTTCGTCTGGCTGAGCACAGGCGAATTTGCCCGCGCCGGCGCCGACTACGACCAGGCAATCGGTCTCGATCCGAAACTGGCATACGCCTATCTCGGTCGCGGAATTCTAAGCTTTCACTCCGGCGCTGTAGGCATGGCGGAGGCAGATTTCCGGCAGGCCGCCACGCTCAGGCCAGACGATGCCTACCCTGCCATCTGGCTCGACCTTGCCGAGCGGCTCGGCGGAGGCGCCGGCCATCTGCGGGAGGCAACAGCCAAGCTCGATATGAAGAAATGGCCGGCGCCGGCGGTGCGCATGGTGCTTGGAGAGGCGGACCTCGAGGCCACGCTGGAGGCGGCCGCTGACCCGAATGCGTTCAGGGCCAGGGGCAATCGCTGCGAGGCAACCCTGTTCGCCGCTGAACTCGCCCGCCTCACGGGGCAGAGCGACGAGGCGCTGCGGCTCTACCGCACCGCTGCCCTCGACTGCCCCAAAGATTACTTCGAGGGCGTGGCGGCCAAGGCCGCGCTGCACGAGTTTTCGCCATGAAGCGGCAGCGGAGCTTTTCCATCCTGCTTGAAACGGCAAATGGCCAGTGGCGCCGGTCCTGCCGACCTGTCCTTGCCGGCTGCGTCTTGCTGCTCGCCTCCATGCTTCCCGCCCTCGCCGCAAGCAGCGACTGTGTCGGCGGCGGCGAGGTCGATCAGACGGTGCGCATCCAGGCCTGCACGCACATGATCGACGATGCGACCGAGCCGCGCCGCAACCGGATCATCGCCTATTTCAAGCGCGGCAATGTGTGGGCCGCGCGACATGACTACGATCGCGCCATCGCCGACTTCAGCGCAATGATCGACCTCGATCCGACCGAGGCCAATGGCTACTACAATCGTGGAATCAGTTGGATCTTCAAGGGCGATCAGGACAAGGCAATCGCGGATCTCAGTAAGGCGATCGACCTCGATCCCAAGAATGGCGAGTACTATTACAATCGCGGTGTCGCCCATTCCTACAAGGGTGATGACGACCTTGCCGTTGCCGACTACGGCAAGGCGATCGAATTCAACCCGAAAGACGCCAGAGCTTTTCACAATCGCGGACTGATCTGGTCCAGAAAAGGCGATTACGACCGCGCCATTGATGATTTCAACCATGCGCTCGAGCTTAATTCGAACGATGTCAATTCGCTCAACAGCAGGGCCGATGCCTGGGCTGGCAAAGGCGACAGCGTGCGAGCGCTTGCCGACTATGAAGAAGTGATCAGCCTTGACCCAAGCAATGCCCATGCGCACTACCGGCGCGGTAACGTCCGGATGGACAAGGGCTATTTTGACGGCGCTATTTCCGACTATGACGCGGTGGTCGCGGCCGATCCGAAAGACGCCAGCATCCGTTACAATCGTGGCCGTGCATGGTGGGGCAAAGGCAATCTCGACCGGGCGCTGACCGATCTGGATGCCTCAATCAGCCTCGATCCAAAATTCGCCCTAGCTTACAACAGCAGGGGCATGATCTGGGCCAACAAGAAAGATGATGATCGCGCCATTGCCGACTATGACCAGGCGATCATGCTCAACCCAAGCTATGTCGACCCCTATAACAATCGGGGTCAGACTTGGGCAGCGAAGGGAGAGCTGGACCGCGCCATCCTCGACTACGGCCAGGCGATACGCCTTGCCCCGACAATGGCCATCCCGTTTGCCAACAGGGGTTACGCGCTCGTAGGCAAGGGTGAACTCGATCATGCCATCGCCGATTGCGACCAGGCGATTACCCTCGATCCAAAGCTCGCCATCGGCTATTTCTGTCGGGGAGCGGTGTGGTCGCGACGGGGCGACAACGACCAAGCCATAGCCGATTTTACCGCGGCCATTGCATTGAACCTGACGAAACCCCTCGTCTTCGGCGCGCGAGGCTCGGTCTGGTCGAGAAAGGGCGATTTCAACAGCGCCATCGCCGATTACAGTCGCGCCATCGAACTCGATGGCAAGAACGCCGCATTTTATAGCAATCGCGCCGGGAACCTGGCTACAAAGGGCGACTACGCCAAGGCCATCGCCGACTACGATCAGGCGATCGGCCTCGATCCGAAACTTGCCAATGCCTATCGGGGCCGCGGCGTCGTTCACTTCTATGCCGGTACTTTGACCGAAGCGCTGGGCGATTTCCGCCAACTGACCGCTGTCAACCCCGATTCCTATTCGGCCATCTGGAGCGAACTGGCGGAACGGCGCAACGGCGCGCCAGGCCATCTGCGGGAAGCGATGGGCAGGCTCGACATGACGAAATGGCCGGCGCCGGTGGTGCGCATGCTGCTCGGCGACGAGACGCCGGCCGAAACGCTAGCCGCAGCTGAGGACCCGAACCCGCAAACCAGGCAGGGGCAGATCTGCGAGGCCAATTTATACGCCGCCGAGCTTGACCGGCTGCAGGGGCATAGTGACGACGCCTTGCGGCTCTACAAGCTGGCTGAGAGCGGTTGCCCAAAGACGTTCGTGGAATATCGCGCCGCCACCATGGCTTTGCAGATGCTTCACGTCTCGCCCTGAAGACTTTCTCGGACAAGTCGATGAAACAGTTCCCTGCCCAAGCGCTCGACGCGCATGGGCAGCGTTTCTAGGGACCCGACGCCGATGGTGTCGGCATGTGTGAGCCGGGTCATAGGAACGCCGAACAGCAACTGCTATATTAGTCCCATTCAGAGCGGGGGCTCGAATGCGGTTCGTTGCGATGCAGGAGCCGCCCCATGACAGTTGGGCGGTCTTCGATACGGGCAATGGCGTGCCGGCCGAATATGCCGGCCGCCTCCTGATAGGTTTGACCTCGCGCGAGGCCCATTACTTCGCCGCGATTGCCAATGATTACCCATCCTGGCCGCAGCATGGGCGGCCCGTGGGGCAAGCTGACCTGTCGAGGCTGGCCGCCGGTGGCGCACTGCCGGACCGGAAAAAGCCGGCCTGGCGCGTGTTTAACGGGACGAGCTGCCGGATTGATTCAAGCAGCGCACCATTGCGCTGAAGCAGTCCCGTCACGCCGCCAGCGCGTAGCGGCTCACCACCATGCCGCTGGCATAGGCTTTCGAGCCGATGAGCCTGAGCCTGGCGAAGCCGCCCTGGTCGAAGATGCGGCGGCCGGCGCCGAGCACCGCAGGGTTGATGAAGAGCTGGAACTCGTCGACCAGCCCCGCGGCGATCAGCGCCGAGGCGAAGCCGGCGCCGCCGAAGACGGCGATGTCGCCGCCCTCGCTCGCTTTCAGCGCATTGACCTCGCGCGGCAGGTCGCCGCTGACGACGCCGGTGCGCTCCCAGCGCGAGGTTTTCAGCCTGTCGCTCGGCACCACCTTGCGCGCTTCGACGATGCGCTGGGCGAAGGCATAGAACGGGTCCTCCGGAAACTTGCGCGCCGCATTGCCCCAGTGGGTAAGGTAACCCTCCTCGGCCATCTTTCTGCTCAAGAGGATGGTGTCGATGGTCTGGAAGACGGCGTTGAAGTCGCGCTTCAGCTCGTCGTCCCAGGCGTTGTCGTCACCCCAGCCCCAGAGCTGCCAGGGATGATCCTGCGTAGCGCCGACGAATCCATCGACCGACATCTGCATCTGAAGGATGAGCTTCTTCATTTCGGGTCCTCCTACGGGTCGCTTGAGATGGTTTACTTTTGGAAGTCTTGACGTTTGCAAAAAACGATGTCAATAGTAAATTGATTTAAAAATGGAACCATGACCATGTCGACCAGGGAACGGTCCGGCTGCCCGATCAGCCTGTCGCTCGAGCTCATCGGCGACCGCTGGACGCTGCTCATCATCCGCGACCTGGTCTTCGCCGGGAAAAGGCACTTTCGCGAGTTCCTGCAGTCCGACGAGGGCATCTCGTCGCGCACGCTCGCCGAGCGGCTGCAGACACTGGTCGACGAAGGCATACTCACCCGCAGCGACGACCCTACCCATGGGCTGAAGGCGATCTACCGGCTGACGGAAGTCGGCATCGACCTGCTGCCGGTGCTGGCGACGCTGGGCGCCTGGGGTGCCAAGTATCGCAAGGCGGACCAGGACCTTGCGCGGATCGCCGAGGAACTGGCGGATGGAGGGGATGCGGGGATTGAGGCGATGAAGGAGAGGCTGCGGGCCGAGCATCTGGGGTAGCGGCGGCTGGCACGCCCACCGGTTAGCTAAAGCCGAGCTCTACGGCGCCCCCCTCTGTCCGGGCGGGCAAAAACCCCCCCAGGGGGGGGCTTTGGCGC
>JBFLWR010000384.1:0-12741 GCA_040755925.1 Pseudomonadota bacterium
CGCAACGATTCCTGCCAGCCGAGATAGCAGGCCTCGACCGGGATGACGTCGGGAATGCCGGCCTGGGTGATCTCGACCTCGGTGCCGACCGAGACCTTCTTCAGCGTCACAGTCACCTGCATCTCGCCGGGCAGGTTGGGGTCGTCGAACTTGTCAGTGTAGCGGATGCGTTCGCCGGGGGCGAGCTCGACATATTCGCCGCCGAAGGCGTGGCCTTCGCCCGTGGTGAAGTTGCGGAACGACATCCTGAACGTGCCGCCGACCTTGGCGTCCAGGTGATGGACCGTGCAGGTGAAGCCGTTCGGCGGAAGCCACTTGGCGAGCGCATCGGCCTCGATGAAGGCGCGGTAGATCTTTTCGGGCTTGGTCGTCAGGACGCGGTGCAGGCGGACGGTGCCGGGCATATCGTTTCTCTCTCCGTGTGGTTGCCGTTTTACACGCCTAGGACGAACGGGGCGCCGCCGATCCGACATGAGCGGCGAAGTTTTTTGGGCGCAAGCGCCGCCAGCGCTTCGTCATCCTCGGGCTTGACCCGAGGATCCATGCCGTGACGGTGGCCGAAAATATGCGGCTTGTCAGAATTCTGCACCGTTGCAACGCTCATGGGGCACGGCATGGATCCCAGGGTCTGCGCGCGTCGCTTCGCTCCTTGCTTCGCCCAGGGATGACGAAATGAAAGGCCGCGTTCCTTAGCTGCTTACTCCGGCCTCGCGCCCAATCCAGACACGAACAGCCTCAGCGCAACCGCGATGTCGTCAGGCTTCGCCGGCGCCAGCCTGCCGGCCAGTTCTATCGTCGCCATGCCTTGCACCAGCGACCGGCAGGCAAGCGTAGCGGCGGCGACGGCGTTCGCGGGCACGATGCCGGCCACGCGCTCGGCCAGGACGTCGTAGGAAGCCCGAACCGCATCCGTGCCCGCCTGGCCGTATTGATGGCTGTACATCAGCCGGAACAGGGCCGGATTTGCCCGGGCGAAGTCGATGAAGGCCATGCCTTGCGCGAACAGCGCGTCGCGGGGATCTGGCTTGTCGTCGGCGACGGCCAGCATGTCGCGCAGCATTTCGAAACCGCGGTTGGCGACGGCGGCCATCAGGCCGGCCTTGTCCGGAAAGTGCCGGTAGGGCGCCATGGCCGATACCCCCGCGGCCCGCGCCACCGCCCTGAGCGTGGGCTCCTCGCTTCCGGCCTCCAGCATCCTCAGCGCTTCCACGATCAGCGTCTCTCGAAGTCCAGCCTGCGCGTCCACTTGCCATGTCTCCGTTTACAGTGTAAACATCTCGTCATGTGTACAGTGTAAACCGAACCGGGAGCGTTGGCTATGGCTATGAAGCGCATTATCGACGGCGTGCATCTCGTCCCCATGGGGAATGCAAACGCCTACCTGATCGAGGCGGAGGATGGGCTGGCTCTGATCGATGCCGGCTTTCCGGACAAGGAGGCCGCCGTCTTCAAGGCCATCCGCGCGCTCGGCCGCACGCCGGACCAGCTGAAGCACCTGATCCTCACTCACGGCCATCCCGATCACATTGGCAGCGCCGCCGCGATCGTGCGCGAAACCGGCGCGCGGACCTATTTGCATCAGGCGGATATCCCGCTGGCGCAAACCGGCGGTCCGTTCCGGCCGATGATTCCGGCGCCCGGCATGCTGCGGCGGGTCTTGTGCCGGGTGCTCTACGATCACAACGAGCGCCTGGCGCCCGTCGCCATCGACGAACCCCTGGTCGACGGGACGACCTTGCCGATCGCCGGCGGCATAGACGTCATCCACGTTCCCGGGCATTGCGCGGGGCAGGTCGCGTTGCTCTGGCGGCCGGGACGCATGCTGTTCGCGGCCGACGTGTTCATGAACGTCATGGGGGTCGGCGACCCGCTCGGCTTCGAGAACCTGGAAGACGGTCGCGCAAGCCAGGCCAGGCTCGCCGGTCTTTCATTCGACGCCGTCGGCTTCGGCCATGGCGGCATCATCACCCGCGACGCGACCGCGCGCCTGCGCAAATGGGTGAGGGCGCGCTAGCTCGGCGGGCCAGGCTGACCGTCATGTGGCCTCTGTCGGGAGCGCCGAAGCGCCCAATCTCCCTTCAAGCGGGGGATCTGGCGGTAATGGGTCAGTTGAAAATTCCGATTAGGATGGATGGCCGAAAACAATCAAAATAAGCGCCATCGCACCGAAGGCGCCGAAAAAGACAATAGCGCCATATGCTATTGTACGACGCGCCATCTGGAAGCGGGGTGACCAAAATTGAGCATGAAGCCTGGAATCCCGGTTTCCCATTCGCTCGCTCCAAGGAAGGTTCTGCTCATCAATTGAACCATAGAAGTCTGTTCGCAGAATTATGCTTGCGAGCGAGATGAACATAGCTGCGAAGCTCAGCGCCAATACAACGACGCAGGCTGTTACTGAAATAAACAGGTGAGGATTGTCCGCCCATTCGTACTTCAAATTTCCTCGCTCCGTGTAGGCACCGCGAACCATAGGCTTTTCTGCCCTCCTTGGCTTCAATCAGAGCGACAATATCACCGATTTCCCAAGGTTTATCAGTGACGCCAGCGGCCCTAGCTGGCGTGACGCGCAGCGTCTTATGGATGCGAAGTTGTAGCGCCACCGCGCCAACATCGGGCGACTCCTGGCCGGCACGGAGCCGCGCCTGGGGCAGGGCAGCGCGTAGCCCGCCCTCACAACTCCTTCTCCGCCAGTTCCCTGAACCCGTCAGGCACCGAGCGAGCCCCTTCCAGCGCCACGGTGCCATAGCCGACGGCTTCGCGGCCGAAGCGTTCGCGGATCTTGTCGATGGCGCGGTCGGCGCCGAAGCGGGCGAGGCCCTTGCGGCTGCCGGGCTTGCGCTTCTCGTCGGCGAGGCCGAGCGGCAGTTCGAGCTGCAGGGCGGCGCTTTCCTCCAGATGCGAGACCGAGATGGCGAGCAGCGAGATTTCCCGTTCGCCGGGATTGGCGGCAAGCACGCCGCGCACCAGCTCCTCGGCGATTTCGGCCAGCATTGCGGTGGCCGAAATCGGCTGCTCCAGCGTCACCGAGCGCGAGACCGCGCGCATGTCGGCGAAGCGCACGCGCACCGTTACCGTGCGGCCCGGCCGCGCCTTGGCGCGCAGGCGGCTGGCGACGCGGTCGGCCAGGTGCAGCAGCGTCGGCACGAAGACGCGCGGCAGCGCCGGCTTGCGGCCGAGCGCGGATTGCGCGCCGGCCGAGATCGCGCGGCGGTGGGTCTCGAGCTTTCGCGGGTCTCGGTTCCAGGCGAGCGCGGCGAGCTTCTGGCCGGCGGCGTGGCCGATCAGCCGCTCCAGCGCTCCGCCATGGGTGCGCGCCAGCTGCCCGATGGTCTCGACGCCGATTTCGGCGAGCCGCGCTTTGGTCGCCGGGCCGACGCCCCACATCAGCGACACCGGCAGGTCATGCAGGAAGGCGAGCTCGGTGCCGGGCGCGACCACCACCAGCCCGTCCGGCTTGGCCACCTGCGAGGCGATCTTGGCGAGGTGCTTGGTGCGCGCCACGCCGATCGAGATCGGCAGGCCGAGCTCGGCCTTGACGCGATGGCGGATGGTCCTGGCGATCTCGTCCGGCGGCCCGAACAGATGCGTGCAGCCGGCGACGTCGGCGAAGGCCTCGTCGATGGAAATGCGCTCGACCACCGGAGTGAAATCGTCGAGCACCCGGATAGCGGCGTCGCCGAGGCGCTGGTAATCGGCAAAATGGCCGCCGACGAAGATCAATTGCGGGCAGAGCTCGCGCGCCTTGCGCCCCGGCATGCCGCCGCGCACGCCGAAGGCCTTGGCTTCATAGGAGGCCGCTAGCACCACGCCGCCGCCGACCGCGATCGGCTTGCCGCGCAGCGAGGGGTCGAGCAGCTGCTCGACCGAGGCGTAGAAGGCGTCGAGATCGGCATGCAGTATGGTGGCGGCCGAAGCGTCCATGGCAGGTATCGCGCGCTCCCGTACCACCCTGTCGTCGTTTGGCGGTGCAGCATTAGCATTGTCTTTTGCAAGGGATTTTTACGGAACATTAAGAGAACAAAAGTGGTTTGGTGTCAAGCTTGGCGGGCATCTCTGCAACCGGTGACTGTAGGGTCGGTTGCAGGCTACAAGCCTCGGGAGAACGAAATGGCACCGGCTACACCGGCTGGCGGACTCTTCGGCGCTCGGGCCCATCACGAAATCGTCATCAAGGGCGGCTAACGTAACTCCCTTGGGGAGTATCGGGTGATTGAGGACAATAAACCGGAGCGTCGTGACGCCTACCGGCTGGAGCGCATCGAAGACGATGGATCTAGCGTGGCAATCGCGGTCTTCCATACGCTGCGTGAGGCACAGACGATCATCCCGAGCCTGGATGACCGCTACCGGTTGATGCTTGGTGACAGGCTGGTCTGGCCTAATGAGGTTTTCACCAAAGCATCACGGAAGTGAAGCAGGCTGGGGAGGGGCTACTCATCCCCGATTGGCCCGTGTTCCCAAGACATCCCCTGCCCGGTTTGCGAGACCGGGCTTTCTTTTAGGCCGTTTCCAGCTTCGTCCTGATCGAGCCTATCGCCTTCAGGATGGCATCGGCAGCTGGCCCATCCAGCGCAATATCCAACAAGCCTTGCGTGGTCTGTATGGAGAGGATGCAAAGAGTGCCCTCGTCATCCTCGACCGTGCTTACGTGAAACTCGGTCGGCACGAAAGGCGGTGCCTTTTTCGTCGGCGTCATCGGTGCTCATATCGCGTGGCGGGCGCACACCATATTCGCGCAACCCGGCGATACATTCAAGCGGACTGAGGTCCGCAGCTTTGGTCATGCGATTGACGGATGAAAATACACGCCCCGGCTGCATATGGTGGGTTGTGGCGCTCCATTCCCCAACAGCGCCACGAGCGTCGGCTGAGAAGGAACGACCTGCCATCCATCTAGCGAACCGACCGGCGCTCCTGCGCCTACTGCAACCAGCCCCCAAACCAGCTGACTGCGTCGCAGCCGCGACCGACACCGGTCGCGTGGAACCAACCGGCCGGCCGCGCCGTTGAACGAAGCGAAGGGACGGCGCTGGCGGAGGCTGCCATGCACAACTTCGACCTCATCGATCTTTTATGCGTCGTCGACGCCTGTACGAGCGGTCGTGCGGCCGGCTCGGTCGTTTCAATGTCGAAAGCCGTCGAGGAGTTGCGGGTCCTGACCGGCGACTTCGTTTCCTCCGACGAGGCCGCGGCCAACGCGCTGACCAAGGTGGCGCTGAAGCGCGGCTGCGCGGTGCTCTTCGACGAACAGCCCGGCGCCGACATCGTGCCGGAGCCGTGATCTTCCGCTCGAGGGAGATCAACTCCTCACTTCACCAGCGTGATCGACCGGCTGGCATACATCTCCAGGCTGCCGAGCTCGGCGGTGCAATCCGATTTGACGTTGGAGTTTCCGGTCATCGTCACGGTGTCGGCCACCAGCCGCAGGCAGCTGCCGGCCGCGCTCATGTCGGAATTGCCGGCATAGGTGATGGCCGCGTCGGGGGCGTAAATGAAGCCGCTGACCACCGAGCCGGATCCGCCGTTGATCGTCAGCGCCGACGTGTTGCCGTGGTCCTGGAAGATAGTGATACCGGCATAGGGGCCGCTGGATGGCGGCGACAGGTTCACCACCTCGTTGGCGTTGATGTAGAGCTGCGAGCTTTCCATCAGGAAGATCGTCACGCCGATACCGGTCAGGCTGCCATTGCCGCCGGGTTTGATGGTGACGTTGCGCATGACGTAGGTGCCCGGGTTGAGGGTGATCTTTCCCGAGATGGTCTTGTCGCAATAGGTGCCGGGCGAGAGCGTGATTGTCTTGCCGTTGGGGACCGACTGGCACGTGCCGTAGGCGGGCGGCACCACATTGGCCAGCGGATCGAAGGAGGCATACTGGCCGGTGAGCGGCGCGCCGCAGGCGAGCGTGGCGTTGGGCGCGGTTATGCCCGAGGTCGAGCCGACGGTCGACATGCATGCGGCGCTGACCTGCGCCGAGCCGCCCCGGCTGATCGCGCTGGACGAGTTGGAATTGGCGGCGATCACGCAGCCGGTCATCGCGACATTGGTCGAGCCTTGCAGGCTGACGGCGGCGCTGGCGGTGGGGTCGAGCGCGAGCACGCAGGCCTGTGCGCCCGGCATGATCTTGACGGAGGACGAGCGCGTCGCCTGCCATGAGGCCAGGGTGCCGACGAAGCTCGGCCGGTTGACGCTGGAAGACAGCGAAATGAAATAGCCGCTCGGACCGCCGCTGGCGGTGGCCTGGAAGCCGGCGACGCTGCCGGCATATTCCTGTGCGTTGGCGACGCTCATATTGGCGCTGAAGAAGTTCAGGCCGAGCTGCTGCACGTCGCTGGCCGCCATGCTGGCCTGGTATCTGGTCCCGATGGCGAGGCCGGCGGCGTCGAGCGAGTTCTGCAGCTGGGCGGCATCGTCGCTGGTGCCCACGAGGTCGACGGCGCCGGCCACGGCCAGCACCAGCGGCACCACCGCGACCGCCAGCGAGATCGCGAAATTACCCTTCGTCGAAGTCCAGAAGCGTCCAATCATGGCGGCGCCTTTCACCCGGTATCGTCAAAGGGATACGCCTGTCGCCTCTATGGCTCATTTCCAAAAAAGATAAGATTCGCAAATGCTAAAATAATAATGTTATTAGCATGTTAGGACTTATGTTTGAGGCCATGTAGGCCTTAAGTCCAGGTGCCTGCGCCACAAGGCGGACCGAGGCGCCTTCTGGGGTCCGAAGGGCGCAAGTCGAGCAAAAAAATTAGTCATTCGTTTATTCGACCGGTGCTCACCTGCGCGCCGGGTTTAGCTTGGGCGTGCTGCGCCATGAGATTTTTCGGCCGTATCTTGCAACGGCTTGCCGTCAACAGCCTGATGAAAGGCAAGGGCGGCAACGTCGCCATCATCTTTGCCATGACCTTGCCGGTCGTGGTCGGCGGCGCCGGTTTGGGCGTCGAGACGTCGTATTGGTATTATTCCAGCCTGAAGCTGCAATCGACCGCGGACGCCGCCGCCTATGCCGGCGCCATCGAGAAGATCAATGGCTCCGGCACGCCGACGATCGTGGCGACGGCGACCCAGTCCGCCACAACCAACGGTCTCGGCGCGGGCACCATCGTCGTCAACGTGCCGCCGGCCAGCGGCCCGAACACGGCAAACAACGCCGTGGAGGTGATCCTCAACCAGAACCTCGACCGCATCTTCACCTCGCTCTTCCTGCAGGGCCAGGTTCCCCAGCAGGCGAGGGCGGTGGCGCTCATCACCAACGCCTCGAAGGCCTGCGTGCTGGCGCTTGACCCGACCGCCTCGCAGGCGGCGCTGTTTTCGGGCAACACCAGCGTCAAGCTCACCGGCTGCTCGGTGATGGCGAATTCGAACTCCTCCAGCGCCATCAAGGTGCAGGGCTCGGCATCGCTCCAGGCCGATTGCCTCGTCACGGTCGGCGGCGTTTCGCTGAGCAATCCGGTGCCGATGGTGTGCAGCGCTCCCATCACCCAGGCGCTGCCCGCCGCCGATCCCTATGCCGGCCTGCCGACGCCTGCCGCCGGCAGCAAGTGCGAGAACACCAACAAATCGACACTGAATGCAGGCACCTACTGCAGCGGCTTGAGCCTGAGCGGCAATGTCGCGCTTTCTTCCGGTGTTTACGTCCTGCAAGGCAATCTGAAGATCAACGCCAACGCGGTTGTCACCTGCGCCTCACCCTGCACCGGCGTGACCATCTTCATGGCCGGCAGTTCGTCGATCAGCATCAACGGCAACGCCACGGTCAACCTGAGCGCGCCGACCTCGGGCACCTATTCCGGCGTGCTGTTCTATGGCGACCGAACCGGCAGCGGAGCTTCGAGCACTTTCAACGGCACGGCGGCGTCCTCGCTGACCGGCGCGATCTATATGCCGACGCAGCAAGTCAGCTATCTCGGCAATTTTTCGGGTCAGAGCGGCTGTACGCAGGTCGTGGCCGACACCATCCTGTGGTCTGGCAATTCCAGCATCAACCAGAACTGCTCGAGCCTCGGGATGAAGGATATCCCCGCGGCCCAGGCGGTCGCGATCGTCGAATGACGCGAATGGCCCGCCGATTGATCCGGCTCTGGTGCGACCAGGCGGGCATCGCCGCGGTGGAATTCGCGATGGTCGTGCCCGTCCTGTGCGCGGCGCTGCTCGGCATCCTGGACGGCTGGTCCTATGTCACCAGTTCGCTGTCGATGCGCGCCGGCGTGAAGACGGCGGCGAACATGGTCATGGCCGGCGCCACCAACGACAGCGCCACCCAGGCCGCCGGGCTGTCGAGCTGGCAAAACGCACCCGCAGACGCCCAGGTGACCATCACCCGCATCTATCAATGCGGAACCACCGTGGTCACCTCGACGACGATTTGCTCCAACTTGAGGACCCCGTCGGTCTATGTCCAGATCCAGGCGTCGGGCACATGGACCCCGCCGTTCATCTTCGGCGTTTTCCCGACCAACACCGCCATCAGCCATCAGCAGGTGGTCCGTGTCCGTTAAAGCAATTGCAGGAAAAGTGCGCAGCGGTTTTCCGTCCGCAATTGCGGCAAGCAAGAAAGCGCTGCCAAGAAAAGTGCGCAGCGGTTTTCCGTCCGCAATTGCGTCGTCAAGATCGTTTGCCCGAAACATCTCCGGCGGCGCCGGACTGGAGTTCGCGCTGGTCGCGCCACTTCTCGTCATGCTGTTGTTCGGCGTCTTCGCCTTCGGCTGGTCGATGAATGCGGACTCCAGCGTGCGCTACACGCTGGAGTCGTCCGCGCGCTCGCTGCAGCTCAACAACACGCTGAGCCAGTCCGACATCCAGTCGATCGCCACGCAGAAATTGCAGGCGCTTGGCCTGCAGAACATCAATGTCACCATCACGACCGATCCGGCGAGCAACGGCTTCCGCATGGCGCATGTGACCGCCACCTACGCCTACGTCATCAACTTCCCCTATTTCAGCAACTACCCGATCAACTACTCGACCACCGTGAACGTGCCGCTGGTCAACTAGGCGGCCCGGGTCGAGGCTGGCGGTCTGTTTCGCCCGATTTGGAAGACCGGCGTTGACCGCGGCGCCATCTCAGGCGAGAAGGCCATGCGCCGAAGAAATGGGATGACGATTGCATGGCGACCAGCACCACCGCGCTCGCAATCACCGTGTTTGCCGCGACCGACATTGACGACCTCTTCGTCCTGCTGAGCTTCTTTGCCGATCGCAAGTTCCGCGCTCTTCAGGTCGTCGCCGGGCAATATCTGGGGTTCGCGACGCTGGTCGTCATCAGCCTTGTCGCCTCCCTGGTCTCGCTTGTGCTTGCGCCCGCCTATGTGGGCCTGCTTGGGCTTTTTCCGATCCTGATGGGCCTGAAGAAACTCCACGATGCCTGGCGCGGGGCCGGCGATGACGAAATGGATGCTCCCGCCGCCGGGCTCGGCAACGTGTTTGCGGTGGCGACCGTCACCATAGCCAATGGCGGCGACAACATCGGCATCTACACGCCGCTCTTCGCAACCAGCACCAGGGCCGAGATCGGCATCATCATTGCCGTCTTCGCCGTCATGGTGGCGATCTGGCTGGCCTTCTCGCACTGGCTGGTCAACCATCCGGCACTGGGCGCGCCGATCCGGCGCTACGGCCATTGGCTGGTGCCTTTCGCCCTGATGGCGATCGGCTTTTCGATCTTGCTCAAGGCCGGCTCGTTTTCGCTGCTCTAGAAAAAGCAACTCCAGGAAAAGTGCGCAGCCGTTTTCCGTCCGGAATTGCGTAAGCCCAGAAACCAATTCCAGGCGATTATATATTTGACCAACCCGACTGCGCATTTCTGATTGGAATCAAATACGCAGACAGGATTTGAGCGCATAATGTCCCAATGTGGGAGACCATCCTCAGCGCGCCATTTGCCAAGCTGCTGGAGCTAGCAGTTGAGGACGAGGAAGGCTTGCACGCGCTTATCTTCCCCTGTGAACGAACCTTGGACGGCTGGAAGCACGCCATAACTGGGATGCTTGTCGATGTCAGGCCGACCCACTGGCGGCACTGGATTGCGGAAGATCACCAGTCGGAGACGATCCACCAGCCAAACTAGCGGATGCCCTACCCAAGGGTTGGCGATCTATGTATTTAAACAAACCCGGCTAAGGCTTCCGCAACAGCTCTTTGGCTTCGCGAACGAGCGACGCCCAATTCAAGCCAATGAGCGCGACCAATTCCAAGGCTTGCGCTTCGGTTACGCCGATCTCTCGGACAAGCCGTTGCACAATGCCAAGGTCTTTCGGCTCTCGGGATTCAAGCGCCATATAGTCCCTCCGACAAGGCGCAAATCTTCAGGATACCTGTGGCTCTCCCTATCGCTGGCAACCCTTGGCCGAATTCATCCCCAAAAGAAGTCGGGGCCAGATGCCAAATATGGACCAATGAGACCCCACCTAGGCGACTTAGGTCCCATTGCTGTCCTAGCACAAGGGCAGACACTCACCAGTTGCGGTCGGTTGCCCACCCGCTGCCGCCGCCGCAGAGCCCGGCTTGCTTACGAAAGAGCGCCATCACCCAATCCGCCAAGGCAGGCCGGGCTACTCTGCCCTAACGCGACCCAGCCCCAAACCAGCGGACGAACTCGGCGTCCTTGCCGGTGATGTCCTTCACCGCCTTTAATAGCGTAAGGACGGTGTTCTTGTGGGCGATGCCGCTCTTCTGCTTCGGAACGCCGACCAGGCGGCCAATGTACGTCTCATCCACCCCGACGAACTTGCCAGCGCCACCCATGGGCGTGAAGTCGTCCGAGCGCATGGCTTCGCGGATGGCAGAGGAACCACGCGGTCTTGTAGGTGATTTCCAGAACGCGGTGCATCTGGTGGGCGCTGATACCCTTCTTTGAAGAGACATGAGGTGGATGGCCTGTAGCCACTTGTGCAGCGGAAGGTGGGTTTCCTCGAAGGAGGTGCCCATGCGGACGGTGAACTGCGCACGGCAAGCGCTGCACTTGTACAAGCCATGACGCTCGATGCCATGCGGGCCTTCCTTCGACGGCTCCGTTTTCCGTCCGGAATTGCGCTGCTCAGAACGGAATGAGCCAGGCAAAGATCGCCGCCAGCACGATCGACAGCGGCACCGCAACCAGCAGGCAGGCCTCGACCACTCGGGTTTCCTTGTCGCTAAACATTCGCTTCCTCGGTCGGATGGAATGCTCAACTCGCCGGGCCAACAACAACCTCGAACCCGACGAGCCTACACCCGATCAGGATACGCGACCGGGACCGGGATCAACCGGCACGGCGGGCGGTGCAAGACGGATGCCAGGGCTGCCGTCCCGGATCGGGACATGGTCCGCCCAACTCCGGATCGCGTGTCTGTCGTAGGGCATTGGGACCATGGTCCGGCACGACATGGGTCTTCATTGTCGCAAACGGCCCAAGCCCGGTTGGGCCGTTGTTTTTATTAATATTTTCAAAACGTTATAGGTTTTTTGCAGGCCCTTTCGCAGGGATTGCCGCGCCTGCTCTCACATCGCGACCGCATTTTCATAAAAGTTACTCCACGCCATTAGTAAATTCTCATATGAGGCGGCCTAGCGGTCGGGCAGAGGTGGCGATTCACTGCAGGAGATATCTCATGACGATCCGTAAAACTCTCTTGGCCTCGCTTGCCATCCTGGCGCTTGCGGCTGCGCCCGCTTTCGCCGGCCATGGCAATGGTAACGGCGGCGGCAACGGAAACGGCAATTCCGGTGGCAATGGAAACGGCAACAGCGGCGACCACGGCAAGTCCTCCTCGGCTCCGGGGCAGGTCAGCAAGGCGGACGACACGGCCGACAACACCGACAGCACGACCACGTCCTCCACGACCACGGCCACCACGCCCGACACCTCGACGGGCGGAAACATCCACGCCAAGCTCGGCCGGCTGAACTCGTTGCAGCGCAACATCAACGCCTACATGCATTCCAAGAGCAAGAAGTTCGCCGCCGTCCAGGCCTTCGTGACGCTGTCGGCGAAGGCCAAGGTCGCCGCGGCCGCGGCCGCGGCTGCGGCCGCCACGGTGCCTGCCGACCAGTCCAAGCTCAACGCGCTCAACGCGCAGCTGGCCGCGCTGCAGGCGACCGACCAGACCGGCCTCTCGGACGCGCAGAAGGCGGCGCTGGCGCAGCAGATCACCGACACCCAGAACCAGATCGCCGCCGAGCAGGCCACGCTCTCCACCGACACCGCGGCAGCTGCCGCGGCCCAGGCGGCGGCGGCCGCCGCCGCGGTCGGCACCGACGACGCCTCCTTGGGCACGGCGCTGGGCACCATGTCCAACAAGCCGGTCGACGCCAGCGTCACCGCCTGGGCCAAGAGCACGCTGGCCAGCAGGATCGACGCCGAGGCCGCGGCAATGTCGCCGTAACAGGAAGCATAAGAGGGTGAACCGCCGCGCCGCCGGGGCTTCCCGGCGGCGTTTTGTTTTCAGGGGCCAAGGTGAGCCCGGCACACCCCCCTCTGTCCTGCAGGACAGAGGGGGGTGCTGTCCCGCCAGCGTTGACGATTGGCATCGCGGAACCTCCGAACCCCGAAATCCACACATGTCTTCACGGCCGCGTGATGGCTAATAAGCTTTATGCGGTGTAGGCTTGGCGCGCAGGGTTTACAGAGGGCATCGGGAGGACAACATGCCACGCGTTTCGGAACTCTTCTTCAAGACCGCCATCATCTTCTTGATCCTCGGTATCGCGATCGGGCTGAAGATGGGGATCTCGGGCGATCACGGCGCCTTTCCGGCGCATGCCCA
>JBFLWR010000385.1:0-3091 GCA_040755925.1 Pseudomonadota bacterium
AGCAGCGCGCCTCGTCGGCAACATCCTTGAAGTCTGCAAGGCTCAAGGACTCCCGGATAACGTCGAGCAGATCACCATGCTCGCCGGTTGCGGCGTCGGTCCATTTGCCGGCGGCGCCCCTGCCGGATTCCGTGCCCACCAGACGGACAAACATGGAGCGCCCGGGCGTATTGCGGGGATCGCCGACCAGCCAGTAGCGGCCCTCGCGATGGCCATTGGAAAGATAGCGGCGGCACACCGCCTCGGCCTGCCGGCCGAGACGGCATGCCAGTTCGAAAGCATCGCGAACGGGCATCAGCTGGGCTCCCTCTCGCTGATGCGCTGCACCGGGTAGCGCTCGAGCACCTTGGCAAGAACCTGGCGACCGGTCGCGTCGGCGGGAACGAACATGCGCAGCTTCCAGGAGATGATCTCGTGGAAAAGCCCGTAGGCCGAGAGCCGCTCGCGCATGGGGTCGGTGAAGCCGGAAAGCTCGATGCGGTTGGCGCCCATGACGCGGACGCGCCGCAGATGAAGGCCTCCGGCAAGGTCGAGCATGCTGCGACCATCCAGCAGCGCGTCGAAGGCATAATCAGAGGTGAGAGCGGTCACGCCCGTTGCGATAGCGCCGGCGACCCAGGCTGCCGACACCTTGCGTCCGATAATGCGCTCGCCATCATCGGTCTGGAGCCGGTAGACGCGGCTCGATTCGCTGGGGAGCCGCTTCCATATCGGCAACAGCAGACCAGCGACGACGTGGATCGTGGACTCGGAGAGCGCCGGCACGTCGGCGACCTCAGCGTTCCAGCAAACCGCGAAGGCTTCGCGATCCGCACAGCGCCAATGGCTCTCGTCGATCGCACGAATGGAGGCATTGTGTTCTTCCATCGGGCGAACAAGGCGGATGCGCCTTTCGATCTCACCATCGTCGAGCATGATCGATGGCGCGGGAATCCGCACGGCGGCGCGACCCGAGCGCTCGTTGACGAGCAGCATGGCGCGGGGATCGTCGAGATGGGCGATGGCTTCCTCGACCAGCAAAGGCCGATTGCGCTGGCGCTGGGTGATGGTGAGGAGCTGCGTTTCAGCACCGGTGGCCGGATGGGTGTAGATCGTGCACCGATCGGTGACGGCGAAGCTCTCTGCCCGCAGCGTCTCCAGCCCAATGTCATAGACGCCGGCGGCGATCGCGCCTTCCACCTTGGCGGCGAGCAACTGCTCGAAGGCCGCAAAGAGAATGTCCTGCAGCCCGATGGTCAACGCCAACAGGCGATTGAGAAAGGTGGTGATCGGCGGCAGGTCATCCTTGATGCCACTCTCGTCCATCAGTTTCAGGCCAGTCGCCGCTTCGAAGCGTTGCAGCGAACAGCCCTCGACCTTGCCGCGAACGATCAGGAGGTAGAGCTGGCGAAGGGCATCGCGCGCATAGTGCGATTCCAGATTGTCCTCCGGCCGGAACAGCCCCTGCCCGCCGGTCTGGCGCTGGCCGCGCGTGATGGCCCCCAGCGTGTCGAGGCGGCGCGCTATGGTGGAGAGAAACCGCTTCTCGGCCTTCACATTGGTCGCGATCGGCCGAAACAGCGGCGGCTGCGCCTGATTGGTCCGGTGCGTGCGGCCGAGGCCCTGGATAGCCGCATCGGCCTTCCATCCCGGCTCCAGCAGGTAGTGGACCCGTAGTCTCGAGTTCCGCGCCGACAGATCGGCGTGGTAGCTGCGTCCGGTCCCGCCGGCATCGCTGAAGACAAGGACGCGCTTGGCAGCGTCCATGAAGGCCTGCGTCTCGGCGAGATTAGCGGAGGTCGCGCGGCTCTCGACCATCAGCCGCTCACCTTTGCGAACGATGCGGCGCGAGCGGCCCGTCACCTCGGCCACAAGGTCGGTGCCGAGGCGCTGGATGATCTGGTCCAGCGCGCCGGGAACCGGCGGCAGGCTCGCCAGCGTCTCGATCAGCGCCGTGCGGCGCGTGACGGCCTCGCGGCTTTCAATGGGCTGGCCATCGCGAAAGACCGGCCTGGACGACAGGTTGCCTTCGGAATCGGTGAAGGGTTCGTAGAGCTGGACCGGGAAGGAATGCTCAAGATAGTCGAGCACGTATTCGCGCGGCGTGATGTCGACCCGCACATCATTCCATTCCTCGGTTGGAATCTCGGCCAGCCGGCGCTCCATCAGCGCCTCACCGGTCGAGACGATCTGGATGACCGCCGAATGCCCAGCTTCAAGGTCCTTGTCGATCGCGCTGATCAGTGTCGGCGTCTTCATCGACGTCAGCAGATGACCGAAGAAGCGCTGCTTGGTACTTTCGAAAGCCGAGCGCGCGGCCGACTTGGCCTGGCGGTTCAGCGTGCCGCTGTCCCCGGTGATGTTGGCGGCCTGCATGGCTGCGTCGAGATGGTTGTGAATGACGGCAAAGGCGCCGGCATAGGCATCGTAGATGCGCCGCTGCTCCGGCGTCAGTTCGTGCTCGATCAGCTCATATTCGACACCATCGAAGGAGAGCGAGCGCGCGGTGTAGAGGCCAAGGGCGCGGAGGTCCCGCGCAAGCACCTCCATCGCCGCGACGCCGCCCGCCTCTATCGCCTCGACGAACTCCGCCCGCGTCAGGAACGGAAAGTCCTCGCCACCCCAGAGGCCAAGCCTCTGCGCATAGGCCAGATTGCCGACCGTGGTGGCTCCTGTGGCGGAGACGTAGACCACACGTGCACTCGGCAGGGCGTGCTGCAGACGCAGGCCGGCGCGCCCCTGCTGCGAGGGCGCGACATCGCCACGTTCGCTCTTGCCGCCACCGGCATTCTGCATGGCATGGGCTTCGTCGAAAATGAGCACTCCATCGAAATCGGAGCCCAACCATTCGACGATCTGCTTGACGCGCGAAACCTTCTCGCCGCGATCATCGGAGCGCAGCGTGGCATAGGTCGTAAACAGGATGCCTTCAGGCAGGGTGATCGCGCGGCCCTGCGCAAAGCGTGAGAGCGGGGTGACCAGCAGACGCTCCATGCCGAGTGCTGCCCAGTCGCGTTGCGCGTCCTCGAGCAGCTTGTCCGACTTGGAGATCCAGACAGCCTTGCGCCGGCCGTGCAGCCAGTTGTCGAGAACGATGCTCGCCGACTGCCGG
>JBFLWR010000386.1:0-4272 GCA_040755925.1 Pseudomonadota bacterium
CCGCGGGAGCGTTCTGTTTTTGGAGATGGCTTCGTCGATGACCATCGGCTGCGCTTCCAGCCGCGTCCGCGGCTCATCAGATTGCCCGCGCCGGGCGGTGGCCGCGAGGCGGCGGTCCGCCTGATGCGATCCGCGATCGACCTTTCGCCAACGGGCTTGCCGGCCACCGGTCGGCATGGCCGGCGGCCCCTGCCCTGGATCCTGCTTGCCGCGGCCGTGGTTTCGTTGCTCGCGCTGCTGCCGCTCGCCTTTATCGTCTGGGTCGCCGTCCAGACCGGCTGGGAAACCGTGGTGGGGCTGATCTTTCGCCCCCGCGTCGGCGACCTCCTGGTCAACACCATCCTCCTGGTCGCGGTGTCGGTCCCGATCGCCATCGCGCTGTCGGTGGCGCTGGCCTGGCTGACCGAGCGCAGCGACCTGCCCGGCAACCGCTTCTGGTCCTGGCTGTCGGTGGCCCCGCTGGCAATCCCTGCCTTCGTGCACAGCTACGCCTGGATCAGCCTCGTGCCCGGCCTGCATGGGCTCTGGGCAGGCGTCCTCGTCTCCGTCATAGCGTATTTCCCGTTCCTCTATCTGCCTGTCTCGGCGGCGCTGCGCCGGCTCGATCCCGCGCTGGAAGACGCCGCGGCCGCTCTCGGCCTCGGCCCGTGGAGGGTCTTCGCGCGCGTCGTGCTGCCGCAGTTGCGGCTGGCCATATGCGGCGGCTCGCTGCTGGTCGGCCTGCATCTGCTCGCCGAATACGGTCTCTACGTCTTCATCCGCTTCGACACCTTCACCACGGCGATCGTCGACCAGTTCCAGTCGACCTTCAACGGCCCGGCCGCCAACATGCTCGCCGCCGTGCTCGTCGCCTGCTGCTTCGTGCTGCTGGCGCTCGAGGTGTTCGTGCGCGGCGAGGAGCGCTATGCCAGGGTCGGCTCAGGCGCCGCACGCAGGCAACAGCGCCTCCGGCTCGGCCGCGCCACGCTGCCTTGCCTGGTCCTGCCCGCCGCCACCGCGCTCCTTTCGCTCGGCGTGCCTTTCGTCACAGTCGGCCGCTGGCTGTTCGCCGGCGGCGCCGAGGTCTGGCGCTGGGACGAGATAAGCCTGGCGCTCGGCCAGACGCTGTTCCTGGCGATCGCCGGCGCGCTGCTCGCCACCGTCGCCGCCATGCCGATGGCATGGGTCTCTATCCGCGCCCCGGGACGCCTGCAGCGCCTGCTCGAAGGCTGCAACTACATTGTCGGCGCGCTGCCGGGCGTCGTCATCGCGCTGGCGCTGGTCACCATCACCGTGCGCGTCGCTCTGCCCCTCTACCAGACGCTTTTCACCATCCTGTTCGGCTACGCGCTGATGTTCCTGCCGCGCGCGCTGGTGAGCTTGCGCGCTTCGATCGCACAGGCGCCCGTGGAGCTCGAGCGGGCCGCTTCGAGCCTCGGTCGCCCGCCGCTCAGGGCGCTGTGGTCGACGACGATCCGACTCTCGGCGCCTGGGGCCGCGGCCGGTATGGCCATGGTGGCGCTCGGCATCACCAATGAACTGACCGCCACCCAGATGCTGGCGCCCAACGGCACCCGCACGCTGGCAATGGCGTTCTGGTCCTACAGCGGCGAGATCGACTACGCTTCCGCCGCCCCCTACGCGCTGATCATGGTGGCGATGTCGCTGCCGATGACCTGGCTGCTCTACGTCCAGTCGAAGCGGATGGCCGGACGATGAGCTTCCTCGAACTCAGCGGCGTGACGAAACACTACGGCCCGGTGGCGGCGCTCGCCGGCGTCGACCTGAAGGTCGAAAGCGGCAGCCGCACCGCGATCGTCGGCCCGTCGGGCTGCGGCAAGACCACCTTGCTCAGGCTCATCGCCGGCTTCGAAGCGCCCGATAGCGGCCGCATCGCGCTCGACGGCAAGGTGCTCGCCAATGGCGGCGCCGCGGTGCCTGCGCATCTGCGCGGCATTGGCATCGTCGCGCAGGACGGCGCCCTGTTCCCGCATCTCAGCATCGCCGACAACATCGGTTTCGGCATGCCGCGCGGCGAGGACAAGCGCATGGAGCGCATCGTCGAGCTCGCCTACACGGTCGGGCTCGACAAGGCGATCCTGAAACGGCGTCCGCACCAGCTCTCCGGAGGCCAGCAGCAGCGTGTCGCACTTGCCCGCGCCATGGCCATGAAACCCAGGCTGATGCTGCTCGACGAACCATTCTCGGCCCTCGACACCGGCTTGCGCGCCTCGATGCGCAAGGCAGTCGCCGAGCTCCTGGAAATGGCGGGCATCACCACAATCCTGGTCACCCATGACCAGGCCGAGGCGCTGTCCTTCGCCAGCCAGGTCGCCGTGATGCGCGATGGGCTGTTCTCACAGGTCGGCACGCCGCGCGAGCTCTACTTCCAGCCACGGGATCGGATGGTTGCCGAGTTCCTCGGCGACGCCATCATCGTGCCGGCCAAGATCGCCGACGGTTTCGCCATCTCGCCGCTCGGCCGCATTGGCGTCGACACGCGCGAGCGGCGCGACGTCGCCCGCATCATGTTGCGGCCGGAGCAGATAATGTTGAAGCGGACATCGCGCGAAGGCATGTCGGGGACGCCCGACATGCTGTTCGGCGAAGTCACCGACTGCGAATTCGCGGGCTCGATCTGCACCGTCGCGGTGCGGCTGCTCAACAACCCCGATCCGCCTGACGCCGCGGCGATCGGCAACACGCCGCTGATCCTGCGCAGAACCGGGATGGACGCGCCGGCGATCGGCGAGATCGTGCGGCTCACCGTCTCCGGCAAGGCGCATGTCTTCCCCTGAACGTTGCTGCGTGTCTACCGCACACGCTCGCCGGTCGCCGGTGACCACAGCGGCCATTCCTCCAGGAAATCGCAGCTGTGAACGACGACGCGAGCACCGTCGATCAGGATGATCGAATAGGCGGGTGGCGCCTGCTCGACCACCTCATCGCCGACGAGGTCGAGCATGAAGCGGGCATGCAGGCCGCGTTGCGCCGAAAACGGGATGCCGTCCACCGTGCCGGCGATGTCGCGGTGGACATGGCCGAAGAAGATGTGCCGGACATTGCCGTGGCGGGCCAGCAGGTCGAGGAAGCGCCGTGGCCGTTCGAGGCCGAGCGGATCGAGGATCGTCAGGCCGAGTTCGACCGGCGGATGATGCAGGAAGATATAGGCAGCCTTGCCGGCCACCTCGGCAAGCCGCGCGTCCAGCCAGGCGAACCGGTTGTCGCACAATTCCCCGGTGACGCGGCCTTCCGCCAGGCTGTCGAGGAAAAGCAGCCGTCCTTCCGGCGTATCGAAGGCCGATTGCACGAAGCCGTTGTCGTCGATCGGATTGTCGGGAAAGGCTGCGATCATGTTGGCGCGCCGGTCGTGATTTCCAGGCAGCAGCCGGTAAGGCACGGTAAGGCGGCCGAGCGCCGATTTCAGGTCGGCATAGCTTTCGGCCTCGCCGGCCTCGGTAAGATCGCCGGTGAATACGCAGAGCGTCGCATCGCCATGGCGGGCATTGATGTGGTCGACGCAGCGATCAAGCCGTTCATGCAGGTTTGCACCATAGCGAATTTCGCCCCGACGGCCGAGATGGACGTCGGTGACCTGTATGATCTCCATTCCGTGAACCCTCAATCAAGCTTGTAAAAATCGGCTGCCGGCCAAGGGCTTACAGCGCCGGTTCCGGCACTGAAGCCTTGAACACGTCGAGCCGCACACCGGTTTCAGAAGAGAAGAAGTGCAGGTCGGGTTCGGCGAACTGCAGGCCGATCGCGCTGCCCGGTTCCGGATGGACGGTCTCCGAGGTCACCACCGAAAACGGCGCGCCGTCGAGATCGACATAGATCACCCGCCCGGCGCCCAGTTCCTCGACGAGATCGACGGTGGCCTCAAGCGCCCCCGGCGTTCCGGGCGCCACCATGCGCACGGCCTCCGGCCGGACGCCGACTGCGACCTTGGAACCGACCTGCAGGCCGGCGCGCGAGACATTGAGCTTGCGGCTGCCGCCGAGCAGCGAAACGCCGTCGAGCGTGACCGTGCCTTCAAGCATGTTCATGGCCGGCGCGCCGACGAAGGTCGCCACGAAACGGCTGGCCGGCCGGCTGTAGACTTCCGCCGGGGTGCCGACCTGCTCGACTCTGCCGCCATTCATCACCACCAGCCTGTCCGCCAGCGTCATCGCCTCGACCTGGTCGTGGGTGACGAAGACGGAGGTCGCGCTCAGCCGCCTGTGCAGCTTGCGGATTTCGGAGCGCATCTGCACGCGCAGCTTGGCGTCGAGATTGGAGAGCGGCTCATCGAAC
>JBFLWR010000387.1:0-9061 GCA_040755925.1 Pseudomonadota bacterium
CGCCGCGCCGTCGGCGCCAAGACCTATCTCGCCTTCACCAATCTGCGCGGAGGTCCGAACACGCCGATCATGATCCCGTTGATGGACAAGAAAGACGAAGGCCGCCGCTCGCATTACCTGACGGTGCATTTCCAGATCGGCGATGCGCCTGCCGCCGACGAGCTGGTGGTGGCGCTCGGCGCGTCGATCGGCGGTCGCCCGCATCACCGCATCGGCGATCGCTACCAGGACCTGAAGGAGCTCGGAGATTTGCATGGCTGACGTGGCGACGATGCGCAGCAAGGCTCCCGACGGCACCGGCTTCATCCGCGCCGGCTCCGGTGCGCCAGTCCTGCTCATCCACGGCGTTGGCATGGATGCCGAAATCTGGCTCCCGCAGATCGCCGCCATGCAAGACCGCTTCGACGTGATCGCCATCGACATGCTCGGCCACGGCGCTTCGCCGCTGCCCCCGGAAAACGCCGGGCTGTCCGACTTCGCCGATCAGGCGATCCGCCTGCTCGACCATCTGGGTCTGGATAGCGTCGCGGTCGTCGGCCACTCGATGGGGGCGCTGGTCGCGCAGGAACTCGCGCTCCGCGCGCCGTCGCGCGTCGGTTCGCTGGTGTGCCTCAACGCCGTCTTCCGTCGCCCGCCCGAACTCGCCCAAGCCGTACGCGAACGGGCGGCGGCGCTGGGTGGCCCCGGCGATCCGTCCGCGATCGCCGCCACGATTGCCCGCTGGTTCGGAAATCCGATCCCGCCTGCTCTGGCTGACGCGGCCGCGACGGCGCGCTTGGCGCTCGAAAGCGTCGACGCCGACGGTTATGCCCGCACCTATCGCCTCTTTGCCGGTGCCGATACGGTGCATGCGGATCGTCTGGCCGATCTTGCGGCACCCGCGTTGTTCATGACCGGATCGGAGGATCGCAACTCCACGCCCGCCATGTCGGCGGCGATGGCGCGGCTCGCGCCGGCCGGACAATGCCTGGTGCTTGCCGGCGAAAAGCACATGATGACGATCGCTTCACCGCGAAAGGTGACTGAGCGCATCACGGCCTTTCTCGATCGGGCGTCGAGAGCTTCGGCAAGGGCTGCGGCCGATCCCGCATTCGACGCCATGGAATTCCGCCGCGCGCTCGGCTCCTTCCTGACGGGCGTCACCGTCGTCACCACGATTGACGAGGCCGGCGACCCGCGCGGCTTCACCGCCAACTCCTTCACCTCCGTCTCGCTCGAGCCACCGCTGGTGCTGGTCTGCATCGCCAAGAAGGCCCTGGGGCATCAGGCCTTCTCGACCTCCAGGGGCTTCGCCATCAACATCCTGGCGGAAGCCCAGAAGGCTGCGTCCGGCATCTTCGCCTCGAAAGCCCCTGACAAGTTCGCGTCCGTCGCGTGGCAGCCGGGCCAGACCGGCAATCCGCTGATCGAAGGATCGGTCGCGGTTTTCGATTGCGGCATGGAGCAGTTGGTCGATGCGGGCGATCATTCGATCCTCATCGGCCGTGTCCATGACTTCACTCACAACGGCGCGCAGCCTCTCGGCTATTGCCGGGGCGCCTATGTCACACCGGGCCTGAGCCAGGAAGCGCTAACGGCGGCCGCTCCGCCCGGAACCGAGGTCGGCGCCATCCTCGAGAACGAAGGCCGCGTGCTCTTCTTCGAGACCGCCGAGGGATCATACCAGTTGCCGGCCGGTCGCGGCCTCGGTGCTGCGAACGATGCCCGCAGCCTCAGGGGAAAACTTGCTGCCAAGGCGATCGATGCCGAGCTCGGCTTTCTGTACGCGGTGTGGGACGACGCGACGGACACTGCCCGTACGCACGTCTACTATCGCGGGACGGTGGATGCTCCCGTCTCCGGCGACGGCCAGATCCGCTTTGTCGAGATCGAACGCATCGCCGAATTAAAGATCGCCGACCCGGCCGTCCGATCGATGCTCGCCCGCTACGCGCGCGAGCGCGCCGAGGACACGTTCGGCGTCTATGTCGGCAACGAGGTCGAAGGCGAGGTCCGGCCGCTCGCCAAGCCTGCGCCGTCGGCGTCCATCCAATCCGGCCCAATTCATTCCGGCCAGCGGTGAGACCGATGAAGTTTTCGCTTTTCGTCCATATGGAGCGCTCGGATCTCGCCAAGCCGCATTCCGAGTTGGTGGCCGAACTCGAGGAACTCGTGCTGTTGGCGGAAGCAGCGGGCTTTGAGACGGCCTGGATCGGCGAGCATCATGGGATGGAGTTCACCATCTCGCCGAACCCGTTCATCAACATCGCCTATCTCGCCGCGAAGACCAAAACCATCCGCCTCGGCACTGGAACCATCATCGCGCCGTTCTGGCATCCGATCAAACTCGCCGGCGAGGCGGCGATGGCCGATGTCATCAGCGGCGGCAGGCTGGACCTGGGCATCGCGCGCGGCGCCTACAGCTACGAGTATCAGCGCGTCTTCCCGGGTCTCGATGCCTGGGGCGCCGGCCAGCGCATGCGCGAGATCATCCCAGCGATCCGCGGCCTTTGGGATGGCGACTACGAGCATTCCGGCGAGTTCTGGCAGTTCCCGCCGACGACTTCCTCGCCCAAGCCGTTGCAAAAACCTTATCCGCCGATCTGGGTGGCCGCGCGCGATCCGAATTCGCACGACTTCGCCGTCGCCAACAGATGCCAGGTGCAGGTGACGCCGCTCGCCTCCGGCGACGGAGAGGTCGCGAGCCTGATGGAGCGCTTCAACACCGCCTGCCAGGCGCACCCTGACATAGCGCGGCCGGAGATCATGCTGCTGATGCATACTTTCGTCGCCGCGGATGCCGCCGATGCCGATCGGCTCAGCCAGGACCTGTCGATCTTCTACTGCCAGTTCGGCGCCTGGTTCCAGAACAAGAAGCCCGTCCGCCAGGGCGTTCTGGAGCCGCTGAGCGAGGAAGAGATCGCGGCCATGCCGCAATACGCGCCGGACAAGATCCGGCAGAACCTCGTGATCGGCGAGGCCGACGAGGTGATCGCCAGGCTGAAGACCTATGAAGCGCAAGGCTACGACCAGTACTCGATCTGGATCGACAGCGGCCTCTCGCATGAGCGCAAGAAGAAGTCGCTGCGGCTGTTCATCGACAAGGTGATGCCGGCCTTCCAGAAGGCGGGGTCGCGATGAACAGCACCGCCTTCAGGAATTACATAGACGGCCAGTTCGCTGAGCCCGCCTCCACCTTCGAAAGCATCGATCCGTCCACGGGCCTGTCCTGGGCGACGATGCCGGCCGCGACCGTTGCCGATGTCGACCGCGCCGTGGAGGTCGCGCACCGCGCGCTGCGCTCGGGCCTATGGGTATCGATGACGGCGACGACGCGTGGAAAACTGCTGGTGAAGCTCGGCGATCTGGTCGCCGCCAATGCTGGCCGGTTGGCAGAGCTGGAGACACGCGACACCGGCAAGATCATTCGCGAGACGCGCGCCCAGATTGCCTATGTGGGAGACTACTACCGATACTATGGCGGTTTGGCCGACAAGCACGAAGGCGCCTTCATCCCGATCGACAAGGCCGACATGGAAGTGACGGTGCGGCCCGAGCCGATCGGCGTAGTCGCGGCCGTCGTGCCGTGGAATTCGCAGCTCTTTTTGTCGGCGGTGAAGCTCGGCCCGGCGCTGGCCGCCGGCTGCACGGTCGTGCTCAAGGCATCCGAGGACGGGCCGGCGCCGCTGCTTGCTTTCGCCGAGCTCGTCCATGAAGCCGGCTTCCCTTCCGGCAGCGTCAACATCATCACCGGTTTCGGCCATGATTGCGGGCATCGCCTGACCAGCCATCCGCTGGTCGCCCGCGTCGCTTTCACCGGCGGTCCCTCGACCGCGCGGCGCATCGTCGTCAACACGGCCGAGAACCTCGCCTACACCACGCTCGAACTTGGCGGCAAAAGCCCGGTCGTCGTCTTCGCCGACGCCGATCTCGACAGCGCGGCCAATGCCGTCGTCGCCGGCATCTTCGCGGCCACCGGCCAGAGCTGCGTCGCCGGCTCGCGGCTTTTGGTCGAGCGTCCGGTCAAGGACGATTTTCTTGCGCGGCTGAAACGCAAGGCCGACGCCATCGTCATTGGCGACCCGCAAGATCCCGCGACCGAAATGGGTCCGTTGGCGACTTCGCGCCAGCGCGAGAAGATCGAGGCGATCGTCGCGCAAAGCCTGGCGACGGGTGGCCGCCTGATCACCGGCGGCGCGCGGCCGAAGGACAAGGCTGACGGATTCTACTACACGCCGACGATCATCGAAGCGCAGGACCAGGCGCTCGCCTGCGTGCGTGAGGAACTGTTCGGGCCGGTGCTCAGCGCGATTGCCTTCGATACAGAGGCGCAAGCGCTCGCCTTAGCCAACGACACGCCCTTCGGGCTGGCTTCCGGCGTCTTCACCTCAAATCTCGCCAAGGCGCATCGCATGGCGCGCGGCATCCGTGCCGGCGTCGTCTGGGTCAACACCTATCGCGCCGTCTCGCCGCTTGTTCCCTTCGGCGGCTACGGCCTTTCCGGCCTCGGCCGCGAGGGCGGGCTCGATGCCATCCGCGACTATACGCGCTCGAAGTCGGTGTGGATCCGCACCTCGGACGAGCCGATTCCAGATCCCTTCGTCATGCGCTGAGGCGACATGACGACGGTGCAACGAAGAACAAGAAACGGAACAACCAATCAGAGGAGAACGACATGAAACTGATTTTCGCCGGCATCCTTGCCGGGCTGATGGCGACCACGGCCGCCAAGGCCGACGAAATGGTCTTCACCAGCTGGGGCGGGACCACCCAGGAGGCCCAGACCAAATCCTGGGCCGAACCCTTCACCGCCTCTTCGAGCATCAAGGTGCTGCAGGACGGTCCCACAGACTACGGCAAGCTGAAGGCCATGGTCGACGCCAAGAACGTCACCTGGGACGTCGTCGATGTCGAGATGGATTTCGCCATCAAGGCGGCCAAGGACGGATTGCTCGAGCCGATCGACTTCGCCGTCGTGCCGAAGGCTGATCTCGACCCGCGCTTCAGTAATGAGAATGCCGTCGGCAGCTTCTACTATTCCTTCGTGCTCGCCTGGAACAAAAGCGCCGTCTCCGGCGAGCCGGCAAGCTGGGCCGACATGTTCGACACCAAGAAGTTTCCCGGCAAGCGCACCTTCTACAAATGGTCGGCCCCGGGCGTGATCGAGATCGCGCTGCTGGCCGACGGCGTGCCGGCCGACAAGCTCTATCCGCTCGATCTCGACCGCGCCTTCAAGAAGCTCGACACCATCAAGTCGGACATCGTCTGGTGGGGCGGTGGTGCTGAATCGCAGCAGTTGATCGCCTCCGGCGAGGCTGCCTTCGGCCAGTTGTGGAACGGCCGCGTCTTCGCGCTGGAGAAGGACGGCGCCGATGTCGGCGTTTCCTGGAACCAGAACCTCACCGCCGCCGATGTTCTCGTCGTTCCGAAGGGTGCCAAGAACAAGGACAGCGCCATGAAGTTCCTCGCCGCCGCGACGAGCCCGGCCGGCCAGGCGAAATTCGCCGAGGCGAGCGGTTACGCCCCGATCAACACCAAGGCCAAGGCCGAGATGCCGGCCGACGTGGTCAAGGGGCTGCCCGACGCCCATGTCGATGGCCAGATCAATCTCGACATGAACTATTGGGCCGAACACCGCGACGAGATCGCCAAGCGCTGGTACGCGTGGCAGGCGAAGTAACCGCTGCCATTTCATGACATATCGGGGCGGCGCTGGCCGTCCCGATCCGCAATCCGGGATACCGCCATGTCGGTGGAAGCACAGCAAGGAATCGCAGCGCCTCGAATGCCGGCGGGCCTCGGCGGCCTTCTGCCGGCGCTGATCCTGATCGGGCTCTTCTTCGTCGTGCCGGTTCTGGCGCTTTTGCTGCGCAGCGTCACCGATCCTGCTCCCGGCCTGCAGAATTATGCGGCGCTGCTGGGGGACGGCACCTATGCGCGGGTGTTCTTCAACACTTTCCTAGTCGCCGCCGTCGTCACCATCGTCACCGTTCTCGTCGCATTCCCGGTCGCCTGGATGCTGGCGATCATGCCGCCGGCGCTCGCCTCCATCCTCTTCGGCATCATCATCCTGTCGATGTGGACGAACCTCTTGACCCGCACCTATGCCTGGATGGTGCTCTTGCAACGCACCGGCGTCATCAACCGAGCGCTGATGGGCGCCGGCATCATCGACCAGCCGCTGCCGCTCATCAACAATCTCACCGGCGTCACCATCGGCATGGTCTACATCATGCTCCCCTTCATGATCCTGCCGCTGGTCGGCACCTTGCGCGCGATCGACCCGATGACGCTGCGCGCCGCAGCGCTTTGCGGCGCGAGCCCGCTTGCAGCCTTCCGCCGCATCCTGTTGCCGCTTTCGCTTCCCGGCATCGCCGCCGGCGGCCTGATGGTCTTCGTCATGTCCCTTGGCTACTTCGTCACGCCTGCGCTGCTTGGCGGCACGTCGAACATGATGCTGGCCGAAATGATCGCGCAGATGATCCAGTCGCTGCTCAACTGGGGACTGGGCAGTGCTGCCGCCTTCATCCTGCTCGTCGTCACCATGGCGCTCTATGCGCTGCAGCTGCGCTTGGTCGCCTCAAAACGCGTGGCGGGAGGCGCCTGAAATGCTGCTCGACTACGACCGCCTCGGCTGGCTGAAAGTCGCGCTCCTCGGTTTCACCACGCTTGTCGCCGCCTTCCTGCTGCTGCCGGTGGTCTTCATCGTGCTGCTCTCCTTCGGCTCGTCGCGCTGGCTGGCCTTCCCGCCGCCTGGCTGGACGCTGAAATGGTATCAGGAACTGTTTGCCGATCCGTCCTGGATCGAGGCCGCGCTGACAAGCGCCCGCATCGCCACGATGACGGCTATCCTCGCCGTCGCCATCGGCCTGCTCGCCGCCTTCGCGCTGGTTCGCGGCCAGTTCCGGGGCCGCGAGATTCTGCGCGGGCTGCTGTTGACGCCGATGGTGCTGCCGGTCGTCGTCTTCGCCATCGCCATCTACGCCTTCTTCCTGCGGCTTGGCCTGGGCGGCACCACCGTCGGCTTCGTCGTCGCCCACACCGTGCTGGCGCTGCCCTTCGCCATCATCCCGATCGCCACCGCGCTCGAGGGTTTCGACAAGTCGATCGAGGACGCGGCGATCGTCTGCGGCGCCAGCCCGTTTCAGGCCAAGCTCCGCATAACTCTGCCGTCGATCCGCATCGGCATCTTCTCCGCCGCGATCTTCTCCTTCCTGGCCTCCTGGGACGAGGTAGTCGTGGCGATCTTCATGGCGAGCCCGACCTTGCAGACCTTGCCGGTCAAGATCTGGGGCAGCCTGAGATCCGACCTCACCCCCGTCATCGCCGCCGCCTCCAGCCTGCTGGTCGCGCTCACGCTCGCCCTGATGATCGTGACGGCACTCTTGCGCCGAAAGCTGCAGACATGACCCAGCCCTTTCTCTCGATCCGCAAACTGCGCAAGGCATTCGGTGCCTTCACGGCCGTTCATGATGTGACGCTGGACATTCCCAAGGGCGAATTCCTGACCTTCCTTGGTCCGTCCGGCTCGGGCAAATCGACCACGCTCTACGCCATCGCCGGCTTCCAGGACCCAACGTCGGGCGATGTGCTGCTGCAGGGCAAGTCACTGCTGTCGGTGCCCTCGCACAAGCGCAACATCGGCATGGTCTTCCAGCGCTACACATTGTTTCCGCATCTGAGCGTCGCCGAAAATGTGGCGTTCCCGCTTCGCGTCCGCCGCCGGCCTGAGGCCGAGGTCAAGCGCAAGGTCGCCGACATGCTTTCGCTGGTGCGGCTCGAAAACTTCGCCGAGCGGCTGCCCGCCGCGCTCTCCGGCGGCCAGCAGCAGCGCGTCGCGCTCGCCCGCGCGCTCGCCTACGATCCGCCCATCCTCCTGATGGACGAGCCGCTCTCGGCGTTGGACAAGAAATTGCGCGAGGAAATCCAGGCCGAGATCCGCCGCATCCATCGCGAGACCGGCGTGACCATCCTCTATGTCACGCATGACCAGGAAGAAGCGCTGCATCTGTCGGACCGGATCGCGCTCTTCAGGGACGGTCGCATCGAGCAGATCGGTACGGGAGAGGACCTTTATCTCCGGCCCGCCACGGATTTCGTCGCCGGGTTCATCGGCAACTCGAATTTCCTGCCGGCCGAGCATCTCGAGACAGAAAACGGCGCTGCCGTGGTGCGACTGGTCGACGGCTCGATCATCAAGGGCGTGAGGGCGAGAGACGAGCTCAAGCGAGGCCAGAAGACCAAGCTGATGGTGCGTCCTGAAGCATTCCGGATGACGCCCGTGTCAGGGAACGCCTCGCTCGCCGTTGAGATCGTCGACGCCGCCTTCTTTGGCGATCGCCGGCGCGTCGTGGCGCGCACGGCGTCAGGCGACGAGATCGACGTCAGGCCGATCTCGGACGCCGCAGAACCGGACGGTGCCGGTACCGCTTCGAGCCGGCAGATCTTTTTCGATCCCGCTTCGGCATTTCTGTTTCCTGCCTGAAAAAGGATCATCACCCCGGCGAGATGTAATCGTCCCCTGTGCTTGGCGGGCCTGTAGGTCTGCTTACGGAAATCCGTGCCTCAAAGCCGACAGGTCGCAATCGGCCCCATAGCGGAAGGCGTCAGCCGATCCGATCGGTCACTGCTTAACCGGCCGGGTACGGCGCCGCCGGCCGTCGGGGCCAGGCGCGATCTTAGCAAGGCCTTCCGTGTATGACCGACGGCGCTGTTCCAGCCATGTCTCGACCTCTCCCAAATCCCAGACCACGCATCGAGGCGTGAGGTTGAAGCGGTGAGGGAATTCACCGCGTCTTTCCATTTTGTAGATAGGACTATCCGCAAGCGGCACGATGAATGGTAGGCCTCCGCTCTTTTGCAGTTTGGCTGGACGACGCCTCTATGGAGGAGTTTTCGTACGGCATCGATGACGGGAAGGCCAAGATTGCTGACCCGATCATGGTGCTGTCGGTGAACGACTGAGCTACATCCGCTCAGGGGATCCAACTCGGCCACGCTGGAATCGGTCGCTCCCGCTGGCGACCGGTCGGTTAGCAGCCGGCTAATGGGCCAAGTTGCGCAGGCCCATTTAGCCGGCTCG
>JBFLWR010000388.1:0-5344 GCA_040755925.1 Pseudomonadota bacterium
CGGCTCAAATCCACGGATCAACCCGAGCATCCGGTCATGCTCCTCCGTCGTTACCCAGCCATCGGCGTAGGCGACCAGCGCACACCCCGCGACGATGCCTTCCATGAGATGTTCGTTCTGCGCCCGGTGAACCTCGTCGCCGAAGTCTTCCCAGGAGCGTTTCGAAAAACGTCCAAGCGCATGTCGATACGGCATGTACTTTCCCTTTCCTCGATGTTGCATGAAGCGCCGCCAACCGGCCGATCAGTCGAAGATGTCGAAGATGCTCGATCGCCGCTTCTTGCGCCGATAGTCGTCGTCATCATCGTCCCAACCGCGGCGACCTTCGGAGCGAGCGGGCTGTCGGTAGGTATGCCCGCTCTCCGACGGCCGCTCCCGATCGCGGACCGGATCTGCATCATCATGCTGCCGTGCGACCGCAAGCAGCTTTTCGAGCTCCCCGCGGTCGAGCCAGACGCCGCGACAGGTCGGACAGATGTCGAACTCGACTCCGGATCGCTGCACGGTCTGCATCGATCCGTTGTCGTTGGGACACAGCAACAAGGGCATCAGGACTCTCCTTTCACGGTAGGGTTGGGATTGCGGGTGCGCCACAGCGAATAGGCGATGCCCGAAGCGAGGATCGCGAAGGTGGCGCCGAGCGACCAAACGGCCGGGAACTTGTCGAGCCCGAGCAGGTCGGCGACGAAGATCTTGGAGCCGATGAAGATCAGCAGCACGGCGAGCGCCTGCTTCAGATAGGCGAAACGGTGCAACACGGCGGCGAGCGCGAAATACAGCGCGCGCAGCCCCAGGATCGCGAAGATGTTGGAGGTGTAGACGATGTAGGGGTCGGTGGTGATCGCGAAGATCGCGGGCACCGAGTCCACCGCGAAAATCACGTCCGCGATCTCGATCAGGATCAGCGCGAGGAAGAGCGGCGTCATGTAGCGCACCAGCCGCCCCGTCTTCGGGTCCGGCAGCTTCACCAGGAAGCGCTCACCGTGCAGCTCCTCGGTCACGCGGAAGCGGCGGCGGATCAGCTTGAGGACCGGGTTCTTCGAGAGATCGGTCTCCTTGTCACCCAGCGCCAGCATCTTGATGCCGGTCAGGATCAGGAAGGCCGCAAAGACGTAGAGCACCCACGCGAATTCGGCGACCAGCGTCGCACCGATGCCGATCATGATGGCCCGCAGAACGATGACGCCGAGAATGCCCCAGAACAGCACGCGATGCTGATACTGGCGCGGCACAGCGAAGTAGCCGAAAATCAAGGCGATCACGAAGACGTTGTCGAGCGCCAAACTCTTTTCGACGACGAAGCCGGTGAGATACTGGATGCCCGCGGTTTCGCCCAGCTGCCACCAAACGAGGCCAGCGAAGGAGACGCCGAGTACAATATAGCCTGCCGAGAGCACGAGGCTTTCGCGCACGCCAATCTCTTTCTGCTTGCGATGCAGGACACCGAGGTCGAGCGTGAGCAGCAAACCGACGATCGACACAAAGCCAAGCCACATCCAGGCGGGCTTGCCGAGCCACTCGAGCAGTAGGAATTCCAAATGCCGCCTCCTTGTCAGGGAGTGCGGCTCGATCGGGAGCGTAGGATTGGACCCGGGCATCGAGCGCACTCGATGCGGTCCGACATCACGACCATCATGGTCGCCAGAGGGGCCCGGCCCGCGACGGTCATATAGGCAGCGACAAGACTAGCCACAAGGGAAGATGCTTCAAACGCAAAGATCAGTTCGGCCTTACGGCCTGACCCCGGTTGATCGGCAATCTCGTCATCGCCTCCCTGCGGTCATTCGCCATATTCTGCGCTGCGCCGCACGCTGTGCTGGAATTGTTTGAGAAGCGGACCGCCAGCGACGATCGTCGACTGAACGAGCGCGGCCTGTCCGATTCTTATCCGCGGGTATCCGCGGCCACTACCACCGCTTGTCCGCGCTTCCCGTCCGAAGGTGAAAGTCCCATTCGTAGCGTGCAACCGCATGCACCAGCGTGCGGGAATCGGCCGGAACGTGTTCGCACCGCCTTGTGTGATCCTTGTGCTCAAAATGCGTCGACAGGCGTCGCGACTGCGAAATGTGGAGCTAAGCATGGACCCCAGGAGATATCTCACTGCCGAAGAAGTCGCGGAGCGCTACCGTGGCAGCATCTCGATAGGCACTCTACGCAACTGGCGGGCGATGAGAATCGGGCCGACTTTCATCAAGATCGGCAAAGCGGTGCTCTATCCAGTTGACGAACTCGATGCCTGGGACGAGAAGAACCGCGTGACCTGCCGTGCATCGACGCGCCTCGGCATGAGTGATCAGGATCAGGTATGATGATCACCGACGCGCACGATTTGCCGATCTCAGTTGCCGCCCTCACCCAACTTCCGCAGCACCAAGTTGTTGCGCAAATACAGTAGGTTAATCGATCACAGCAGACTCCTCCACAACCATCCGTCCGGCGATCCGACGCCGTCGCGCGCCGACATCGAGATGACCAAGCAGATCATCGACACCGCGAAACCGCTCGGCATCGCGGTGCACGATCACATCATCATCGGCCGCAAGGGCAACGCCTCGATGAAGGGGCTACTGTTGATCTAGCGATGCCGGGAAAGTACGCAGCGGTTGAAACCGCCTAGGGGCAGATGCCCCGCCTCAGTCAGAAATGGGAAGATCGGAAATGCCTCAACACGGCAATGAACCCTGGCCGTTCGAAAAGGAACGCGCCGCCCTGCTGGTCATCGACATGCAAAGCGACTTTGTCGATGAAGGCGCCATCATGGAGGTGGTCATGGCGCGGCATCGGATACCGGCGATGCGGCAGGTGATCGACGTCTGTCGCGCCGCGGGCGTCCCGGTGATCTACACGCAGCACGTTCTAAGCGACCGTTTCGACATCTCGCCCCTCGAAACCGCCTATCAGCCGAGGCTGAAGGCCAGTGGCATGCGGGAAGGCAGCGCCGGCACGCAGATCGTCACCGAGTTGGCGCCCTTGCCTGGTGATATCGTCATCAAGAAGCACCGCTACGACGCGTTCCACAACACGCAGCTCGAAACGGTGCTGCGCAACATCCGGGGCGCCGGCCAGGTCGACACGGTCATCATCATCGGCACCGTCACCAGCATCTGCTGCGAATCCACCGCGCGCAGCGCCTTCATGCGCGATTACAAGGTCGCCTTCATCAGCGACGCCAATGGCGGGATAGATGAGGCGTCGCACAGTGCGACGCTGAGCATCATCGGCAAGGTATTCGGGCGCGTGATGACAACCGCCGAGCTGGCTGGCGTCCTCTAGCCGATCAAGGCGGATCGGTGTTGCAGTTCGCGGCGATCTGCCCGACCGCTTCGGCGAGCCCGGCGAGTTCGAAATCGGCCTCGCCGCGCCCGGACAACAGGCCGAAGCGCCAGGACAGGAGCAGCCGGTTTGCAGAAACCAACCGTTTGATGCCGTCGCTTCCTTCCCTGACCAGCGTTCGGCCGCGCGGCCCGACCGACCAGCTTTCATTGAACTTGCTGCCGCCATCGACAGCGACCGACATGGTGATCTTCTGGCTGGCCGAGACAGCATCGCTGAGCTGCAGCCATTCGCTCCAGCGCGGCTCGCCTTTCGGCCGGCAGGCCAGTGTCAGCACGGGACTGTAGCCCAGCGCGCCACCGCCGGTGAGCAGCTTGTTGGTGGCGTAGAGCGATGCCGTGACCTGGCCATCGCCGCCGACATCGACGCGCCAGTTGCCAAGATCCGACCCTGCATGGGCAGCACCGGTCGCCGCCAGCATGAGCGCCGCGGCTGCAACCACGCCCCTCATCTCGAATGCCAGCCTCACCAATGCCTCCGAACGACCCATGCGAAATGCGATACCGCGCAGATAATGATCAACGTTCGGTATCGCCAGCGGCCGGCCATCAACACAAGTTGAGGGTGTTGCTCAGGCGCCACAATGAAGGCAGCGCCAATGAAAAAGGCCGCCCCTCGGCGGCCTTTCGAAATCAATCTGGTGAGCCGTTATTCGGCGTCCTTGGCGGCCTTCTTCTTCGGCGCGGCCTTCTTCTTGGGCTCTTCCGCCTCCTCGGCAGCTTCGCCCGTCTTGGCGTCGCTTGCCTTGGCTTCGCTTGCCTTGGCCTCGGCCTTCTTCGACGCGGCCTTCTTGGCCGGCTTAGCCTTGGTCGCGGTTTCCGCTTCCTCGTCGTCGGCCATCAGCTCTTCCTTGCTGACCTTGACGTCGTCGACGGAAATCTGGCCGAGCAGGTGGTCGACCACCTTCTCCTCGAACATCGGCGCGCGCAGCGCGTTGATCGCTTCAGGATTGCTGCGATAGAACTCGAAGGCTTCCTGCTGCTGGTTTGCCGGGAAGCGGCGCACCTGCTCGAACAGGCCGCGCTGCAATTCCTCGTCCGAAACGGTCACGCCGGCCTTCTCGCCGATCTCGGCAAGCACCAGGCCGAGACGCACGCGGCGCTCGGCAAGGCGCATGTACTCTGCGCGAGCCTCTTCCTCGGTCGTCTCTTCGTCAGCGAACGTATGACCGGCCGCTTCGAGATCGCGGTTGACCTGAGCCCAGATGTTGTTGAACTCGGCTTCGACGAGCTTGGACGGCGCCTCGAATGAATAGGCGGCATCAAGCTGGTCGAGCAGCTGGCGCTTCACCTTCTGGCGGGTCATCGAGCCGAACTGGCTCTCGATCTGGCCACGCACGATCTCGCGCAGGCGTTCCAGCGACTCCAGGCCGAGGTTCTTGGCGGTCTCGTCATTGACTTCGAGTTCGCCCGGCTTCGCCACTTCCTTGACGGTGACGTCGAAGGTGGCTTCCTTGCCGGCCAGATGCGCCGCCTGGTAGTTTTCCGGGAAAGTGACGGTGACCTGCTTCTCGTCGCCGGCCTTGGTGCCGATCAGCTGGTCCTCGAAGCCCGGGATGAACTCCTTGGAGCCGAGCACCAGCGGCTGGTCGGTGCCGGCGCCGCCGGCGAAAGCCTCGCCGTCGATCTTGCCGACATAGTCGATGCTCACGCGGTCGCCTTCCGCCGCCTTGCCGTCCTTCGGCTCGTAGCTGCGCGCCGATTCGGCCACGCGCTTCACCTGGTCGTCGATTTCGGACTCCGGCACGTCATAGACCTGACGCCTTACCTTGATATCCGAGAAATCCTTGATCTCGATTGCCGGGATCACCTCGTAGTTGAGGCGGAATTCGAAATCGGCGCCGCCGGCCAGGATCTTCTCGGCCTCTTTCTCGTCCTCGGTCATGATCACTTCAGGCTGCATGGCGGCCTTTTCGCCACGGCCGGAGATGATCGAACGGGTCGAGTCGTTCAGGATCTCGTTGACGACCTCGGCCATGAACGACTTGCCGTACATCTTGCGCAGGTGCTGC
>JBFLWR010000389.1:0-15088 GCA_040755925.1 Pseudomonadota bacterium
CAAATCAGCCGCGCGTCCGGATGCTCAGAAGCACCTTACGAATGAACAGCGGCAACATGCCGTTGTAGAGGCGGCTGATCTCGTCGACAAATCGCGAAAGCCGCGAAACGCGCTCATCGATCTGGTGGAGAATTTCCTGGCTGTCGGGTCCGACTTGGACCGAGCCATCAGTCCGTTTTCCAACCGCCGTCAACAACGCGGAATTCGCTTCCAAGGTCCTGGTATTCGATCGCAGCAACTCCATCATCGTTACCTGATCGATCGCATTCGGCCAGCCGTGCATCTCCTTGACGAGTTGAAACCATCGACGGCGAGGGAGCGAGACCGCAATCTCCTCGATCCAGGAAGCTGTCCCCTGGGACACTTCGTCTGGAGTGGCTCGAAGGCCGGCATGCAATACCTGGCCATAGATGCGCAGATGTTCATCGATGAAATGCTGGGAGCCCGCGGCATCTCGAAAATAGGCGGAAACGGCCGCGGCATCATCGGCATCGTAGCTGGCGATCGCGGTCGTCAGATTTTCGACGGTGACAGCACTCTTGAGCAGCGCCACCCCGAGGTTCGCCTGCCGCCAACTCGCCATGTTGCCGGTGTCGAGCAGTCCGGCGAACCCGCGCGCATCGCAAACCACGACCGCGCACCCCACCGCGGCTGCCTCTATGGCCATGCGCGCGGTCGCGAATACGATGTCGTAGGCCAGCAGATCCTTTTCGATCTGATATGAGTAGCGGTTGGTGGCGGGACCCAACTCGTCCAGTTGGATGCCGGTGCCCGCGCACGCCTCGCGCACTGCCTGCTGGTGGTCGTGGTTCTTGGTCAGCAGCAACCCTCGCGCTGGCTTGGCTGGTAGCGGCGGGCGTTTTTTGAAGCGCGCAAGGTCAACGGCGTTGTAGATAAGGTCGAGCTTGTCGTCCGGAATGCCCCGCGACAGACACTTGGCCCTGCACGCCTCATCCACCGCGATCCAATGGCATATCTGCGGGTGGAGCATGGGCGCCTCGACCTCGAAAAACGAGCTGTGGCACGAAAATACGGCTGGCACGTCGGGAAACCTGGCCAAGGCTGTCAGGCAAGGCGTCAGATGCTGGCCGTGGATGATGTCGGGCCTATCGACGATTTCGGCAATCCGATCGACCACGTGATGGCCCCGCCGCCGCATTCTGTCGGCCATGTCACCGAGGCTTGTGGCGAGCAGCATGGTCTGGTGCCCGGCGCCGCGAAGACCATCGGCAAGCAATTCGACAACCGATTCTGTCCCACTGTTTTGCGCTACCGACAGGTTTGTGATGAGAATCCGCAAGATGGGCTCCTTGCCGCTTCGCCACCATCATCGGCGATAGAACTGCATATGGCAGGCGATGTCTTAGTAAGAAGATTTCGGCCAAACAAGTTTCCGTGGGCATAGGGTACTGATACAGCAGACGCGATTTCCGGTTACATCGTGGGAACAGGCCCAGAACGACACCATGGACAGCGGACTGCAGAATGTGCTGATCCTCGCTCATCCAGGACATGAGCTTAGAATTCATCACTGGCTGGAACTCACCAAGCCAAGGGTCTACCTTCTGACCGACGGCTCCGGCGGTCGTCAGAGTGCGAGAACCGAATACTCCCGCCATATCGTGCATGCCGCCGGCGCGACGCCGGGTTCGGTCTTCGGCGAGACACCCGACGCCGCCTGGTACGAGGCGCTTTTGGCCCGTGACCAGACATTTTTTTTGGACATGTTCGCCAGGATCAGCGCGGATCTTGCCGGACACCGGGAAGTCCAGGTCGTGTCGGATGCCGTCGACGGCTACAATCCCGTGCACGACCTGGCCTTTGTATTCGGGAGCGCTGTGAACGCTCTGCTGCAAAGAACAGGCACCAGGCGTCAACAGCTTTCCTCCGCTGCCGTGCCCAATGTGCCTGGCGCGGTACATGTGGAAATCGAGCTGGATCAGGCAGCGCGGGCAAGAAAGAAAGCAGCGATCGAGGCCTATACCCCCCTGGCTGACGAAGCGCGCCTGATCCTTGCGCGCGACCCTGATTGTCTGAACCGCGAGCGCCTTATCGCGCAGGTCCCCGACTGGATCGAGCCGACGCCCGAATGGGAGCGGATCGGACGAGAGCGTGTGGCTCAAGGCTTCTACGACCGATGCATCACATACAAAGACAACGTGCAGCCGATCGTTCGCCTTCTGCTGGCGCAGTCGAATTGACAACCGGTTGGGTCCACCCCTCGGCGTGACCGGCTAGGTGTGCCAACCAAATTGAAGCAGCGGCACGGCTGCCGGACTCGCCCTACCGGAACAGATAGCGCGACACTTCGGGGTTTCCCCGGCGCCACATCACATTGTCCAGGAAATAGTGATGGACGTTGATGAAGATCAGCACGATGAAGAAGAACAGCGAGGATCCAAGCACTGCCTTGTCGTAAGGGATCAGGGCGGTCAGCACGAACGGGATCAGCCAGAAGCCGAGATACCCAAGCGCCGCGCCGCCGACGATGAAACCCAGGACCCGAAGCCGGTAGAGCGGGCCAAGGACGGACAGGGCTTTCGGCTCCGGGTCCTTTTCGGCATCCACGACGTCGCGTTCGACATTGGTCTGATAGCGCCAGACCACGGCCAGATATTGCAGCGAATGGAGCGCCGGCACCACGAGCAGCCAGAGAAGGTTTATTCTGGCGATCAGGATCCAGAGATAAAGCGACGCGACATAGGCCACGATGCCGTTATAGGGCAACGCACCGCCGTTCCGGCGCCAGCGATTGACCAGCATGAGGATTGTCGTGGCCGTGGATGCGACCGCCGCTAGAAGGGCCAGATCGACAATCCAGGATGGAGCGGCAAATGTATAATACTGCAGTCCGTAATACTGCCCCTGCGTGACCGCCGTGTTCGTCTGCAGCCAGGCAAGGATCCACACGGCATAGCTGTTGACCAGAAGCACCTTCTTGTCCCGCTCGTCGAAGAATTTGCGCTTCAGGACGGCGTCGACCATCAGCATGCCGTAGCCCTGCTTGACGTAATGCCAACCCACGAAGAAGAACATCGCGTTGGCCGCGAACCCCAAAAGGTGCGTGTTCGATGTCGCCGCGCCATAGACGAAGAACGCGCCCATGATCAGGGGAACCACGATGCCCGCGAAAATGTAGCGAAGCTGTAGGCTTCTGTCGTAGCCGTCGCCGCTCACCTTGCGTGCGAAGTTTCGATAGAAAATCTGATACGAATGGGCGAAGTGCGGATAGTTCACCAGATAGGCGACGAAGACCATCGTGGCGGCAAGGAGCCCCTCATACTCGAGCGGGACAAGGAACAGGACCGGCAGGATCAGAAACGCGCTGCCGCCAAGCATAAGGAAGTCGGCGACCGGGCCGAAGAGATATTTGCCGGGTGTCGCCGCTCTAGGGGCTGGAGCATCCGCCGAAAGGTCGATTGCCATGGTCAGGGCCTCCCTGGGGAAGACCGATCCTAACCACGGCCCCGTCTCGCGACAAGTTCGGGTGCCCGGCTTCGACCGCCGACACCAGCGCCTGTATGAAACGATGGCTAAGACCGTTTCGGCGACAGGAGTTCGCGCCCGATCCTTGCCGCCTGGAAGATAGTCATCAACACCACGACCGGCTCGCCATCGGTAGGCTTGAGCGTCAATGCTACCCGGCCAAGCTCATCGTTCATGGCACAGGTCCAGTCCTTGATTGCGATGACTTTGTCCGCCAATTTTATCCTCTCCATCCGCGCTTGCCAGCGCGGCGCCCCACAAGCAAACCGCAACGTGGAGGTGAGCTTGCGCGCGATCTCGGCGCGCGTGCCCTTTGCATTCGTAAACCATGATCCTGATTCCAGATTTATACAAGCGACAGCTAATATCGCGTGCCGGCGGAAGAACTGGATATCCGATGTGATTGAAAACCTTGGTGAGCGCGATGGGATTCGAACCCATGACCTACTGATTAAAAGTCAGTTGCTCTACCGGCTGAGCTACGCGCTCCCGCGGGCTCAAAAGGCCGCCCTCGAAATTGCGCGGAACATAGGGAGAGTGCCGCCATGGGTCAACCGGAAAAAACCGGCTTACCGGCGGAGTTTTCAGAAGCCTCCAACGCCGCCCAGGAACCATCTCATCGCCTTTGCCATAGAGCAAACTCCACATGGCGCGGAAACAACTTACGATTTTACCAGGAACAATTGCACCCGTTATCCGTTTACCGACAAAAGGGACGTCAACCACCTTCCCAAGGAGAAAGCATGAAAAGGATCGTCTCGGGCTTGCTTGCCGCGGCACTGTCGGTTTCGTTCACCGCCACCGCGGCGTTGCCGGTCAATGCCGCCGAGGTGTTCGTGCCTCTGGTATCTCAGGCATCACCGGACATTCAAAAAGTCGAAGCTGGCAACCGCGATTTCCAGTGGAGACATCGCCACGGCGGGCGTTTCTCGCGCGATGACCGTGGCGCCTACTGGAATGGCCATCGCGGTTACCGTGACTATCGCCCGGGCTACCGCCGCCATGGCGACTACTGGTTCCCGCTTGCCGCCTTCGCCGCCGGCGCCCTGATCAGCGGCGCCATAATCAACAGCGAGAACAACCGCGTCCATCGCGGCAACGCGCATGTGCGCTGGTGTTATGATCGCTACCGCTCATATCGCGTCTCGGACAACACTTTCCAGCCCTACAACGGCCCGCGTCAGCAGTGCATTTCGCCCTACTGACGGCCTCCAGTCAGTAACAGGGTCGTTGACCGAGCCCGCGTCGCAAGGCGCGGGCTCTCTCTTTTGCCGCTAATTCGTGCTCAACGTCCGATGCACCGCGTCGCGCCAGCCGGCGAGCTTCGCCGCCCGCGTAGAGGCATCCATGTCCGGCTTGAATCGGCGGTCGAGCGCCCAAGCTTTCGCGAACTCTTTCGCCTTCGGCCAAACGCCGGCCTTAGATCCTGCCAGCCAGGCCGCGCCGAGCGCGGTCGTCTCCAGGGTGGTCGGACGGTCGACGGGCGCGTCGAGAATGTCAGCCAGGCGCTGCATCGTCCAATCGGATGCCACCATGCCGCCATCGACCCGAAGCACCGTCCTGGCCGAGGCGCCTTTCCAGTCCTTGCGCATGGCATCGAGCAGGTCGCGGGTCTGGTACGCCACGGATTCAAGTGCGGCGCGGGCGAATTCCGCCGGTCCCGAATTGCGCGTCAGCCCGAAGATCGCGCCGCGCGCGTCGGCGTCCCAGTGCGGCGCGCCGAGCCCCACAAACGCAGGCACCAGATAGACCTGCTGCGCCGGATCGGCCTCCGCCGCCAACTTGCCGCTCTGTTCGGCCTTCCCGATCACCTTGATGCCGTCGCGCAGCCACTGCACGGCAGCCCCCGCGATGAAGATCGAGCCTTCCAGCGCGTAGGTTGTCTTGCCGTTCAGCCGGTAGGCGATGGTGGTCAGCAGCCGGTTCTTCGAACGCACCAGGTCGGCCCCGGTGTTGAGCAACGCGAAGCAGCCGGTGCCATAGGTCGATTTCATCATGCCGGGCTCGAAGCAGGCCTGGCCAATTGTCGCAGCGTGCTGATCGCCGGCGACGCCCAGGATCCGCATTTCAGCGCCGAACAGGCTCCTCTCGGTGACGCCATAGTCGTCGGCGCAATCCTTCACGTGCGGCAGCAGCGCGGCCGGTATCTTGAGAATGGCGAGAAGCTCCTCGTCCCAGACATTCTTCTCGATATTGTAGACCAGCGTGCGCGAGGCATTGGTGGCGTCGGTGGCATGCACCTTGCCGCCGGTCAGCCGCCAGATCAGGAAACTGTCTATGGTTCCAGCGAGCAACTCGCCTTTTTCGGCGCGCTTCCGCGCGCCTTTCACCCTGTCCAGCAACCAGGCGATCTTGGTGCCGGAGAAATACGGATCGAGCAGCAGCCCGGTCTTGCGAGTGAACTTCTTCTCCAGTCCCTGCTTCCTGAGCTTCTGGCAAAGAGGCGCGGTGCGCCTGTCCTGCCAGACGATGGCATTGTGGATCGGCTTGCCGGTCGCCTTGTCCCAGACAACGACGGTCTCGCGCTGATTGGTGATGCCGATCGCCGCCACATCCGACGCCTCGCGACCGGCGGCCTTCAGCGCGCCTTTCACTGTGGCCACGACGCTGGACCAGATTTCCTCCGGATCATGCTCGACCCAGCCGGAGGCCGGATAATGCTGCGTGAACTCCTGCTGGCCGGTGCCCGCGACCTTCAATCTGTCATCGAACAGGATGGCACGGGTCGATGTCGTTCCCTGGTCGATGGCCAGCACAAACCCGCTCATTCCGCCTCCCTCGCAAATCCTTCACAAACGCCGCCTCGACGACGGATTCCATGCGAATCCAACGTTGCAGAATCGCGTGCATCCGGCAAAGCGGCACGCGCCGGCAACCCCGTGCTGCTAGGCCGCAGCGACCTGCCTGGCGCTAATCCCACGCATGAACTCCTCCAGCGCCGCCGTCTGCTCGCCGCTGAAATGCAGGCCGCGCTTGGTCCGGCGCCACAGCACATCCTCGGCGGTGACCGCCCACTCGTTCTCGACGAGATAGCGCACCTCGGCCTCATAGAGGTCGGCGCCGAAATCGCGGCCGAGATCGGCAATCGACCTGGCAGGGCCGAGCAGCTTCGCTGCGCGCGTGCCGTAGAGCCGGGTGAACCTGCGCGCCAGCCGCTGCTCGAGGAACGGATAAGCGCTCTTGAGCTTGGCGACCTGGGCATCGAAGCCGGTGACCGGAAATTCGCCGCCGGGCAGCGGCGCGTCCGCCGTCCATGGCTTGCCGCGCTTGCCGAGGAAGCCTTCGATCTTTTCCAGCATCGATTCCGAGAGCCGGCGAAAGGTCGTGATCTTGCCGCCAAAGGCGTTGAGCAGCGGCGCGCCCTCCCCGCCATCGGCCTTCAGCACATAGTCGCGCGTCGCTTCCTGCGCCTTCGATGCGCCATCGTCGTAAAGCGGGCGCACCGCCGAATAAGTCCACACGATGTCGGAGCGCTTGACGGGTTGCGCGAAATATTCGCTCGCCGCGGCGCAGAGATAGTCGATCTCGGCATCGCTGATCTTCACGTCGTGCGGATCGCCCGGAAAATCGCGGTCGGTGGTCCCGATCAGCGTGAATTCTTCCTCATACGGGATGGCGAAAATGATGCGGCCGTCCTTGTTCTGGAAGAAATAGGCGCGCGGATCGTCGAATTTCTTGCCGATGACGATATGGCTGCCCTGCACCAGCCGGACATTGTGCACGTTGTTCTTGCCGATGGCCTCGGCGAGCACATGGTCGACCCACGGCCCGGCGGCGTTGACCAGAAGTCGCGCGCAAACCTCTTCGGTCTCACCGGTCAAAGCATTCTGCACCTGGATCGTCCAGCGGTCGCCGTCGCGGCGCGCACTGACCACCTTCGTGCGGGTGCGGATGATGGCGCCACGGTCGGCAGCGTCACGGGCGTTCAGCGCGACCAGGCGGGCATCGTTGACCCACCCATCGGAATATTCAAATGCCTTGTGGAACAGCGGCTTCAACGGCTTGCCTGCCGGGTCGGCGCCCATGTCCAGCGTCTTCGTCGCCGGCAGCAGCTTGCGCCCGCCGATGTGGTCGTAAAGGAACAGGCCAAGCCGGATCATCCAGGCCGGGCGAAGACCCTTGGCGTAAGGCAGCACGAAGCGCATCGGCCAGATGATATGCGGCGCGATCTTCCACAGCACCTCGCGCTCCATAAGCGCCTCGCGCACCAGCCGGAATTCGTAGAACTCGAGATAGCGCAGGCCGCCATGGATCAGCTTGGTCGAGCCGGAGGACGTTCCGCTGGCCAGATCGTTCATCTCGGCGAGATACACCGAAAACCCACGACCGACGGCATCGCGGGCAATGCCGCAGCCGTTGATGCCGCCGCCTATGACGAAAATGTCATGGATTGGGGATGCGTCCATGGGGGCCTCCAACGATTTCGCATGACGCTGCTTTTTGCGTCTCACGAAAACGTGGCGGGATTATTTCGAACCAATAACGAATGTCAAACGAAATATCGCAAGAAGGCACCGAGCGGAATTTTAGCCGGGAACCGTCTCCATCAAACGAACTTCCGCTTCCTCGCAGATCCTGCGCACTGACGGGATGTCGCAACGATCGGTTATGAAGGTGTTGACCTGGGATAGGTGGCCGATGCGAACCGGCGCCGTGCGTTCGAACTTGGTCCGGTCGGAAACGAGGATGACATGCCGCGCATTGGCGATGATGGCCTGCGCCACCTTCACCTCGCGAAAATCGAAATCGAGCAACGCTCCGTCATGGTCGATCGCCGAAGCGCCGATGACGGCGTAGTCGACCTTGAATTGACGGATGAAATCGACGGCCGCCTCACCGACGATGCCGCCATCCGAACCGCGCACCACGCCACCGGCGATCACGACCTCGATCGAGGGGTAGATACGCATCCTGTTGGCAACATTGATGTTATTGGTGATGACCATAAGCCCGCTATGGTCGAGGAGCGCCTGGCTGACGGCCTCCGTCGTGGTGCCGATGTTGATGAAAAGCGAGGCGTTGTCGGGGATCAGCTTCGCCGCGGCCCGGCCGATCGCTTCCTTTTCATCTGCGGCAATCTTGCGCCGCGCCTCGTACTCCATGTTCTCGATGCCGGAGGGGAACAGCGCCCCGCCATGGATGCGGGTGAGCAGCCGTTGATCGCAAAGGTCGTTGAGATCCTTGCGGATGGTCTGCGGCGTCACGCTGAAATGCGTCGCAAGGTCATCGACCAGAACCCGGCCATGATCCTTCGCCATCTGGATGATCTCGGCATGGCGCGGCGAAAGAAACATCGGGCATCCTCCCGTTTTCGTTTTCCCTTTTTATATCGGAAAACGAAAACAGTGAAAAGGCTTGGTCCGGCTAACGAAACCTCCAGAAAGCGAAACGCCGCTCGGGATCAGACAGGACGCCGGACGATTTCGGTGACGACGTCGAACGCCATGTCGACGTCTGCCGCTGTCGATTCGAACTGGCCGGCCTGGAAGCGGATCACGACCTGGCCATCGGCGCGCGATTGCGTCAGATAGATGCGGCCATCGGCATTGATCGCGTCGACCAGGCGCAGGTTGTGCTCGTCCGAATCAACGCCGGAAGGGGCGCGATGACGAAACGAGAACAGCGACAGCATCGGTTCGGTGACGAGCTCGAAGTCCGCTTCCTTGGCAAGGCGCGCGGCCAGGCTCTCGCTCCAGGCGACGTGATTGCGGATCATCGTTCGCAGGCCTTCAAGCCCATGGGCGCGCAGCAGGAACCAGAGTTTCAGCGCGCGGAAGCGTCGTCCAAGCGGCACCGACCATTCCGAATAATTGATGATGCCGTCATGGCCACGGGTCTTCAGATAGTCCGGCTTGATGGCCAGCGTGCGCACAAGGTCTTCCGGCTGGCTGACGAACTGGATCGAGCAGTCGAATTGCGCGCCCAGCCACTTGTGCGGATTGAAGACGATGGAATCAGCGCCTTCGACGCCGGCCCAGAAATGCCGGTATTCCGGGCAGATCATGGCCGATCCGGCCCACGCCGCATCGACATGCAGATAGAGCCCGTGCCGCTTGGCGACGGCGACGACGGCCGCAATGTCATCGGTGCCACCGGTGCTGGTGCCGCCCACGCACGCGATAATGCCGGCAGGCAGCAGGCCGGCCTCCTTGTCCGCGATGATCGCCTTCTCCAGCGCGGCCGTGTCCATGGCGCGGAAACGGCCAGAGACAGGGATGCGGACGAGATTTTCCTCACCGATGCCGGCCACCCAGATGGCGCGGTCGATCGAGGTGTGGACCTGATCCGAGGAATAGACGCGCAGCCTCGCCTGCCCGGCCAAACCCTGTTTGTTGCCCTGCCAGTCAAGCGCCCGCTCACGCATTGTGAGCACCGCCGCCAGCGTCGCCGAGGACGCCGAGTCCTGGATCACGCCGGAGAAACCTTCGGGAAGGCCGAGCGCCTGGCGCATCCAGTCGACGATACGTGTCTCGAGCTCGGTGGCCGCCGGCGAAGTCTGCCACAGCATGCATTGCGCCGCCATCGCCGAAACCAAATACTCGGCCACCACGGAGACCGGCGCCGCGTTGGCCGGAAAATAGGCAAAGAAACGCGGGTGCTGCCAATGCGTCATGCCGGGCACGATCTTCTCTTCGAAATCGGCGAAGATCTTGTCCATCGGCTCTGCTGTCTCGGGCGGAGATGCTTCGATGCTGCGGAATATCTCGCCGGGCGCGATAGCCGGCCGCACCGGCCGGTCGCGCAAGCCGGCACGATAGTCTACGCCCCAATCAGCGGCGCGCCTTGACCAGTCGCGGAATTGCTCGTTGTCCATGTATCCTCCCGTCAACCCGCCATGCTCTGCTGGCAGGCTGGTTTATCGTTAATTGATTAACATGTTAAATACATCAAGGCAACCGGGCGTAACCGGGAGCCCTACCCCGGAAAATCGGGCAGGCTGGCAAAGGCGGCTTTCAGCGCGTTCGACCAGCCGTCCGAAATCGTCCGGTAATATTGATCGTCCTGGCCGATCCGCTTGTTGAGCCCGACCTTGAAGGCGTCCTTTTCGAGGAAGAGCAGGTCGAGCGGCAGGCCGACCGAGAGGTTCGACTTGAGCGTCGAATCGAACGAGACCAGAAGCAGTTTCACCGTTTCGGCCAGGCTCATGGCCCGGTCATAAGCGCGTATGATGATCGGCTTGCCGTATTTCGTCTCGCCAATCTGGAAAAAGGGCGTGTCGTCGGTCGACTCGATGAAATTGCCTTCGGGATAGATCATGAACAGCCGCGGCGGACTGCCCTTGATCTGGCCGCCCAGGATGAAGGAGGCGTTGAAATAGGAATCGGCCTTTTCGCCTTCCGGCGACGAATGTGCGATCACTTCCTTGACGGTGTCGCCGACCAGCCGCACCGTCTGGTACATCGAAGGCGTCTCGAGCAGCTTCTCGTGACGATCGCCGACCGCCTTGTTGCGTTCGTCGAGAACGCTGACCACGGCCTGCGTGGTGGCGAGGTTGCCCGCCGACATCAGCACGATGACGCGTTCGCCGGGCTGTTCCCAGACATGCATCTTCTTGAATGTCGAGATCGAATCCATGCCGGCATTGGTGCGCGTGTCCGACATGAACACGAGCCCGCGGTCGATCTTGAGGCCGACGCAATAGGTCATGAGTCTTCTTCCGGCAGCGAATCTCGTGGAAATTACTGCTCTACCGTGACGGTGACGGCAAGCTTCTCCTGCGCCTGCCCGAGCAGTATCCCCGATACCGGCGAGGCGTCGCGGTAGTCACGCCCGGTCGCCACCCTTACATAGCGCTCGTCCGGCGAGATGCCGTTTGCCGGGTCGAAGGCAACCCAACCGAGGCCCGGAACATGAGCTTCGGCCCAGGCATGGCTTGCCGCCTGCTCGACAGCCGCGTCCATCATCAGGTAGCCGCTGACATAGCGGGCGGGAAAGCCCATCGCGCGCGCGGCGGCGGCGAAGACATGGCTGTGGTCCTGGCAAACACCCGACTTCTGCGCCAGGGCCTCTTCCGCGGAAGTCGCGACGCTGGTCGCGCCGGGCTTGTAGGCGACACGCTCGCCGATCATGCCCATCAGCCGGTGCAGGCGCTCGATGTCCGTCCCCGCGCCGACCGTGGCGACAAGTGCCTTGACGCCTTCGCCGACCGTGGTGAGCGGCGTTTCCTGACCGAACAGCCATAGCGGCGCGAAACCGTGATGCGGACCCGACACACCGGTCGTGTCGCGCGTCGTCACCTCGCCCGCCGCCTCGACCGTGATGGTATTGTGGCCGCCCTCGGCGCTCACCAGCCGCGTATCGTTGCCGAAATGGTCGCTGAACCGGACCTCCTCGCGCGCGCCCTCAATACCGATCGTCCAGGAAGCCACCGTTTGCGTGTGCCCGCTCAGCGGCAGCAAACGCAGACGCTGCAACAGATACTGCACTGGCGCATCGTAGTGATATTCGGTCCGGTGGGTGATCTTGAGCCGCATGGCGCCCTGCCCCTTCAGCGCTCAGTAGAACCGGTAGTCCTGGGCGATCTCGTCGCCCAGCCTGGTATTGTCGCCAATGAATTCGGCCAGGAATTCGTGCAGCCCGTGGTCGAATATATCCTTGATCGAACCCTTCTTCAGCATGCCCTGGATCTTCTCGGCGGTCGTGTGGCAGGCATGGCGCTCGCCATAGTCGTCAGCAAGGAACCTCAGATGCTCGCCGAGGAAGCGGTAGCAGAAGGTGAGCGAGCGCGGCATGCGGACGTTGAGGATCAGATAGTCGGCTATGTTAGTCGGCTTATAGTCCGCGTCATAGACCCAGCGATAGGAGCGGTGCGCCGAGACCGACCGCAGGATCGACTCCCACTGGTAGTTGTCGAGCGTCGAGCCGACCCAGGAGATCGACGGCAACAGCACATAATATTTGACGTCGAGGATGCGGGCGGTGTTGTCGGCGCGCTCGACGTAAGTGCCAAGCTGCGAGAAGTCGAAAATCTCATTGCGCAGCATGGTGCCATAGAAGGAGCCGCGGATCAGCGCGGTCTCGCGCTTGATGGCATCGAGCACCGTCGGCAGGTCGCGCTCGTCGATCGGCCTTGCCAGCATGCGCTTCAGCGACATCCAGGCTTCGTTGATACTCTCCCACGTCTCGCGGGTCAGCGCCGTGCGCACCATGCGGGCGTTGTTGCGCGCGGTCTCGATCGACGACATCGTGCTCGACGGATTCGATGTATCGCGCAGCAGGAAGTCGGAGACGTTGGCGGCGGTGTAGTCCTGGTACTTCTGCGAGAAGGCGTAATCCGAGCCGGCGCTGAGCAGCACGGAATTCCATTCCTCCGACGCGCTCTGCGTGCGCGTCAGCGCCATGCGCAGGCCGGCGTCGACCAGGCGCGCCATGTTTTCGGCCCGCTCGATATAGCGGTTCATCCAGTAGAGACCGTTGGCGGTGCGGCCGAGAAGCATGTCAGGCCCTTTGGGCTAGTAAGTAGGGAATAGTGAGTAGCGAGTAGTGAAAGTTCGATTTTCGATTGAATATGGCATTGCTCTGTCGCCTCTACTCACCACGGACCATTCCCTACTTGCTCATCTCAATCATCTAATACCCAAGTATCCTTGGTGCCGCCGCCCTGCGAGGAATTGACAACCAGCGAACCCTCCTTCAACGCGACGCGTGTCAGCCCGCCCGGCACGATCTGGATGCGGTCGGACACAAGCACATAAGGCCTGAGATCGACATGGCGTGGCGACAGGCCCTTTTCGGTCAGGATCGGGCAGGTCGACAGCGCCAGCGTCGGCTGTGCGATGTAGTTGGAAGGCTTGGCCTGCAGCTTCTTGGCGAAGTCCTGGCATTCCTTCTTGGTCGCGGCCGGGCCGACCAGCATGCCGTAGCCGCCGGAGCCGTGCACTTCCTTGATGACCAGTTCGCCGATGTGCTCGAGCACATATTTCAGGCTGTCCGGCTCCGAGCAGCGCCAGGTCGGGATGTTGCCGAGGATCGGCTTGCGGCCCGTGTAGAACTCGACGATCTCCGGCATGTAGGAATAGATCGCCTTGTCGTCCGCAATCCCGGTGCCGGGCGCGTTGGCGATGGTGATGTTGCCGGCGCGGTAGACATCCATGATGCCGGGCACGCCGAGCGCCGAATCCGGACGGAAGGTCAGCGGATCGAGGAAGGCGTCGTCGACGCGCCTGTAGAGCACGTCGATCTGCTTGTAGCCTTCCGTGGTGCGCATGGCGACATGGCCGTCGACGACGCGCAGGTCCTGCCCCTCGACCAGTTGCACGCCCATCTGGTCCGCAAGGAAGGCATGCTCGAAATACGCGGAGTTGTAGGAACCCGGCGTCAGCACGGCGATGGTCGGCGCGCCCTTCACGCCCTGCGGCCGCACCGCGGCGAGCGACTGGCGCAGCAGCTGCGGATAATTCTCGACCGGCCGCACCTTGATCTGCTGGAACAGCTCCGGGAAGAGCTGCATCATCGTCTCGCGGTTCTCCAGCATGTAGGAGACGCCGGAAGGCGTGCGGGCATTGTCCTCCAGCACATAGAATTCGTTTTCGCTGATGCGAACGATGTCGACGCCGATGATGTGGGTATAGACGCCCGCCGGGGGCTTGACCCCGATCATCTCGGGCAGGAACGCCTCGTTCTTCGCCACCAGTTCCCGGGGAACGCGCCCTGCCCTGAGGATTTCCTGTCGGTGATAGATATCGTCGAGAAAGGCATTCAGCGCCTGCACGCGCTGCTCGATACCCTGGGTCAGTCGCCGCCATTCCTGGCCGGAAATGATGCGCGGGACGATATCGAAGGGGATCAGCCGCTCGGAGGCTTCCTGTTCGCCATAGACGGCGAAGGTGATGCCGGTCTTGCGGAAGACGCGCTCGGCGTCGTGCATTTTCTCGGTAAGCCTGGCCGGGTCCTGATCCTTCAGCCAGCGATCGTAAGCCGTATATGGTCTTCTCAATCCGGAGACTTCCGGAAGCATTTCATCGAACGCTGCCAATCGCGTACTCCCCTCTTAAGCCATTTCACTGGCCTCGTCGGAGAAAATCAAGCGCAATCGGTGATTTGAGGAGCCGCGAGCGTCACTCTATGCAAAATGCCTAAGATTATGGCAGCTGGAGCGGCGTCAGGTCAGCGCCTGCTTTGCGACCGGGCATTGCCAGGGCGGTCAGAACGCCCGGAAGGTGACGATGGTGAAGGTGTCCTTGATGCCGGGCAGAATCTGCACCCTTTCGTTGATGAAGTGACCGATGTCTTGCTCGTCATCGACATAGAATTTGGCTAGCAGATCGTAGTTGCCGGCGGTCGAATAGATTTCAGAGGCGATCTCGGCATCGGCCAGCGCGCTGGCGACCTCATAGGCTTTGCCCAGGTCGCACTTGATCTGCACGAAAAATGCCTTCATTGCCGGGTCCTGCCAGTCTGCGCGAACAAGCGGCCCTTGTGGCAGACTGCCGCCCGGCTTTCAAGCATCAGGCGGCGCGCGCCTTGGCGACCGCTTGCCGCAATTCCGCGACCGTCATGCCGTGCCTATAAACCGTGCCGCCGATCACCAGCGCGGGCGTGCCCCGAAGACCAAAGGCGCTTGCCTGGGCATTCGTGCCGGCAAGTTGCGAGTCCAGCTTCG
>JBFLWR010000039.1:0-2642 GCA_040755925.1 Pseudomonadota bacterium
ATGAGGCCTTCGATGATGGCGGTGACATTGGGGTCGATGGCCAGAAGCGTGAGGTCGGTGCGCACCAGCCTGAGCACGAAGACGGCGATGATCGGCCCGAGCAGCCCGCCCTTGCCGCCGCCGAGCGCGACGCCGCCAAGCACCACCGCCGCGACGCTGGCAAGCAGATAAGGGCCGGGGATCGGCGCGCCGATGCCGGTGCTGATGGTGAGCGACAGCCCGCCCATGGCGCCGAACAGGCCGGAAAGCGCATAGGCGATGACCCGGGTGCGCGCCACAGGCACGCCGCTACGGAAGGCAGCGAGCTCGTTGCTGCCGATGGCATAGATGGAAAGGCCGAGGCGCGAGCGCCGGAGCGGTATCCAGACGATGCAAACGCAGACGACGAGCAGCACCAGGGCCTTCGGGATCCAGGCGTCGATCCAGTCCGCCACGCCGGGTATCGGCACGGTGCCGACCACGCTGGCCTTCAGCCACTCGGCCGCGGCGCCGCCGGGCGCGTCGAGCACCAGAAGTGCCGCGCCCTGGAGGACGAACAGCATCGCCAGGGTAACGACGATGTCGGGCACTCGGGTGACGACGATGAGAATGCCGTTCAGCGCGCCGAGGACGAAGCCCATGGCGAGCACGAAGGGCACGACGAACAGCGCATATTCCTCGCTGGCGCCATTCATCATCGAAGCGGCTGTGACGCTGGTCAGCGCCATCATGGCGGCGACCGAGAGGTCGATGCCGCCGGCGATGACGACGACGGTCTGCGCGGCGACGGCGAAGGCGTAAGGCAAAACGGCGCGCGCGAGCGAGCCGAAGTCGCCGCTGCCATAGGCCGGCTGGATCAGCTTGGTGACGATGAACAGGAAGATCAGCAAGGCGAACAGGCCGGAGACCCAGCCCTGATTGCGCAAGAGACGGCTCATGGCGTGGCCTCCGCGTCCGATCTTACATCGGCGAGGATGCCGACATCCGCCTTGGCACCTCGCGGCAAGCCGTAAGCGGCCCGCATCAGCGCCGGCTCGTCCGCTTCCTCGACCGGGAAGGTGTCGACGACGCGCCCGCCGAAGATGACGATGACACGGTCGCAGACGCGCTGCACCTCCTCCATTTCGGACGTATAGAACAGCACCGACTTGCCCTGGCCGGCGAGCTCGCGCAGCAATTTGTAGATCTCCTGCTTGGTGCCGACATCGATGCCGCGCGTCGGGTCGAAGCAAAGGATGGTGCGGGCGTCCGCCGCGATCCAGCGGGCGATCGTCACCTTCTGCTGGTTGCCGCCGGAAAGGCGCTGCACCTCGCCTTGCGCGCGCGTGTCGATTTGCAGCCGGGCAATGGCGCTGGAAACCACCGTGCGCTCCTGGCGCAGCCGGATCGGGCCCCAGTTGCGCAGCGCGGCGCTGAAGGGCAGCGCGATGTTCTCGCGCACCGAGCGCTGCATGGCGAGCGCCTCGGTGCGGTCGCCGGGCACGTAGGCAATGCCGGCCTGGATGGCATCGCTCGGATGCGAGAATTTCACTGGCGAGCCGTCGACTTCGATCGTGCCGCCGGCCGGCCGCATCGAGCCGGCAAGGGTCGAAAAGAGCTCGTCCTGTCCCTGGCCTTCGAGCGCGAAGACGCCGACCACCTCGCCATTGGCGAGGTCGAAGGAGACATCCTTGAGCTTGGTGCCGAGCTGCAGGTTGCGCACCGAGAGCCGGGGACGCAGGTCCTTCGCCGCCGAGGCCTGGCTTGCGGCGTGCGCCGCGACGCGGGTCTTCTCGATACGGGCGCCGAGCATCATCTCGACGATCCTTTCCTCGACGCCGGGCTCGATATCGACGACGCCGACGGTCGCGCCATCGCGCAGCACGGTGGCGCGGTCGCACAGCGCCGAAATCTCGACGAAGCGATGCGAGATGAAGATGACGGAGCGGCCGGCGTCGCCCTGGCGGCGCACGACTTCCAAGACCTTTTCGGCGAGATTGGCGGGCAGCGCGGCGGTCATCTCGTCGAGCAGGAGAACGTCGGGCTCGACGGCGAGCGCACGCGCGAGATCGAGCACGCGCAGGACGGCCAGCGGAATGTCGCGCGCTGTATCGCGTATGTCGAGGTCAGGGATGCCGAGCTCACGCACCCAGGCGCGGAACGGCTCGACGGGCGTGCCTGTCAGCCGCAGATTGGACAGCACGTCGAGATCGGGGATCAGCGCCGGTTCCTGATAGACCGGCAACAGCCCGGCGCGGCGCGCTTCGGCGGGCGAACGGACGTCAAGTGCCTGGCCGCGGATCAGGATGCGGCCGGCGTCGGCACGAATGGCGCCCGTCAGGATCTTCACCAGCGTGGACTTGCCGGCGCCGTTGGCGCCCATCAGCGCGTGGACCTCGCCCGGCAGCACGGACAGCGATGCGTTGCGCAGCGCGGCAACCGCGCCGTAGTTCTTCGCCACGCCGGAGGCGTCGAGCAATGGGTTTTTCGGCAATTCGTTGTTCGTCAAAACAGGCGCTCTCGCATCAAGCGTCGAGGACGGCGAGCAGGACACTCGCCGTCCTCATTTTCATCCTGCCGCAGGGTCTTTGTCGCAAGACCCCTGCGGTTCGGACGGTTACTCGCCCGGGCCTTTGCAGGCGACGATCTGTTCCTTGGTGTAGGTGGTCCAATCCGGGATCGAG
>JBFLWR010000390.1:0-12409 GCA_040755925.1 Pseudomonadota bacterium
GTCGTCGACACCTTGCTGGACGATGCTGTCGCCCTCGGCACGGCCGAGCTGGCGGCTGAAATAGCGGCTGCGCGGATCGCTCCAGAAGATATGCCAGGCGTCGATGCCGGGGTCGTAGACACGCAGCGTCGTGCCGTAGAAGGTCCACGGTCCAAGCGAGGGCGAGGGGCCTGTGTCTCGCGCGGGCAGGATCCAGACGTCCTGCACCGCCTTGCCTTCCAGAACCCAGCCGAAATGCACCTCGCCGCGCCCGGTCAGTCTTGTGCCGTCCTCAAGAATGCGCGTGGCGTCGAACGTCCAGGCGCCGATGAAGCGGCCGTAGAGCTTCAGCTTTTCGGCAAGCTCGGGATCCGGTCCACGGCTATGCAGCGCTTCGGCAAATGGGTCGCTCATGATTGCTGCCTCGTTTGTCAGGAGAGGACCAGCAATAGGCGCGTGGCAGGGTTCTGCGCTTGGGAAAAATTGCTATTTTTGGAGCCATGACGACCGCCGCAAAGACTCTTGCATCAGGGCATGGGTGGCATGTGTCCGACGTGGTGTGCACGGCGGGCGCCGGCGACAGGCCGTTCGAAGAGGAGCATCGTGCTTTCTGCATCGCCGCGGTGACCAAAGGCGCCTTTCGCTACCGGACGCGCCAAGGCGCCGCCATGCTGGCGCCGGGCGCCATCCTGCTCGGCAATCCCGGCGCGTGCTACGAATGCGGCCATGAGCATGGCGCGGGTGATCGCTGCCTGTCCTTCCACTTTAGCCCGGCCTATCTGGAGCGAATCGTGGCCGACTTGCCGGGCGCGAAGCGGCTTGGTTTCGACGGGCCACGCCTGCCGCCGTTGCCGGCGCTGACACCGTTGCTCGCCGAGGCGGAAGCGGCGCGGGAAACGGGCGAGGGCGAAGCATTCGAGGAACTGGGCCTGCGCATCGCCGGCGCGGTTGTAGCCGCAAGCGCGGGTGCCGGGCCTGAGCGGCGGACACCCAGCCGCCGCGACCAGAGACGCGTCGCGGAGGCCGTAACTCTAATCGAACTCAATGCCGACAGGCTGTTGTCGCTGGCCGAACTCGCCGACGGCACAGCGACCAGCCCGTATCACTTCCTGCGCACCTTCCGGCATGTCGCCGGCATGACACCCTATCAGTTCCTGTTGCGGACGAGACTGCATCGGGCGGCGGTGCGGCTGCGCAGTTCCGAGGCGTCGATCTCGACAATCGCCTTCGATGCCGGCTTCAACGATCTATCGACCTTCAATCGTCGCTTCCGGCGCGAGATGGGAGCAACGCCCGGCGCCTATCGCGGTCGCCGGGCAAGCGCGAGGTAAAGTCGTCAATCCGAAGTCGGTCCGCACCATCCGGGCAGGTAGTCGGTCTCCTTGCCCTTGGCCAGGGTCAGCGCTTCCTTCATCGCCTTGTCGAAGTTCTTGGCCACCGCATCCTTGTCGATGCGCCGGCGCAGGAAATCCGCCCAGATGAATTCGCTGAAGGGCGTCGTATCCTTGGCATAGCCACCCAGCCGCCTTAACTCACCCGCCATGCTTCGATAGGGGTCGTCGACAAGCTCGCCGATGGTTTTTGGGATGGCGTCATAGTCCTGGCGCTTGCCGTTTTGATCGAACGGATGCATCCAGCCGCGGTTGTCGAGCATGAAAAGAAACGCGTCCTTGTCGAGCGACGACAGGTCGCTGATCACCGTTACCAGGACCTGCTTGACGCCCTCTTCCAGCAGGGCGCGGGCCAGATGATGGTGGTCGGTGACGTAGTTGCGCTTCTTGGGGCCCAGCACGACCGGCACCATGTGCTTGCCGAGGAACGTGCCGGTCTTCTTGGCGTCCTGCGCCCGGATCATCTGGCGCTTCAGTTCCACTTCACGCATGCCGACCGTTATCTGCGTCGGCCTCAATTCCTCGACCGCCACCGGAGTGACAATCGGTACTCGTTGGGTAATCATGGCATTCCATCCTGCTTTTGCTGCTGTGGTTCCCCCGGACCGAGTGATTTGATGGCGTCATCGACGCTGTGAAATATGCGGTGCTGGCCGACCATGTCGGCGATGCCGAACCGCTTCAGCGCGCTCATCGCCCGAAGCGATTCCATGCGCGCGACGGCGAACACAGCGCCTTTGTCCTGGCAGTGGCGAATGGTGTCGATCAGCGCCTGGGCGGCGGTGTAATCGATCTCGACGATGTTGCTGGCCTCCAACACCACCAGCTTGACGCTTTGGTCCCCGGCGTCGATCAGGTCGAGCAGGCCGCGCTTGAAACGGTCGGCATTGACGAAGGACAGCGGCGCTTGGAATGCCGCCACCACCACACCGGGAAGCTGGTTGCCGGGGCTGGAACCGCTCGGCGGCCACCAGATCGAGGTGCCGGGCACCTGCACCAGCGCGATTGGCTGCGCGCGCGTCGACCCCCAGATACCATGCAGCAGCGACAGGCCGATGCCGATGGCGACGCCGGTCTCTATGGGCAGGACAACGATCGCTACCATGGTCACAAGGATCAGCAGGAATTCCACGGGGGCCTGCCTGTAGACGTTGGCGAACACTTGCCAGCGCAGGATGTGCTGGGCAACGAACATCAGCACGCCGGCGAGCGCTGCCTGTGGCACGTTGGCAAGGAGACCGCCGCCGAACGCGCCTAGCGCCAGCACGATGACTGCCGCGATCAGGCCCGACAATTGCGAGCGGCCGCCCGTCTGGGCAACGATCGCCGTGCGCGGCGGGCTGGAATTGACGGCGAAGGCTCCGAACAGGCCGGAGACGATGCTGCCGGCGCCGGCGCCGACGAAGTCGCGGTTGATGTCGGCCGCTTCGCCATCCGGCGGCACGAAGGAACGGCTGGTCGCCGCCGTCTGCACCATGACGACGATGGCGATCAGCAACGACAGCGGCACCAGGGACCGCGCATCCTCGATGCTGACCAGGGGTAGGGCGGGAGCCGGCAGTCCGTTCGGCAAGGCGCCCAGGACCTCGACGCCGTGGTCCTTCAGCCCGAATACGACGACGGCGAGCGTCGCCAGCACCATCCCTATGAGGGCAGCGGGAATGCGGGGGGAAATGCGCGCCGAGAAGAAGACGATCGCGAACACGCCGGCGCCGAGCGCCAGACTCCAGGGGTTGGTGAGGTGGAGATTGGCGGCGATCTCGCCGACGCGCCGCAGCGTCTCGCCGCTTTCGGGCGGCAGGCCGAGCAGGCCCGGCAATTGCGAGACGATTATGTGGACGGAAATGCCCGCAAGGAAACCGGTGGTGACCGGAACCGACAGAAGATCGGCTATCCAGCCGAGGCGGAAGACGCCGCTCAGCGTCACCAGCAGCCCGACCATCAGCGCCAGCATCGACGCCAGCGCCAGGTAGTGCGGCGAGCCCGAGGTGGCGATTAGGGCAAGACCGCCGGCAAACAGCGGGGTGATGGTCGAATCGGCGCCGAGCGAAAGATGCCGGTTGGCGCCGAACAGGGCAAAAGCCACCGATCCGGCGACGAAGGCGAAGAAGCCGATCTCCGGCGCAAAGCCGCCGAGACGCGCCGTTGCCATCTGTTCGGGGATGGCGATCGCGGCCAGCGTGATGCCCGCTGCCAGGTCGCCGTTAAGGTCTTTGGCGGTCCAGCCGCTCATCGCCCGCAAAGGCAGCCAAGAGGTCCAGTTCATTGCGCGCGCGGCTTTCGCTTCCGTCTGACGATCCATGGCCGATCTTTGCGTCGTGGCGGCGAAATCGACCTTGGCCATATCGTCGCAATAAGCGGTATCCTTTTGAAATTACCATCAAAATTGTCTCTGGAAAAGTGCCGCCGCCATTGGAGTTTCAGCCCGGCTTCCTATATAAGCGGTGAGTGATTCCCGACAGGATTGTGACCTGATTTGACCGACCAGAAGACACCGCGCGGGCCGGATGGCGGCCCCACCGGCATCGAGCCGATTTCGATCATCGAGGAGATGCAGCGCTCCTATCTCGATTACGCCATGAGCGTGATCGTCAGCCGCGCGCTGCCCGACGTGCGCGACGGCCTGAAGCCGGTCCACCGCCGCATCCTCTATGCCTCGCACGAGAGCGGTTACCACTGGAACCGCAAATATGTGAAGTCGGCGCGCCCGGTCGCCGACGTGATGGGTAAATACCATCCGCACGGCGACGCCTCGATCTACGACGCCCTGGTGCGCATGGCGCAGGACTGGTCGCTGCGCGTGCCGCTGATCGACGGTCAGGGTAATTTCGGCTCGATCGACGGAGATCCGCCGGCGGCGATGCGCTACACCGAATCGCGCCTGACCAAGGTCGCGCATGAATTGCTGGAGGATATCGACAAGGAAACGGTCGATTTCCAGGACACCTACGATGCCTCAGGCAGCGAGCCGAAGGTGTTGCCGGCCCGCTTCCCGAATCTTCTGGTCAACGGCTCCGGCGGCATCGCGGTCGGCATGGCCACCAACATCCCGCCGCACAACCTGGCCGAAGTCTGCAACGGCGCCATCGCCATCATCGACAATCCGGCGATCGACCTGCCGTCGCTGATGGAGATCGTGCCTGGTCCGGATTTCCCGACCGGCGGCATCGTGCTCGGCCGTTCCGGCATCTACAACGCCTATTCGACCGGGCGCGGCTCCATAGTCATGCGCGGCCGCGTCAACATCGAGCAGCGCGGCAACGACCGCGAGTCGATCATCGTCACCGAGATTCCCTATCAGGTGAACAAGGCGTCGATGATCGAGAAGATGGCCGAGCTGGTGCGCGACAAGCGCATCGAAGGCATTTCCGACATTCGCGACGAGAGCGACCGCCAGGGCTACCGGGTCGTCATCGAATTGAAGCGCGACGCCGTCGCCGACGTCATCCTCAACCAGCTTTACCGCTTCACGCCGCTGCAGACCTCCTTCGGCGCCAATATGGTGGCGCTCAACGGCGGCAAGCCGGAAGTGCTGACGCTGATCGACATGCTGAAGGCCTTTGTCGGCTTCCGCGAGGAGGTGATCAGCCGGCGCACGAAATACCTTTTGCGCAAGGCGCGCGAGCGCGCTCACGTGTTGGTCGGCCTTGCGATTGCCGTCGCCAACATCGACGAGGTCATCAAGCTGATCCGGACCGCCCCCGATCCGCAGACGGCGCGCGAGCAGTTGATGGAGCGGCGCTGGCCTTCGCACGACGTCGCGCCGCTGATCAAGCTGATCGACGACCCGCGTCACCGCATCAATGAGGACGGCACCTACAATCTCTCCGAGGAGCAGGCCCGCGCCATCCTCGAGCTGCGCCTGCAGCGCCTGACCGCGCTCGGCCGCGACGAGATCGCCGACGAGTTGAACAAGATCGGCACGGAGATCGTTGATTTCCTTGATATTCTGTCGTCCCGCGCGCGCATCCAGCAGATCGTCAAGGACGAGCTCATCGCCGTCCGCGACGAGTTCGGCACGCCGCGCCGCACCGAGCTCTCCGAGGGCGGGGCGGACATGGAAGACGAGGACCTGATCCAGCGCGAGGACATGGTCGTCACGGTCAGCCACTCGGGCTACATCAAGCGCGTGCCGCTCTCGCTCTACCGGGCACAGCGCCGCGGCGGCAAGGGCCGCTCGGGCATGTCGACCAAGGAAGAGGATTTCGTCACCCGGCTGTTCGTCGCCAACACGCACACGCCGGTGCTGTTCTTCTCCTCGCGCGGCATCGTCTACAAGGAAAAGGTCTGGCGGCTGCCGGTCGGCAATCCGCAATCGCGCGGCAAGGCGCTGATCAACATGCTGCCGCTCGAGCAGGGCGAGCGCATCACGACCATCATGCCGCTGCCCGAGGACGAGAACAGCTGGGGCGAGCTCGACGTGATGTTCGCCACCACGCGCGGCACTGTGCGTCGCAACAAGCTCTCCGACTTCGTCCAGGTCAACCGCAACGGCAAGATCGCGATGAAGCTGGAGGAGGAGGGCGACGAGATCCTCGGCGTCGAGACTTGCACCGACAATGACGACGTGCTGCTGACGGCGAATTCCGGCCAATGCATCCGCTTTTCGGTCAGCGACGTGCGTGTCTTCCAGAGTCGCAACTCGGTGGGCGTGCGCGGCATCGCCATGGCCGAGACCGATCGCGTGATCTCGATGTCGGTGATCGAGCATGTCGACGCCTCGCCGGCGGAGCGCGCCGCCTATCTGAAGCGCGCCGCTGTCGAAAGGCGGCTAGCCGCCGGTGCTGCCGGCGAAGAGGAAGAGATCGCGCTGACCAATGAGGAGATCGGCGAGGAGGCTGAGCTCTCCGATGAGCGCTACGACTTTCTCAAGGCGCATGAGCAGCTGGTGCTGACGGTGACGGAGTACGGCTACGGCAAACGTTCGTCGTCCTACGATTTTCGCCTGACGGGCCGCGGCGGCAAGGGCATTCGCGCCACCGATGTCTCGAAAGTGGCCGAGATCGGCCGACTGGTCGCGACCTTCCCGGTCGGCAATGACGATCAGATCATGCTGGTTTCGGACGGGGGCACCGTCATCCGCGTGCCGGTCAACGGCATACGCTTCGCCAGCCGCGCCACCAAGGGCGTGACGATCTTCAATACCGCCGAAGGCGAGAAAGTGGTTTCGGTGGAGCGGATTTCGGAGCCGCAGTCGGACGAGGAAGCCGAAGAGGCATCTTCAGGCGAGGTAAGCACCGGAGACGAGGGCGAGGGGAGCCCCGAATAGGCCGTTACTTGCGCGTCACCGGCCTTGTTGGCCGGTACGGTCGTTGCTGGAGATCAGTAGCGGCGGTAGACGTTGCGGGGAACGAAGCTGTCGAGCCGCTTGGTGTTGGCCTTGACGCGTACCCGCGCCGCCTCCTGATGCAATCCCAGAGCGGTTGCGATCAGCATCACGATGGTCATCGCAGTGGCAAGCATGTAGATCAGCATTTGCGTGTTCTCCTGTACTTACAACGATGAGATGGGGATTTGGTTTCATCTCCTGAAGCGGCAACTTAGTGAACGCTGCGTGAAGCGTTCGTGATTGTCGCATTCATCTGTCGTTCATGTCCGCGAAATGGTTCACGCCCGCCCGCAACTAATCGGATTTGCCTTCCTTACGCCCGCCCGCTAGAAGCCTGCCATGACCGAACGCACCGCTCTTTACGCTGGCTCCTTCGACCCGCTGACCAACGGCCATCTCGACGTGCTGAAGGCCTCGCTGGCCGTGGCCGACGTCGTCTATGCGGCGATCGGCATCCATCCAGGCAAGAAGCCATTGTTTTCATTCGAGGAACGCGTGAAGCTGATCGAGGCCGCGACCAGGGCCGAGTTCGGCCGTGACGGCGATCGCATCAAGGTCGTGTCGTTCGATGGGCTGGTCATCGACGCCGCCCGCGAGCATGGCGCCTCGATCATGATCCGCGGCCTGCGCGACGGCACCGACCTCGACTATGAGATGCAGATGGCCGGCATGAACGAAACCATGGCGCCCGAGCTCCAGACGGTTTTCCTGCCCGCCAGCCCCTCCGTGCGAACCATTACGGCCACACTTGTCCGCCAGATTGCATCGATGGGTGGCGACATCCGTCCCTTCGTGCCGGCGGCCGTCGCCGGTACGCTCACCGCCAAATTCGCGAAATAGAAATTCTGGAGTCTGTTCATGCAGCTGAAGAAGCTCGCTTCGTTCCTCGTCGTGCTTGCCGGCCTTTTCGCGGCATCCTTCCCGGCCTTCGCGGCCGCCGACAAGGAAAACACCATGGTCATCACGCTGAAGGACGGAGACGTGACTATCGCGCTGCGCCCCGATATCGCGCCCAAGCATGTCGCGCAGATCAAGAAGCTGGTGCGCCAGGGCGCCTATGACAATGTCGCCTTCCACCGTGTGATCGACGGCTTCATGGCGCAGACCGGCGACGTCAAGTTCGGCAACATGAAGAAAGGCTTCAACCCGCAGGCCGTCGGCACGGGCGGTTCCGATCTCCCCGACCTGCCGGCTGAGTTCTCGCAGACGGAGCAATTCACGCGTGGCGTGATCGGCATGGCCCGTTCGCAGGACCCGAACTCGGCGAATTCGCAGTTCTTCATCATGTTCGCGCCGGCGCCGAACCTCGATGGCCAGTACACCATCGTCGGCAAGGTGGTCAGCGGCATGGAACTGGTGGACAAGATCAAGAAGGGTGATGAGGCCGACAATGGCGCCGTCACCGATCCCGACCGCATGATCAAAGTCCGCATCGCCGCCGACGGCAAGTAACCCACTCAATTTAAAAGGATTTTCTGATATGGCTGAGATCAAGGATCGCGAGAACGCGCTCATCATGGAAACGACCAAGGGCCCGGTCGTCATCGAAATGTATCCCGAGCTGGCCCCCGGCCACGTTGCCCGCATCAAGGAACTGGCGCGCGAAGGAGCCTATGACGGCGTGGTGTTCCACCGCGTCATCGACGGCTTCATGGCGCAGACCGGCGACGTCAAGTTCGGCAACTCCTCGAAGCCGACTTTTGCTCCCTCCAGGGCTGGCATGGGCGGTTCCGACAAGCCGGACCTCAAGGCCGAGTTTTCCAATGCCAACCACGGCCGTGGCGCCTGCTCGATGGCGCGCGCCCAGAACCCGAACTCGGCGAATTCGCAGTTCTTCATCTGCTTCGACGACGCTGCCTTCCTCAACCGCCAGTACACGGTCTGGGGTCAGGTCATCGAAGGCATGGAGAATGTCGACAAGATCAAGCGCGGCGAGCCGGTTCAGGATCCCGACAAGATCGTGTCGCTGAAGGTCGCGGCCGACGTCAAGTAAGGGTGCGACGACGATGGGCGCTGTCTGGTCCCTGCTCGGCATACTGTCCGGTGCCTTCATCGCCATCCAGGCGCCGATCAACTCGCAATTGGCGCGCGGTCTCGGCCTTCCGGTCGCGGCCGCGGCGTTCTCCTTCCTGTCCGGCGCCATCGTTCTCGGCATCATCTCGATCTCTGTGGTGAAGCTGCAAGGCATCTCGCTCGACTGGAAGGCGCCGGCGCCCTGGCTGTTCGTTGCCGGCGGCGTGCTCGGCGGTTTCTATGTAACGCTCTCCACGATCCTCACGCCGCGCATCGGCGCGGCTGCGTTGATGGCCTTCCTCGTCGCCGGCCAGTTGCTTGCCGGCATGCTCGTCGACCGCGTCGGTTTCCTAGGTGTCGCGGTGCGAGAGATTTCGCTCGGCCGTGTCGCCGGCGCCGTGCTGCTGCTCGCCGGGGCGCTGCTCATCCGGCTTTACTGATGCGCGTCGACCTGTTCGACTTCGACCTGCCGGATGAGCGCATCGCGCTGCGCCCGGCAGAGCCGCGCGACAGCGCCCGGATGCTGGTCGTCAAGCCCGGCGCGGGGCTGGAGGACCGGATCGTTCGCGACCTGCCGTCGCTCCTGAAAGCCGGCGACGTGCTGGTGTTCAACGACACCAAGGTCATTCCGGCGCAATTGAAGGGCGTGCGCAAGCGCGGCGAGGCAACGGCGCAGGTCGAGGCGACGCTGCACATGCGGGTGGCGCCGGACCGCTGGCAGGCCTTCATGCGACCGGGCAAGCGTATCGCCGCAGGCGACCGCATCCATTTCGGCCATGACGGCAATTCCTGCTTCCTCGGCCAACTCGACGCAACGGTGATCGAGAAAGGCGAGGCGGGCGAGGTGCTGCTCGGCTTCGATCTCTCCGGCCCGTTCCTCGATGAGGCGCTGCACGCTGTCGGCCATATACCGCTGCCGCCCTACATCGCCTCGAAGCGCGACGACGACGAACGCGATCGTAGCGACTACCAGACCATCTACGCGCGTGAAGAAGGCGCCGTCGCGGCGCCCACCGCAGGGCTCCATTTCACGCCGGATCTGTTCGCGGCATTGGATGCCAAGGGCATCGAACGCCGCTTCGTCACGCTGCATGTCGGCGCCGGCACCTTCCTGCCGGTGAAGGCCGACGACACCGCCGATCATAAGATGCATGCCGAAACCGGCTCGGTGAGCGCCGAGACGGCGGCAGCGCTCAACGCCGCCAAGGCGCGGGGAGGGCGGATCGTCGCCGTTGGCACGACATCGCTGCGCCTGCTGGAAAGTGCCGCGAAGGAGCGTGGGATCGTGGCCTGGTCCGGGCCGACCGATATCTTCATCACGCCGGGCTATCGCTTCCGCACGGCCGACATTCTGATGACCAATTTCCATCTGCCGCGCTCGACGCTGTTCATGCTGGTCTCGGCCTTCAGCGGGCTCGAGACGATGCGTTCCGCCTATGCTCATGCCATCGAGGACCGCTACAGGTTCTATTCCTATGGCGACGCCAGCCTGCTTTACCGGGCGGAGTCGCCCGACAGGGAACTCAATGATTGAGACTTTCTCCTTCAATCTGCTCGCCACCGACGGCAAGGCGCGGCGCGGCCTGGTTTCGATGCCGCGCGGCGAGATCCGCACCCCGGCCTTCATGCCCGTGGGAACGGGCGGCACCGTCAAGTCCATGTATATGGACCAGGTGCGCGGCGTCGGGGCCGACATCATCCTCGGCAACACCTATCATCTGATGCTGCGGCCGGGCGCGGAGCGCGTGGCCAAGCTGGGCGGGCTGCATGAGTTCGCGCGCTGGCCCTATCCGATCCTGACCGACAGCGGCGGCTTCCAGGTCATGTCGCTTTCGAAGCTGCGCAAGCTTACCGAAAAGGGAGTCACCTTCCGCTCGCATATCGACGGCGCGCCTTACGAGATGTCGCCGGAGCGGTCGATCGAGATCCAGGGACTGCTCGATTCCGACATCCAGATGCAGCTTGACGAGTGCACCGCGCTTCCGGCCAAGCCAAAGGAGATCGAACGTGCGATGGAACTGTCGCTGCGCTGGGCCGAACGCTGCAAGACGGCGTTCGGCGACCAGCCGGGCAAGGCGATGTTCGGCATCGTGCAGGGCGGCGACAGCGCTGTGATGCGCGTGCGCTCGGCCCAGGCGCTGAAGGCGATGGACCTGAAAGGCTACGCCGTCGGCGGCCTCGCGGTTGGCGAGCCGCAGCCGGTGATGCTGGAGATGCTCGATATCACATGCCCGGAGTTGCCGACCGACAAGCCGCGCTATCTGATGGGCGTCGGCACGCCGGATGATATCCTGAAATCGGTGGCGCGCGGCATAGACATGTTCGACTGCGTGATGCCGACGCGCGCCGGCCGCCATGGCCTGGCCTACACGCGCCGCGGCAAGGTCAATCTCCGGAATGCCCGCCATGCCGACGATCCGCGTCCGCTCGACGAGGAAAGCGACTGCCCGGCCGCGCGGGATTACTCCCGGGCCTACCTGCATCATCTCGTGCGCTCGCAGGAAGCGCTGGGCGCGATGCTGCTCACCTGGAACAACCTGTCCTACTACCAGAAGCTCATGCAGGATATCCGCGCCGGGATCGAGGCGCAGGCGTTCGAGTCGCGCGCGGCAGAGATTTCCGAAGGCTGGGCGAAGGGCGATATTCCCCCGTTGTGATGTTCAGGCGCTGACCGAGGTCGAGGCGCGCAGGCTGCAGCCGGTGATCTTGAAGCTTCCGTCGGGTTGCTGCTCCAGCGTGTAGACCGCTTCATAGTCCTTGCCGTCGGGCCCGACGATGAGCACCTGTTGGATGATCGAGGTCGGCCCGGTCTGTTCCACCTTGCCGAAGGAATAACTTTGCGGCTTGCGCACCGGCGCGTAGCCGTTGGTGACCATGTTCATGAAGGTGTCGACGGTCGGGAAGATCTGTTTCACGTTCGGCGCCGCGAAGCTGTAGGCGGCGGCGCCATCATTGGCCAGGAAAGCTTTCAACTGACTGTCGATGACCGTTTGCGCGGCCTTGATTTCAGCGTCGCCGGCAAAAGCCATGGACGCCATGAGCATTGGAACGAAAGCTAGTGCGAACAAAGCGCGGCGCATGTCCTGCCTCCATTGTCGTCCGACCATCCAGTCTATCATACGTGTGGCGAACCGCCGCGGTTTCAGTGGATAGCGAGGAATTCGCCATTTCAGCGCCACAGTCATGGTTAGGCACTCATTAACGTGAGAGGCGCATCCTTGGCGGTGGGGCCAACTGCCTCAGGGGACGAAAAATGTTGGAGCAATCCATCAATCGACGTTTATTGCTCAAGGGCACCGCAGGTCTGGTGGTGCTGGCTGCAATGCCGGAGCTGGCGACGGCCGCCCCGGCGCTCGGTAATCCAGGGGGCGATGTGACCATCGCCGAATTCGTCGACTACCAGTGCCCGGTCTGCAAGCTTGCCTTCGTCCAGCTGCGCAAGCTGATGGCCGAGGACAGGGGTGTCCGCCTGGTGATGAAGGACTGGCCGATCTTCGGCGATGCCTCGCGCGATGCGGCACGCATGGCCCTGTCGGCAGGCCCGCGCTACGCGCAAGCGGTGGACGCGCTAATGGCAAATCAGCAGGGGCTCTCGCCGCATCGCACCGACGCCATCCTGGAATCCGTTGGCGTCAATGCCGCGAAGCTGCGGGCCGAGATGGCCAACAGGCAGGCGAAGCTGGACTCGCAACTTGCC
>JBFLWR010000391.1:0-20059 GCA_040755925.1 Pseudomonadota bacterium
GATAAAAAATATTCGGAGCAGCCTCCGATTTCAGATTTCAAGACCCCGATCAGGCCGTGAGTCGGCACAATTTCGTGATTGGAACCAGCGGTGGGGCAGACCCATTTCGGTGTTGTCCGAGCGACGCGATTTCCGATGAAGGCACGCCACTTGACGGACAGGACTTTTGAAAATCTGGAGTATCTAAAATGAACAGGATTGCTCTTACCGCTGCCGCCCTTCTGGTTGCCACGGGCGCCGCCTTCGCAGGCAGCGACAATTATGGCTCGAACAACGTCAACCAGCCGGCCGCGACGTCTACGGCGCCTGTCGCCAGCACCGGCGTCGACACCACCATCACCGGCTCGATCAACGCGGTCCGCAAGTTCGAACACCGTGATCTCCTGATCAAGGGTGACGCGAACCAGCCCGAATCCGGCCAGGGCATCTGGGGCCGTTAAGCCGGCCCTGATGCAGACCGCCAAATCCAACTGAATTCCAACTCTGGAGTAACTGAAATGAACAAGATCGCTCTCACCGCCGCCGCCCTTCTGGTTGCCGCCACTGGCGCCGCTTTCGCCGGTTCCGACAATTACGGCTCGAACAACGTCGATCAGTCGACCGTGACCTCCACGGCGCCTGCCGCCAGCACCGGCGTGGACCGCACCATCACCGGCTCGATCAACGCGGTCCGCAAGTTCGAACACCGTGATCTCCTGATCAAGGGTGACGCGAACCAGCCCGAATCCGGCCAGGGCATCTGGGGCCACTAAGCCGGCCCTGATGCAAACCGCCGAATCCAACTGAATCCAAATCTGGAGTAACTGAAATGAACAAGATCGCTCTTACCGCTGCAGCCCTTCTGGTTGCCGCCACTGGCGCCGCCTTCGCTGGCTCCGACAATTACGGCTCGACCAGCGCCAACCAGCCGGCCGCTTCGGTCGACACCTCGTACACTGCTTCGATCAAGAAGTCGGATACGAATGTCCAGAAGCCCGTCACCCAGGGCGCCGACCGCGACCTCTTCGGCCGCTAGGCGGACCGATCTCCAACATCTCAAAGCGGCGGGCTTGTCCCGCCGCTCTGCTTTTATGGAGCCGGCTATCGAAACGCCCGAATCGAACCGGCAGCTCCTCCCTCTATCTTGCTGTCCGAAAACGGCTTTTCGGGAGGAAGCCTGATCGTGGTTCAGAAAACGATCGAGAATCCAGAAATTTTACCGGGAATAAATCCGGGTCCCTCCGGGTCTTGTCGGCAGCGGGGCCATCCTCCCAAGGCGCCGCGGAACGAAACGACAGACAAGGAATGTTGAAATGACCAGGATCGCTCTCACCGTAGCAGCCACGCTTCTTGCCGTGGGCACAGCCTTCGCCGGCAGTGACCACTATGACGCCGATAATGCGAACCAGCCGGCCACCAGCGTCGACGGAGTCACAACGGCATCGGTCGCCAAGCGTGAGCTTGCCAAACCGGCCAATGTCGACGCTACGATGACCACCGGCCCGGCGGGATCGAAGGCTTGGCCCGATCCCGGCCAGGGCATCTGGGGCAATTGAATTCACCTGCCTTAGGCGAGGTGGCACTCTTCTTTCAACGTTGCTGATTGGTGAAAGCCAAGGCGACGTCTGATCTCCCCCCTTGCGGGGAGATGCCCGGCAGGGCAGAGGGGGGTGCCGTCCCGCCGACCTAGGCCAAGTGCAGGGTCGTCTACCCCAAATCCTTCGGCCGGATAAAATGCGTCAACCGGGCGCGACCGAATTCGAGGCTCCCCCAGTCGTCCTCCACCGTGAAGCGGGCAAGCGCTCCTGTCGGGAATTTCGCTTCGATCCTCTTGAACACGCCCTCATCCGATCCCGGCCCGGCCAGTCGCATCGCGAAATGCTGGAACCCGGGATTGTGGCCGATCACCAAAAGGCTTGTCGCCTTGGCTTGCCGTATCCTCGCCAGGATGGCGGCGGGGGCGGCCTCATAAATCTCCTCGGCGAACTCCACCGGAACATGCGGCAGCTCGGCGGCGACCAGCCGCCAGGTGTCGCGGGTGCGCAGCGAAGGCGAGACCAGCGCGAGATCCGGCAGCCAGCCGCGCCGCCCAAGCTCCCGCCCCATCAGCGGCGCCGTCTTCAGCCCGCGCGAAGCGAGCGGCCGCTCGAAATCGGCAAGCGCCGGATCGTCCCAGCTGGATTTGGCATGGCGCAGGAGGAGAAGCTGTCTCATGGGCGTTTAGGACCAGGGAATCTCGGCGTTGAAATCCACGCCATGCCTACCACCGTATCTTACTCCCGTCTCGGTATCGAAGGCGGCGGTCAGCGCACCAAAGACAAAGAGGCCTACGCGTTGCTCGCTGCTGTCCCATTTGACGGCAATGTCGGCTTCACTGATCGACCAGGCCCCGGACCGAATGTGGATCGCGCCGATAATCGAGCCCTCGGGTTCATACAGGTAGAAGTATGCCGTGGCGTTCTGCGGTCCGTCCTCCTCTTCATACTCGAAGACGCCGGCAAGATCGCCTTTGGTGCGGACCGCGCTGTCGAAAACGTCCAAAGCTCAAATCCTAGAGCAGCGTTGAGATGTCGCGCGCGCCGTGCACGACACGCACGACATCGATCCGTTCTGCTGCGAGCCTGTAGAGAATGAGATAATTGCCGATGGTCAGCGCACGCGCGTCGGCGCCGATATCGGGTCTTCGGGGTCCTGATTCGGGGAAGGCCGCGAGCTGCAGAATGCGCTCTGCGATTGCATCCAGAAAATGATCGGCGGCGCGCGGGCTGTCCTTGGCAATGGAAAGCCAGATATCGGTCAAATCATTTTCAACCGCAGGGCTGCGGACGATCGGCAGACCTGCCATGGATCACTTCTTGGCGGCATCGATAAGACGATCCCGAGCCTTCTGCTTGATGTCGTCTATATCGAAAGGAACGAATGGACCGCTTTCCAGCCCCTCGGTCCAGGCTTTGCGCAGTCGCTCCACCTCAGCTTCACGGAGAGGTTGCCGTAAGCGCCACTCACGCAGCGCCTCGCGGATCACCTCGCTCGCTGAGCCGTATCGTCCGCTTTCGACGGCGTCTTTGACCATCTCAAGCAGCTCTGGCGAGAGTGCCACGCTGACTTTTTCGACCGCTGCCATGGAAATTATCTCCTCACAGAATGGTAGCAATTCTTGCTACCATCCTCAAGGCCGCTACGGCGTGATCCGCGCCAGCTGTTCGAGGTCGGTTTCCTCGCGCAGCGGGTCGGGCGCCATCACCACCGAGGTGGCGTTCTCGGCGTCGTCGGCGAAATGGGCAAGCACCGTGTGGCCCTTTTCCATGCGCGCCTTGCCCTCGGCCACCAGCCCGAGCGCCAGCGGATAGATGCGGTGCTCCACTTTCAGCACGCGCGCGGCCAAAGTGTCCTCGTTGTCGCCGACCATCACCGGCACGGCGGCCTGCGCGATGACCGGGCCTTCGTCCATCTCGGGCGTGACGAAATGCACCGAGCAGCCATGGATGCGCACGCCGGCGCGGATGGCGCGGGCATGCGTGTCGAGCCCCTTGAAGGCCGGCAGCAGGGCAGGGTGGATGTTGACCATGCGGCCCTGCCATTTCTCGACGAGGCCGCGTCCAAGGATGCGCATATAGCCGGCCAAAGCCACGATTTCGGCGCCGAAGCCGGTCAACGCCGCGTCGATCGCGGCATCATGCGCGTCCTTGCTCGGATGGTCCGCGCGCTGGATGACTTTGGTGGCGATGCCGCGCGACTGGGCGATGCCGAGGCCCGCGGCATTCGCGCGGTCGGAAATGACGCCGACGATCTCCGCCGGATAGCTGGGGTCGGCCGCGGCCGCGATCAGCGCCGTCATGTTGGAGCCGCGTCCCGAGATCAGGACGACCGTGCGCTTCCTGCTCATAGGCCGATCGAGCCCCGATAGATCACACCGGCGTCGCGGCGAGGCACGATGCGGCCGATCGGCGTCACCGTCTCGCCCGCCTCCTGCAGTACGGCCGCTACCTGCGCTGCCTGCCCGGAGGCAACAGCCAGGATCATACCGATGCCGCAGTTGAAGGTGCGCATCATCTCTTCCGGCGCGACGCCGCCGGTCCTTGCCAGCCACGAGAACACCGCCGGCACCTCGATCGCCTCGAGGTCGAGCTCGGCGGAGAAATCCTTGGGCAGCACGCGCGGGATGTTTTCCGGAAAGCCGCCGCCGGTGATGTGGGCGAGCGCCTTGATGCCGTGCGTGTTGCGGATCGCCTTCAGGATCGACTTCACATAGATGCGCGTCGGCTCGAGCAGCGCCTCGGCGAGGCTGAGCTCCTCGTTGAACGGCGCCGGATCGTTCCAGCCAAGGCCGCTCGACGCCACGATGCGGCGCACCAGCGAAAAGCCGTTGGAGTGGAGGCCCGAGGAGGCGAGGCCGAGCAGCACGTCGCCTTCGACGATGTCGTCGGTCGGCAGCAACTGACCGCGTTCGGCCGCGCCCACCGCGAAGCCGGCAAGGTCGTAATCCTTGTCCTGGTACATGCCGGGCATCTCGGCGGTCTCGCCGCCGATCAGCGCGCAGCCGGCCTGGCGGCAGCCTTGCGCGATGCCGCCGACGATCGACGCGCCCTGGTCGGGGTCGAGCTTGCCGGTGGCGAAATAGTCGAGGAAAAACAGCGGCTCGGCGCCCTGCACGACGATGTCGTTGACGCACATGGCGACGAGGTCGATGCCGATCGTGTCGTGTTTTCCGGCATCGATGGCGATCTTGAGCTTGGTGCCGACGCCGTCATTGGCCGCGACCAGCACCGGATCGGTGAAGCCCGCGGCCTTGAGGTCGAACAGGCCGCCGAAGCCACCGATCTCGCCGTCGGCGCCCGGCCGGCGCGTCGCGCGCACCAGCGGCTTGATCTTCTCGACCATCAGATTGCCGGCATCGATGTCGACGCCCGCTTCGGCATAGGTGAGCCCGTTCTTGCGCGTGGCCTTGTCGCCCTTGCTCATATCCGGCTCGTCCCTGTTTCTTCCATGCGGGCTCTTCGCATGAATGGTTTCGGGGAGCAAGGATGACGCGCAAGTGAGGGAGCTTTGCCCCGGGGAAATGTGGAATGTTGGTGGTGCCTCACGCGGACTTTGCTCGACTGTCCCTTGCACACCACTCCCAGCTCCCTCATCTATCTCCCGAGAAAGCCTCGGCGGTACATCCGGTGACCATTCCCAATCTCATCACGATCATGCGCCTCCTGCTGGTGCCAGCCGTGGTGCTGGCCATGCTGCAGGCGTATTGGGGCTGGGCTTTCGCGGGCTTCCTCGTCGCCGGCATTTCCGACGGCGTCGATGGCTTCATCGCGCGCCGCTGGAACCAGGCGTCCCGCCTAGGCGCCTATCTCGACCCGATCGCCGACAAGCTTCTGCTGGTCTCGGTCTTCGTGGTCATGGGCTTTGCCCGCGAACTGCCGCTGTGGCTGGTGGTGACCGTGGTTTCGCGCGACGCGCTGATCGTGTGCGCCGTGCTTTTGTCCAGCGTGATGGCGCATCCGGTCGAGGTGAAGCCGCTTTACATATCCAAGCTCAACACCGTGGTGCAGATCGTGCTGGCGGCGCTGGTGCTGGGTGAGCTCGCCTTTTCCATCCATCTCGATCCGCTCCGGCCGGCGCTCATATTGCTGTCCGGGGTCTTGACCGTGGCTTCGGCCGCGGCCTATCTCGTGGCTTGGCTGAGGCATATGAGCGGCTATGGCGAAGGCTCCGAGACGAGCGGCTCCACAACGGACACCTGACAGCGAGGCCGCGGAGATCGTGGCAGGGATGGCGCTTCGCCGCCAGATTTTCTTCTGGCTGGGCTCGGCCGTCCTGCTTGCGCTGTTCCTCTATGTCTTTTCGGGCATCCTGTTGCCCTTCGTCGCCGGCATGGTGTTGGCCTATTTCCTCGACCCGGTCGCCGACCGGCTCGAACGGTTCGGCCTTTCCAGGCTGATGGCGACGGTGGTCATCCTCATCGCCTTCATCGTCATTGTCGTGCTGGCCTTCGTCATCCTGGTGCCGGTGCTGGCGACACAGATGGCCGACTTCGCCCGCAAGCTGCCGGAATATCTCACCCGCCTGCAGTCGCTGATCACCAGCTTCGATCCGACATGGCTGGAGCAGCGCTTCGGCGTCAGCACCAGCGGCCTGCGCGACGGGCTGAACTCGCTTCTGACTACCGGCTTCAGCCTGCTCACCACTGTCTTCACCTCGATCTGGAGCTCGGGCGTGGCGCTGGTCTCGGTGGTCAGCCTGTTCGTGGTCACGCCGGTCGTCGCCTTCTACATGCTGCTCGACTGGGACCGCATGGTGGCGGAGGTCGACAGCTGGGTGCCGCGCGACTATGTCGAGACGGTGCGCTCGCTGGCCCGCGACATCAACACCGCGACCGCCGGCTTCGTGCGCGGACAGGGCACGCTCTGCCTGGTGCTGGGCGCCATGTACGCGACCGGCCTGACGCTGACCGGGCTGAACTTCGCCATCCTCATCGGCTTCTTCGCCGGGCTCATCTCCTTCATCCCCTATGTCGGCTCGCTGACCGGGCTGGTGCTTGCCGTCGGCGTCGCCTTCGTCCAGTTCTGGCCGAACTGGACAATGGTGTTGCTGGTGGCCTGCGTGTTCTTCGTCGGCCAGTTCATCGAGGGCAACATCCTGCAGCCGAGGCTGGTCGGAAAGAGCGTCGGCCTGCACCCGGTGTGGCTGATGTTCGCGCTGTTCGCCTTCGGCGCGCTGTTCGGTTTCGTCGGCCTGTTGATCGCGGTGCCGGCGTCGGCCGCGATCGCCGTGCTGGTGCGCTTCGCCATCGCCCGCTATCTCGAATCGCCGCTTTACAAAGGGCAGGCCGCCGAAGCCGTGCCGCCGTTGCCGGCCGATCGGGGCGGCGGCCATCGCTCGTCGCGCGGCTGACATGTCCGATCGCAGGTCCGACGCGCCGCGCCAGCTGCCGCTCGATCTCGGCCACGGCACGGGCTATTCGCGCGACGAGCTCGTCGTCTCCGGCACCAATGCGCAGGCCGCCGCGCTGGTCGACCGCTGGCCGGACTGGCCGTCGCCGGTGGTGGTGCTCGCCGGGCCTCCCGGTTCCGGCAAGACCCACCTTGCCCAGATATGGCAGGCGCATGCCGATGCGGTCGCCATCGATGCCAGCGGGATCGGCGGGCACATTGCCGGCCTCGGCGCGCACGCCGCGCTCATCGACGACATCGACAACGGCCCGATCGACGAGCAGGGCCTCTTCCACCTGATCAACACCGTGCGCGGCGCGGGTTCCACACTGATGCTGACGGCGCGGCGCTTTCCCTCCGCCTGGCATGTCACGCTTCCGGACCTCATCTCGCGGCTGAAGGCGGCCGCGACCGTCGAAATCCATGAGCCCGACGACCTGCTGCTCGCGGGCGTCATCACAAAGCTGTTCGCCGACCGCCAGATCGAGGTCGAGCCGCATGTCGTGCAGTATCTGGTGCGGCGCATCGAGCGCTCGCTGGCGACCGCCATGAAGGTGGTGGAACGCCTCGATCGCGCCGCGCTTGAGCGCAAGACGCCGATCACCCGCGCGCTCGCCGCCGAAACCGTCAGCGCCATGGATGAAGGGCAGGGCGAATTCGATATCTGAGCTGCACCTCCCACCAAAACGGGAGGAAGGAGCTTTGCGTTGTCCCATTCCGGGACGGACTGACTGGCATCCGTCTTGCAACGCTGAAGCTGCCGGCTGACCCCGGTCCCGATCGCGTTCCAGATCGGGTGGTAGGCTCGCCGGGCTCGAGGTTGTTGGGGGCTCGCCCGGCGGGTTTACGTTTCTCTCGGGTAGCGCTCAGAGCAAGCAAGCCCGCTTGTGCTAGGATTTGACGATCTCCGTCACGCAATGGACGTAGTCCATGCGGTGTCCTTCCGGCGCGCGCGCGACTTCAGCTTCATATGCGCCGTAAAGATCGTCGACGATCGCGGAGCGATCGTTGGCCGGGCGCGAAGTCTCGAGCGCGTTTGCAAAAACCGTCTCGGACCAGGAACGCAGCGTTGGCACATACGCCTTGGCGAACGCGGCCGCGTCGCGATGGACCGCGAACGCCTCGGCATAGGGGCAGGGCGTCACCATGGTGAACATCGTCTCCAGCGTCAGGCCGGCGCGTGACACGGAAGAGGCGGGATCGGCGAACGGCGCGGCAAACTCGTCCGGCGTTTTGTAGAATTGCTGGAACGTGGCGTTGGCATATTCCGTCTGGCTGATCCGCCCGGCCCGCAGCAAATCGCGCCAATGGCGCGCGAACGAATCGAACATGTCGACCTCCGTCGTGTGTCCGAGATAGCGCCCGGCTTCATCGACGCAGAAATTGGCAAGCGCAAGCCTGCCTCCGGGGCGCAGCTCGCGCGACCTGGCAAGCAGGATCGTCTCCCAGTCGCGAAGCCCTTGGGCGCGAAACAGCTCGCGCTCGGCAGCGCTTGCGCCGACAGCCTGGACGTGATCGGCGATCATGCAAGGTCGCTTGCTGATCCAGTGCATCGCCGTGGCGGAGAAGCCGAGCGACAGCGAATTGTCCGGCACGATCTGGCGATAGAAGCTCGTTCCGCTGCCGAAGATGTAGAGGTCGGGCGTGTCCGCCAGCGGAATCTCCGTCGAATTGCCGAGCAAGCCCTGGCTGAGCCGGAAGAGCGTCGAGAAATCATTGTGGGGGAGGTCCGTATAGGTGATCGATATCGCCCGCTCAGGTTCCGTCGCGCGGATGGCACCGACCACTCGCCGCATCATGTCCATCGACGTGCCGCCATCCGCGGCGCCGAAATCGGCGATCGCGAACGGCTGGCCGTCGGCCGGGCGGGGCATCTTGGCGACAGCGTCGAGAACGAGATCGCCGACCTTGTCGATGACGTTCTTGGCGCCGACCGTGTTGGCCGAGTAGTAGCCCGCACCACGCATGGCGATCTTTTGCCCGTCGGCTACGCTCATTACCTTCTCCCCTTGTTATTCATCGTCCACGCGGCCCCCTCCGGCCCCACGGACGCGCGACCGTTCGCTCTCCGGCACGTAGGTTTTGGCGGCGAAAGCGCTCAGCGCCGCGAGCGTCTGCGGGTCGATCGTCCCGCGCCGGCCCATTGGAGGCGGCCCTTGCTCCGGGCGCCGTTCGATGACGACATCCGCCCGCAGCGTTTCCAGGGCCGCCCGATGCGCCACGCGCATGTCGGAGCGAAGCAGCATGGCGTCGAGCCAGACCGGCAGGCCGACATCACGGATGGTGAGCGGCAATGCGTGTGCTGGAGGCGGATTGTCGAGCAGCAGCGCGGCGGTCCGGATCGGGCAAAGCGGCTCCCCGGTGGCGATATCGGCCTCGCCTTTGCGCCAGCGCGCCGCGCGGGCGGAATCCGGCGGCGCGAAGGATTGCCCATTCTCCGCGAGGCTCAGCATGGCCGGGGCCCAGTCTTCGCCCTCCGCCGCGAGCCTTCGTGCCACACGCCCGATATCCTCGGCCAGGCCCCATGAGAATCCCGCGCCGCGCGCCGCCTTGGCGCTGAGCGTTTCCACCTCGTTGAGCGAGAGCTCGATCACCCGGCGCCTCCGGTCGGCGCGTTGGCGACATCCTCGATCAGCGGCTCGCCACTGAAGAGCGCGATCCGCACCCATCGATCCGAGCGCGGATCGAAACTGCGCGCGCCGAAAAATGCGAGCTTGGCGCGCAAAATGTCGACAGGCCGCAAATCGGCGCCGATCAGATTGTCGTGGATCTCGGAATAGGGAAACCGGGCGACGATCTGGGCGCGCCGCACGGCATGCCGCCATTCCGGCTGGCGAAGAAGAAATTCGGCAACGGGTGTCGAGGCCGGTTCCCGTGCCAGCGCCGCGGCCAGGTTGAGCGCGTCGCGTGCCGTGGCCAAAGGCTGCTCAAGTTCGACCCCTTCTTCCTCGAAGCGTTCGCCGAGCCTGGGCTCGAGCTTTTCCGCGGAGACATACCAGAACCGGGCATTGGCGGCCGGCGCGGCGAAGTCGATGCCTGCCGCCCAGGAATAGCAATCGAGGAGCGTTTGACGAAGCGAACCGCAACTCATGCCGCCGTCGATGGCATGGCCGTGCGTCTCGTCGGCCTTCATCGTCTCGCCGAGTTCGTCGACCAGCGCGCCGTGCGGTTCGAGGATCAGCGAAACACAGGCTTCCTGACCCTCCAGGGAAAAGTGCTCTTCGGCGAAGCGATAAACCGCGTCCCAGGGGCGGGGCTCGATGAGAAGACGGTCGAGATTTTGCGCAAGTTCATCCAGATCGTCGGCCAGTGACCGCGTTGCGGCGGCTTGGCGGCTGTCGTCGCTGTGCCAGCGGGCGACACGCAGGCGCAAATCCGCAAGCGCTTGCGAAAACACCTTTCGCTCCACCTCGCCGGCGCGCGGCTCGGCGCGAACCTTCGCCAGCGCGGTTTCGCGGGCCAGGAACCAGCTATGCGTCAGCAGCGGATGGCGAACGAGGAAAGGGGCCATGCCCAGGCCGGTCGCATTTCCCACCCCGACCGCGCGGCGCAGGCCCGGCGCCATCCTTGCCGCGCCGGCCGGATTGCGGCGATGGGCGATGTGATCGGCAAGGTCGAGCGTGAAGGACCGGATCAGCCACACGGTGAGCATCTCCGCCTGGAAGGATCCTGAAAGCTCCGGCCGCGAGGCGATCTGGTCGCGATCGGCGATGCCGAACTTGCCATTGCCATAGACCGCCGTCGTGCGCAGCAAATAGCCGACGCCCAGCAACTCCTCCTCGTCCGGCTGTCGTCCCTGCGCCAGCGCCGCGGTCACGGATTCGAACAGGCGCACGCTCTTGTTCGCGCGCGCCAGCACGAGCTCGCGGCTGGTGAAGCGCCCGGCCTCCTGCAGGGGTGCGTTTGCCTCCAGCCGGGCGACTTCGGCCGCGTCCGGCAACCCGTCATAGAGGACATAGCTCGTGTCCCAGGCCTGCGCGATGACGCGGTCGGAACGCCTTTCATCGTCGAGCGGCGTCGAGAATGCGACCAGGCTGTAGGTCCGCCCCGGCGTCTCGACGGCATAGACCGCCCGCCCGAACCCGTTGTCGTCCAGCTCGAACCGGTCCTTGGGCACACGCCACCGTTCCTTGGTGGCGCGGCGGATCAACTGGCGCAGGAAGCTGAGGCGCGTCGGATGCGCCGCGCCAAGCCGCCGCAGGCGCATGACGACCTCGGGCGGGCGCAGCGCGATCGCCGTCATGCCGCAGTCCCGGCCAGCTTTTCGAGGGTGGCGAGCGTTTCCGCCGCCACCTCGATGCCTTCACTTGCGTTGCGTTCGCGCGCCTCAAAGCGCCTTGTCCCTGGAAGCCTCGCATCGCCGGCGAAGGCGCCCGCAACCGTCTCCAGCGTTTGCGCGAACGAACCGCCCGAAGTGGCGTCGGGCGCCACCGCCAGAAAGAACTGGCCGGTCCCCGGTGGGCCTCCGGCGGTGCCGGAGAAGGGACTGGCGACGAGCCCTGGGTTCGCTCCCGCCAGACATGCCGCGAAGATCTCGACCAGCAGGGCCGAGCCTACGCCCTTGTAGCCGCCGGCCGGCGCCATCGTGCCCTTCAATGCTTCGCCGGCGTCGGTGGTAGTCTCGCCGCTTGCGTCGAAGGCCCAGCCCGGAGGGATCGGCTCGCCCGCGCGGGCCCGCTTCATGACTTCGCTCTTGGCAACGACGCTCGCGCTTTGGTCGATGACGAAGCGCGCGCCGCCGTTTCCATCGGGGACCGCCAGCGACCAGGGATTCGTACCGACCACAGCCTTGAGCCCGCCCCAGGGCGCGATCGAGGCCGGCGCATTGGTGAAGCCCAGGCCGACAAGTCCGGCCCGCGCGATGCGTTCGGTGTGATAGCCGAGCGCGCCGCAATTGTAGGAGTTGCGGATGGCGAGAGCCGCCACGCCTTGCGAGCGGGCCGTTTCGATCAGCGGCGGCAGGCCGATTGCAATGGCGGCGTGGGCGAAGCCGTTGCCGGCATCGACGGCGACGATGGCCGGAGCCGGTCGTGTCAGGCGCGGCTCCGCCAGCCCCAGCACCTTGCCGCAGGCGAGATGCTCGCAATAGGTCGGCAGATACATCAGGCCGTGCGACTTCAGCCCGTCGCGTTCCGCCGCGGCGATTCCGGCGGCCAATGCCCGGGCCTGCGCCTCGCTGGCGCCGTGGCGCATCAACGCGCTCTTTGCAAGCGTTTCGATCCGGGCTTCCGTCAGACGTGTCGCGCTCATTGCGTCACCTGCCGATCATGCCGAGGCATAGCCGAATTCTCCTTCGCTTGCCTGTGTCTGGGCGCGGATGCATTCGATGAACCGCCGCGCCGCGGGCTGCAGGTTCCGGCCGGCCTTTGCGATCCAGCCGACGGTCCGGCTTGATCGCGGGTCGGCAAGCGGCACGAAGCGCACGGCATGGCTGCTTTTCCAGCGGCAAAGCCGGGGCAGGATGGTAACGCCGAGCCCGGCCTCCACCATCGCAAGGTTGGAGCTTACATTGGTCGCGGTGAGTTTCGAGCCGGCGGCAAGCGCCTCGGTCTCGGCAATGCCAAGCGCAGCCGCGGCGCCGTTCTGGATGAAGCTTTCGCCCTCGATCTGCGACCACTTCAACGGACGCTTCGATTTTGCCAGCGGATGATCGGCCGGGCACACGAAGTCGAGTGGCTCATGGAACAGCGCTTCGAAACTGAGCTGCGGCCGCTTGGTCGCCAGCACGCACAGGCCGACCTCCACCATGCCGTTTTCGACCGCCTCGACGATGGCGTTGGAATCGCTGTCGCGAACGCGGATGTCGAACTGACCGCCCTCGGCGCGCAACCGGGCGATGGTTCGCGGCAGCAGGGTCACCGCGACCGAAGGCACGCTGGCCACGTCGCAGCGCCCCTGGCGGTCCGCCGCGTAGCTGGTCATCGCCAGGCAGGCGCGATCGTAATGGGCGATCATGGCTCGCGCTTCGTCCAGCACGATGCGGCCGACCGGCGAAAGCGCGCCCTTGCGTTCGCTTTCGAACAACGGCGCGCCGATATCGTCCTCCAACTGCTTGAGCGTCATCGACACGGCGGATGGCGTGCGGCCGATCTGGTCGGCCGCTGCGCGCACCCCACCCTTTTCGCAAACGGCGACGAAGCTGCGCATGCCGGTGAGGCTGATGGTTTTCGTCACTGTTAAGCTTACCTGAACAAACATGCCAAAAATTGAGCTTGATTGAAGTTCACATCATTGGTTAGGTCGTTGTCAACCGAATTGATGCGGGTCGAACACGATGTTGAACGGTCAGAACTTCATTGCGGGAGAGTGGCGCGACGGCTCCGACTGGATCGAGGACGTCAATCCGTCGGATGTGAGCGACGTCGTCGGGCGCTTTGCGGAAGCCAGGCCTGCCGATGTCCACGACGCAGTGGCGGCCGCCCAAGGCGCGCAGCGGGAGTGGGCCGCGGCCGGGCTGGAAGCGAGAGCCGCCGTTCTCGATGCCATCGGGCGCGAGCTGATGGCGCGCTCGAAGGAGCTTGGCGAGTTGCTTTCCCGCGAGGAGGGCAAGACCCTTCCCGAGGGCGTCGGCGAGGTCTATCGCGCCGGGCAGTTCTTCACCTATTACGCCGCCGAGGCGCTGCGTAATCTTGGCTCGTCGGCCGACTCGGTCCGGGCCGGCGTGGATGTCCTGATCGAGCGCGAGCCGCTCGGCGTCGTCGCGATCATTTCGCCCTGGAATTTCCCCATCGCCACCGCGTCCTGGAAGATCGCGCCGGCGCTGGCCTTCGGCAATGCGGTGGTCTGGAAGCCGGCCAGCATCACGCCGGCCAGCGCCTGGGCGTTGACCGAGATCATCAGCCGTCAGGCAATCCCGAAGGGCCTGTTCAGTCTTGTGATGGGGTCGGGATCGACGGTCGGCCGCGAGTTGGCCGCGAAGGCCGATATCCAGGGCTTGAGCTTCACCGGTTCCGGCGCCGTCGGGTCCGGTATCGCGGCATCGGCCGCCGCGCGGTTCGTGAAGCTCCAGCTGGAAATGGGTTCGAAGAACCCGTTCGTGATCATGGACGACGCAGACCTCGACCGCGCCGTCGACCTTGCCGTGAACGGCGCCTTCGGCGGCACAGGGCAGAAATGCACGGCGGCGTCCCGTCTGATCGTGCATCGGCCGGTCCATGACGCCTTCGTCGAAAAATTTCTGGCGAAAACCAGGGCGCTCAAGGTCGGCCATGCGCTGGAGGCCGGTGTCCAGATGGGGCCGGTGGTCAGCGCCGCGCAACTGGCAGCCAATCTCGACTATGTGGCGATCGGCAAGGGCGAGGGGGCCGAGCTCGCGACGGGAGGCGAGGCGCTCGAACGCGCGCATCGTGGGCACTACATGGCGCCCACCGTTTTCCTGAATGGGCGCTCGCGCATGCGGATCAACCAGGAGGAGATGTTCGCGCCGATCACCTGCGTGATGGTCGCCGGCGACCTCGACGAGGCGATCTTCCTCGCCAACGACACGCCCTATGGGTTGACGGCGGGCATCGCCACGCGCTCGCTGGCGCGCGCCACGAAGTTCCGCCGCGCCTCGCGCTCAGGCTGCGTCATGGTCAACCTGGCGACCGCCGGCACCGACTATCATGTGCCGTTCGGCGGCGTCCGCGCCTCGAGCTATGGCCCGCGCGAGCAGGGGCGCGCGGCGGTCGAGTTCTACACCCAGGTCAAGACGTCCTACATCCATGCGGGCGCGCCCGAATGACCGCCGACGCGCCGCAAGTGCTGATCGACGGGCTGCAATACTGCAACTGGTCGCGCGAGATTTTTGAAGAAATGCGGCGCGGCGGGCTGACCGCGGTCCACGCCACTGTCGGCTATCACGAAGGCTTCCGCGAGACCGTGCGCCACCTCGTCGATTGGCGCACACGCTTTCGCGACAATGAAGACCTCATCCTTCTGGCTCGCGACGCCGGCGACATCGAGCGCGCGCAAGCGTCGAACCGGACCGCCATCTTCCTCGGGCTGCAGAATCCGATGCCGATCGAGGACGATATCGGGCTGATCGAAATGTTGTTCGATCTCGGCATCCGCTTCATGCAGCTCACCTACAACAACCAGTCCCTGCTCGGCTGCGGCTGGATGGAGGAGGAGGACAGCGGCATAACGCGGATGGGCCGCGAGGCGATCGCCGAGATGAACCGGCTCGGCATGATCATCGACTTGTCGCATGCGGGTGAGCGGACCGCGCTGGAAGCGATCTCGCTCTCGCAAAAGCCGGTGGTCGTCAGCCATGCCAACCCCCGCTGGCTCCGCGACAGCAACCGCAATGTGCCCAGGACCGTCATGCAGGCGCTGCGCGACAAGGAGGGATTGCTCGGCCTTTCGCTCTACCCGCTGCATCTTCCCAACGGTGCGGAAACGACACTGAATCAGTTTGGCAGAATGGCTGCGGAAGCCTCTGAAATCATGGGAACCGAGCGTCTCGGGATCGGCTCTGATCTATGCCAGGGCCAGCCGGACGGTGTCGTGCGCTGGATGCGCGAGGGCCGTTGGACGAGGCAGGTTCAAAAGGTGGCGAGCTTTCCGCCCCAACCCTCCTGGTTCGGGTCGAACCTCGACTTTGCCGGCTTGGCGGAAGGCCTGCTTTCGGCGGGCTTCGGCAAAGCCGAAACCGACTTTGTGCTGGGAGAGGCCTGGCATCGGTTCATAAGGACCAGCCTTCCGGCAGGCTGACCATGAACTGAAGGACGGCGGGCGATTGCTGCAAGTGGCTGGATTCGAATCTGCGACCTATGGTCCAGCTTGCTCGGCTTCGTTACCCGTTTCACAGACCAAGCGTCGGTTCGGGCGACAGTAAACGAAATAAGAACAAAAGGAAGACAAACGGCCTCTTGGCCGGATGGTTCAGATCCGTCGGGAGAGCAGGTGATCCGGCGGGGCGAGTGAAGGCATGCCCCCGTCCGCCAAGGATGATCGCGCCGAAGCACCGCCCCGACCCCCCAAGGCGCGCGCAACTAGTCCAGCCAAAGGCAACTTGGTGTGCTATATCGCTGCGTTCTCGGTGCGGGTACGAGATCGATGGATCAGGAAAGACTTCTGGCCGCAGTCCTGTTGGCTGATGTCGTAGGCAGCACGCCTCTCTATGAGAGAATCGGCGACGAGGCCGCTCTGCAGCAGGTCTCGGATTGCCTGGACGCGATGCGCGAGATCGTCGCCCAACACGACGGCGATTTCATCTACTCGAAGGGCGATGACGTGCTCAGCCTGTTCGAGAGCTCGGAGACGGCGCTGAGGGCCGTCTGGCAAATCAGCCGCCAACTGACGAAAGGGCCATTGAGCGCCCGTATCGGATTGCATTTCGGGCCGGTCATTCGCGCGCGGGGTGCGGTGTTCGGCGAAGTCGTCAACATCACGGCAAGGTTGTCCACCACGGCCAACCCCGGGGAGGTGCTGATCAGCCAGAGCTTCTTCGAAGCCCTTTCCCTGGGCAGCCGCGCTACTTTGCGGCTCCTCGACAAAATGGCCTTCAAGGGGAAGCAGGAACTCTTCGATGTCTATACTCTGGAGAGCGACGATCGGGCCCTCAGCACGGATATCGCGAGGCGGGGCACCTTGGTCGACAGGCGCTCCGCCCCGCCGCGGCGGATCAATCTGGTCATCCGCTATGGAGACCAGTTGCGATCCTGCCGAAACAACGAATCCGTGACGATCGGCCGATCTCCGGAATGCGATATCGTCGTCGAGCGGCCCTGGGTCTCTAGGCATCACGCGACCTTCACCATTTCGAATGGCAAGGCGCGGCTTATCGAGCGAAGCTCGTCAGGCACGTTCGTGTCGATGGGGCCTGGCCAAGAAGTTTTCGTGCGCCGCGAGGATATTCTGCTCTTCGGCTCCGGCGTCATCTCGCCTGGACTGAGGTCGTCCCTCGGCCACGCGCAGCTTCTTCACTACGAAATCGTCTCAAGCTGATCCGATCGATTTCGATGGCCAAGGCTACAAGCTTTGCAGCCATCAATGGACGTCGCGTTGAGCTTTTGGAATGTTGGTCGGAGTGGCAGGATTCGAACCTGCGACCCCCTGATCCCAAATCAGGTGCGCTACCAGGCTGCGCTACACTCCGAGGCCTCGCGGCGTATAGGGTCCCGGCGGCAGGAAGGCAACCCATAATCGGAAGCTTCGTCGCGGAATGGATGCAGGAGCGCGCGGCAATTCCCGGATGCCGCAAAATTGAAAGCCGTCGCGGCCCCATGGCTCTCTGTCTGATTGACAGGAAATGCCTCCTGCGGTTGACTTTCCCTTAGGTAAATGGGGAATCGAAAATGGCGCGTTTCGCACGGGTCGCGGCCTTCGCGTTTCCACTGGTTCTCACTGGTCTGCCGGCGCTTGCCGAGGACGCCAGCAAGCCGGCCGAGCAACCGCAGATACTCTCCAAGCTCACGCTCGAGGATATCAGGGATGCGCTGCAGGACGCCGGCTACCGCGCGCAGATCAAGAGCGACAACACCGGCAACTATGTTTCGAGCGCTTCGAGCGGCCGGAACTTCTTTGTCAGCCTGAACGGGTGCGACGATCAGAAAGTCTGCAAGACCATCCTGATGGAATCGGGAGGATGGGCGCCGAACACGCCGCTTACGGTGGATTCGCTCGACCAGTTCGACAACGACAATGCCGGCTGGGTCACGGCGGTGAAGTACAAGGACGGCAAGTACTACGCCAATTACCGTGCCACCCTGGTGGGCGGGATCACCAAGGCCTGGCTGCAGTCGAGCCTGGAGGCCTTTGCCACATCGACCGAGAACTTCGCCGCCTTCATGCAGAAGTAAAAACAGTACCCGCGGCGCTCCCGGAATCGCGATGGTCGCTCAGCGCTTCCGCCCTGCAGCCTTGGCCGCTATCGCGGCAGCCTGGATGCGGGCATTGGCGAAACAGCCGCGGATGCTGGGGCGCATGCCCGTGAACCAGAGGCCGGGCAGCTTCGGGTCACCGGCCCCGCCGTTGAATAGTGGCACGCCCTTGGTATCGAGCACGCCCAGCCTGCCGACCATCGTCTCCAGCCCGGTGCGATACCCGGTGGCGGCGATCACCACGTCCGGCGTGATCGCCTCGCCGTTGTCGAGGATGACGCTGTCCTTGGCGAACTCGCGGACCTGCGGGACGATAATAATGCGCCCGGCCTTGATCGCCTTGACGGCGCCGTCGTCGGCGGCGATGGCCGTATAGTCGGCGCCGAGCCGGCTCGCGCCGCCCGACGGGGCAGGGGGCAGGCCGTATTTTCTGAGGTCGCCGAACGCCAGGCGCTGCGTCGCCGCCATCGCGGCGTCCGCCAGCCACACCGGCAGGCTGGCCATGAAAGGTGAGAAACGGTGTACGGCGATCTGGCCGATGCGCTTGGGCAAAAGCGAAGGCCCCTTGCGCGCCGACAGCCACATCTGGCCGGTCTCGACGCCGGACAGATGGTTGAGTGCGTCGAAGCCCGAATTGCCGGCGCCCACCACCAGTACCTTCTTCCCGGCATAGTCGCTTGCACGGCCGAAATCGGCCGAATGGATGATCCTGCCGGAAAAACCCTTCATGCCTTTCCAGTCGGGGATGAAAGGCTGCCGGTCGCGTCCGGTGGCAATCACCACATGGCGGGCCGCGCGCGGGCCCTCGCTGGTCCGCACCAGCCAATGGTCGCCGCGGAACGCGATTTCCTCGACCGCGACGCCATAGGCTATCGGCAGCCGGTGCGTCTCGGCGAAGTCCTTGAACAGGCCGATGACGGCGGTGCGATGCGGGAAGGCGGGCGTGCCGGCGGGATAGGCAACGCCCGGCAGGGTCGACAGGTCGCGATGCGTGTTGAGATGCAGGTTGTCGTGGCGGCGGTGCCAGGGTTCGGCCAGCCGCTGCTCGCGCTCCAGGATCTCGGCGGGAATGCCGGCTTCGATCAGCGCATGCGCGGCGGCGAGCCCTGCGGCGCCCGCGCCGATGACGAGGGCGCCCTCGAAGATCTCCGGCTCGCCGCTACGATCCGGCGCGATTTCCGCTTCCATGCCCATGTCTGTCTTCGCCGTCATCGCCCCAAGTGGCACGGCCGTGTATCCGACATATGCCGCTCGCAAGACAATGGGAATAGGCCAAGGTGCAAACAGCCCCGGCATTGTGTCGCGGATTGGCGTCGGCGAAGCGTTGGCTGGCGCGGTTGCCGCGCGATCGCGCGGGGGGCTGCCGGACGGCCTTGCCGCCGGCGTCGTTGCACAGTATTGACGGGTTGGCGCGGCCCCAGGCTCGGGGTTGGATTTGGACGCGCCGCAAAAAGAGTGCCCGGTTCTCGGGCGGCAACGAGGTGGTCATGTCCGCGCGCATTTTCAGCCCAGCCAAAACCGCGATGCAGTCCGGCAAGGCAAAGACCGGCCAATGGGTGCTGGAATTCGACCCCGCGCAGCGCAAGAAGATCGACCCGCTGATGGGCTACACCACGTCCGGCGACATGCTGAGCCAGGTGAAGCTCACCTTCGACACCAAGGAAGAGGCGGTGGCCTACGCCGAGAAGGAGAAGATCGCCTTTCGCGTCGAGGAGCCGAAGGAAACCAAGCGCCGGCAGATTTCCTATTCCGACAATTTCCGCTATGACCGCCGGACGCCCTGGACGCACTGACCGCGTCTGCGGGCGGCAATTGCAATGACATCAGCCGGCACGGCCGGCCAGCGGTCCCGTAGCTCAGCTGGATAGAGCACCGGCCTTCTAAGCCGATGGTCGCAGGTTCGAATCCTGCCGGGATCGCCATTTTTGCTTTCTTTGCCTGCAGTCGGAGGAGCATTGATGACCCTCGAAAAGGTGTGGCGGTTTCGCGAGGATGATGTTTACCCCGGCATCTTCGGTGGTGAGCAACGTGGCATTTTTGTCCTGCCGCCTGAACTGTTTGAAAAGAGGTTCGGCATTGCGGAGGTCGACCCCAGATGGCTTTTTTACGGTGTGTTCGAGCACGGCCCGACACCGGAAAGGCCGTATTGGCTCTATGTCACATCCGGTCATTCGAATCCTTGGGAGCAAGATGAGGATGCCTACGATCCTGACGGCGAATCCGGAGCAGGGATCGAGTTCGTCCTCGCTTCCACGGAGCGCGGCGATTGGGCGATTCATTGCCTGCAAAACCTGCTGGCGTTCGATTTGCTGCTTGGCGCCGGTCATTTTGGCGGTCGCGGCCCATTGG
>JBFLWR010000392.1:0-14893 GCA_040755925.1 Pseudomonadota bacterium
CGCCTGCGTCAGCCCGACGACCTCGGCGATAAAAAGGTCGCGCGCGGTGTGCGCCGGGCTCTGCGGATCGGTGACGACGAAGATGTCGTTGCGCGGCACGTTGGCGCCGGCAAGCAGTGGCCACAGCCGCCCGGCATCGACCTCGGCCTGCGCGTAGCCTTCCGGCAGGAAGCACAGCCCGACGCCCAGCGCCGCCAGCCGCCTAGCCTCCTCCAGGTGGTCCGACATGCCGGCGATGTTGCGGCCAAGGCCATGCTCGAGCCGGAACTGGGTAAGCTCGTCGCCTTCGTCGGCGCCGGTCAGCACGAAGGCCTCGCCGGCGAGAGCCGCCGGATCGGCGACGCTCTTGCCGAAGAGCGGATGCGGGCGTCCGCAATAAGGCCGGTGGATCTCGGTAAAGAGGTGCAGATAGGCAAGCTCGGCGCGCTTGACCCGCGACGGCGAGATGCCGACATCGATACGATGCTGGATGAGCGAGTTGACGACCTCGGTCCAGGCGGCGACCTCGACGATCAGTTCGACCGCCGGATATCTGGCGTGGAAAGCGGCGAGCGCCTCGTCGAGCGCGGGCGCGACGAGATTGGAGACCAGCATCACCCTGAGATGCCCGCGGATCTCGGCCTTCACGTCGGAAAGCCTGGCCGGGATCTCGCGGATGGCGCCGGCGAATTCCTGGCAGCGCTCGGCCAGGATGCGACCCTCCTCCGTCAGCTCGAAGCCGGTCGGGCCGCGATGGCAGAGCGTGACACCAAGCCTCTCCTCCAGGCGGCGCAGGGCAAGGCTCAGCGCCGGCTGCTTGCGGTTCAACTCCTGCGCGGCCCTGGTGACGGAGCGGGCGCTGGCGATCTCATGGAAGAACTTCAGCAGGTTCCAGTCGAGATTCCTGGCGAATTGCGGTCCGCGAACCGCCTGATCCGACTGCTTGCGCGCCAACGCCTGCTCCCCTCGAGCCTATCCGCCAAATGGACCCCGGCTTACCGATCCGCCAGGGCCAGCTTGGCGCCGAGCATGACGAAGGCGCCGGCGAAGCTGCGGCGCATCCAGGTGAGCAGCATCGGCCTCGACGCGACCTGGCCGCGGATCGAAGCGGCGAACACGCCATAGACGACGAAGACCAGGAACGTCATCAGCATGAAGACGCCGGAAAGCTCCAGCATCTTCGAAAGCGCGTGCGGCTCGGTGGTGCTGACGAATTGCGGCAGGAAGGCGAAGAAGAAGATCGAGAGTTTCGGATTGAGGATGTTGACCAGTACGCCCGAGCCGATGATCCTGGCAGTCGAGCGCGGCGCGATATTTTCCTCGACGCTCAGGCCGCCCCTATCCTTCAGCGTGTTCCAGGCCATGTAGAGCAGATAGGCGACGCCGACATATTTCAGCGTCTCGAAGGCGAGCGCGCTGGTATGCAGCACGGCGGCAAGGCCGGTGATTGCGGCCGCCATGTGCGGGATGATGCCCAGCGTGCAGCCGAATGCGGCGATGACCGAGGCGCGCGCGCCGCGCGAAAGGCCGGCGCTCAGCGTGTAGAGAACGCCGGTGCCAGGCGAAGCCACCACGATCAGCGACGTCAACAGGAATTCGATGCTCAAGGTTTCCTCCCACGGCCCTGCCCGGACGGGAAGGTATCGGGCGGCGGAACGGTGGGCAAGCCGGGAGGAGATTACGCTGTCGCCAGCCCGTGCGCCGCCCTCGCCATCAGGCAATCGTCGCCGCCGGGCATGCAGGCGCGGCAGACGTCAGGGCGCAGATCGTAGATGCCGCAGGCGGTGTGCTTGCCTACCTCGCCGGTCAGCGCCAGGCAGCGATTGCCTTCGCAGCGCATGCCGGACAGATCGGCCGAGACGAATTTTTCCGGGATGCGGTCGAGCTGCTCGTCATCCTCGGTCGAGAAGCGCGGCCAGTCTGCCGAATAGGCGCAGCAGGCGCCGCAGCTCTGGCAGTCGAAGGCGGCTCCCGGGGAAAGCAGGACAGAAGGTGTGGCGTCGAGCGGCAAGGCAATCCTCATGCGTGCCCTGTCTTGGCCGACAATTGCGGCGGCGGCGAGAGGATTCTTGTGGAGGGCGAAAAGAATTGATGGCCGCCGGGTCAGCGCTCCTGGTCGGTCGGTCGGATGAGGATCTCGTTGATGTTGACACGCGGCGGCTGGCTGACGGCATAGAGGATGGCGTTGGCGATATCCTCGGCGGTCAGCGCCTCCATGGTGGCGAGGCGATGGTCGAGGCCCGCCTTGGATTGCGCGTTGGTGATGTGATCGCCGAGCTCGGTACGCACCAAGCCAGGCTCGATCACGGTGACGCGCACCTTGTCGACGTAGACCTCGCGGCGCAGCGATTCCGAGAAGGCGACGACGCCGAACTTCGTTGCCGCGTAACCGCTGGCGCCGGGATTGGCGACGCGGCCGGCGACCGATGAAACGTTGACGACATGGCCCTTCGCGGCCTTGAGATGCGGCAGCGCCGCCTTGGTGGTCGCCATCAGGCCGATGAGGTTGAGCTCGATCATGCGCCGCCAATCGTCGAGGTCGGCTTCGGCCGCCGGAGACAAGAGCATGATGCCCGCATTGTTGACGAGGATGTCGAGGCGGCCCCATTCGGAAACGATCTTGTCGACCATGGCGGCGATATCGCCGTTGCTGGCGATGTCGGCCTCGATGGCGAGCGCCTTGCCGCCGGCCTTTTCGATGCGGCCGGCGAGCGCCGACAGACGGTCGGCGCGGCGAGCGGCAAGCGCCACCTTGGCGCCGGCGGCGGCGAGCGCCGTGGCGGTCGCCTCGCCGATGCCGGATGAGGCGCCGGTGACCAGCGCGACCTTACCGGCCAGAGGGGAATTAGCGGATGTCATCATGAGATCTCCAGAAGCCCCGCCATCAAGATAGGCCGCGTTCAAGGCAGTGGAAGGCCCTGCCTTGCGACCAACTTGGCTATTCGTCCGGACCCGGCTCCGGCCAGGGCTCCTTCGCCGCCTCAGCGTACCACTGCCGCATCGCCGGCGTCGCCAGCATGGCGTCGACATAGGCGCGGGTGACGGGCGCCAACTCGCCGCCATAGGTGTCGAAACGGGTGACGACCGGCGCATACATGGCGTCGGCCGCGGTGAAATGGCCGAACAGGAACGGGCCGCCCTCGCCATGGCGCTCGCGGCACTGGCGCCAGATCGCCTCGATGCGCGCCCGCTGCGCCTCGCCTTCGGCGTCGAGCGGCTTGTGCGCCTTCGGCCGGCGCAGGTTCATCGGCCAGCCATAGCGCACCTCGCGGAAGCCGGAATGCATCTCGGTCGCCACCGAGCGCGCCAATGCCCGGGCGGCGAGATCGTCCGGCCAGAGCTTTTTCTGCGGAAAGAGATTGGCCAGATATTCAAGAATGGCAAGGGTTTCCCAGACGATCCTGCCATCGTGGTTCAAGATAGGGACCAGTCCGGTCGGCGACACCCTGGCAAGGTTGGCGGCAGTGTCGGGCGTGCGCAGGCGCACGAAACCCTCCTCGAAAGGGATTTCGAGCTGCTTCATCGCCACCCACGGTCGTAGCGACCATGAGGAGAAGCACTTGTTGCCGATATAGAGCGTGAATTCCGCCAATGATGCCTCCCCGACGCCAGATCGCGGCGCCAAGCTAGCCGCTTCGCCTCGCCACCGAAAGTCCCGGACGCCTCACATCGGGTCTTGGAACTCAAACGCCGCCCGATCGTTGTGCCAGCCGGGTGCGACGTTCTCGCATCTGCTCCATTCGTAACCCAGGAGATGCGCAGATGGTGAACAGGGATCAGATCGCCGGCATGGCCAAGCAGGTGAAGGGCTCGGTCAAGCAGGCGGCGGGAAAGGCCACCGGCAACCGCAAGACACAGGTTGAAGGCGCGGCCGACAAGATCGCCGGCAAGGCGCAGAAGGCCTATGGCGATGTGAAGGACAAGGTCCGAAAGGCGTTCTGATCCCCGGTGAAGGGGCCGCCGCATGGCGGCCTTTTCATGTCTGGAACTGCTTTGAAAAGGCGTCGGTGAAGACGACCTCGCCACTGTCGCCGGCCGCTTCGCCCAGAGCGACGTCCATGTAACCATCCGTGACCCGCGCAAGCGCGAAGCCACCCATGAAGGCGGCCTTCGGCTTGACGATGTCGAGGCCGTCGCGCTGGTAGATCATCGGCACTTCATGCTGATGGCCGTGGAAGACGCCCACGACGTTGTAGCCCTTGATCGCGGCAAGCAGCGCCTGGCGGTCGGCGTCGCTCCACCAATGCGGCGGGCCGTTGCCCTGGTCGTCATAGGTGCGGCCGTCCGGATCCCAGCGCTCGATCGAGAAACTGTCCCAGCCATAGTGCTGGAAGAGGACGACCGGCCGGCCGTCGCCGGCATAGGTCGCCAGGTCCTGCTTCAGCCATGGCAGGCTGCTCACCGCGCCATGGCCTGTATCGCCGGCGAATCGGTGCGTCTGGATGAGATGCAGGCCGCCCCAGTCCCAGGAATAGCAGTCGGTGTCGACATCGTATTCGGTCGCCGGCACCGGCGGCTTGAAGAACACGCCGGCGCGATGGTTGATCTCGACATAGTCGCGCAATTCGCGCCGGTACCAGTCGACATGCGGCGGCGGACCGTTCTGGTCGAGGTCGTGATTGCCGAGCCCGACATAGACCGGCATGTGGACGCGGTCGGGACCGACGCCCTGCTGGTAACGCTGGCTGAACTGCAGCAACTGCGTGCCTTCACTGGGCTCGGTGACCTGGCCGCCGCCGTCGTCGGTGATGTCACCGCCGGTGACGAGGCCAAGCGGCGCGGCGATGCGGCCGCCGGCCGAGCGCAGGCCGGTGGCGACGCCGCCGATCTCGGCCGGCCATTGCCTGCCGGCAATTCCGTTCAGGGCCGCCACATGGCGCAGAAGCGCGGCATCGGTCTTGCCTTCCTGCAGGCAACTGGGGCTCAACCCGCTCGCCATGCGGCAGGCGTGGATATCGGCGATGAAGAGGAAGGTAGCGTCGACCGGCTGGGCGCGCTGGCCGGCCTGGGCAAGCGCGGAGCGCGGCAAGGCGCAGGCCGCGGCCAGGCCGGCTGCATTGGCGAGGAAGGAACGGCGGGAGAAGGAGATCAGGCGATTCATGATGACGCGATTGAACAGTGTCGGCGGCGGTTCGTCCAGTTTTGGCATCTGGAGATTTTCCGCCAGATCGGCCCGAAGGTCCCCAGGTCGACAGGACCGCGCCGGTCTGGCATTCATTGCAAACGCATCGGGGGGAGGACGCGATGAAAACAATGATGATCGGCATGGCGCTTGCCATGCTGGCCTTGACCGGCGCGGCGCAGGCGGCTGGCTGCGTCGACGCCAAGTCCGCGAAAGCGGGCTTCGTGCTGGAAAAGCCGGGCATTCGCAGCGAATTCCGCCCGGCGCCGGGAGGGATGGTGTCGGTCGCCAACAGCTACCAGTCGCAGTCGCCACAAACGCAGTATCTCTATGCCGGGCTGATCGAGGTGTTCCGCGACAGCGACACGGGAAGGCTGTCGATGATCCCACTCGGCGACATCACGAAGCTGTTCCCGCTGAAGGCGGGCGCCAAGAGCAAGACCGAGTTCGTCAGGCTCTCCGCGAAGAAGGCGCCGAAGGGCACCGAAACGGTGGCCCTTACGGTCAAGGGGAAGGAAAGCTACAAACTCGGCGACTGCCCGTACAATGTGCTGGCCGTGAGCGAAACGATCACCGGCGATTCCGGGGCGGTCATCGATACCTACACCGCGCTCTACTCACCCGACCTGCAGGCCGTGCTCGCCCACCGCTACGACGAAGGCACCAGCGCCCAGAGCGAGGTAGGGTTCCAGACGATCAAGCCGTTGGCGGAGTGAGGCGTTCGACCCATAATTGGCGCGGCTACCGGGACAGAGGGGGCGCGAAGGAACGCAGTCCCCGGCTGGTCAGAGCCGCTCCAACCCCCTCAAGCACTCCCGCAACACGCCCGCATCCTGTGCGGTCTTGGCCATCGACATGGCGCCGGAATAGGTGGCGACCGTGAGCGCTGCGAAGCGGTCCGGATCGGTCCCCTCCTCCCTGCCTGTCTGCTGGTCGGCCCGCATTTTGTCGGCGATCGCCTGCCGCCAGCCGGCGAAGATCCGGGCCAGCGCAACACGAAACTCGTCGTCGGCCAATGACAGTTCATGCGCGAGGTTGTTGAGCGGGCAGCCGCGCACATAGCCCTGGTGCTCGAGTTCGGCGGCCACGGTCTCGAACACGGCGCGCACGCCCTCGCGCGCCGAAGGCGCTGCCCTGACCGGGGCGATCCAGGTTTCTTCCACCGCACCAGCCACCCGCTCCTCGATGACCGCCAGCGCCAGCGCCTTCTTGGTCGGAAAATGGTGATGCAGCGCGCCGCCGGTGACGCCGGCCGCCGCCATCAGGTCGCCGAGGCTCGACGCGTGATAGCCGCGCGCCTGGAAGGATTCTTCCGCGACGTCGAGCACGCGGCGGCGCATGCCTTCGGGATCGTTGATGCGCTTTTTGCGCGCTGTCCGCGGCCGCGCCGCAATCTCTCCTGACATCGGATCACAATAGCAGATTGACAAAACAGGACAACCGGTCTGTTTATACAACAGGACAATCGCCCTGTTTTGAGATTCCGATCATGAACCGACCCTCTCGCCTTGCCTCGCCTGTCGTGGAACTGCGGCAATACACGCTGAAACCCGGACAACGCGAAACGCTGATCGCGCTGTTCGACCGGGAGTTCGTCGAGGGTCAGGAAGCGACCGGCATGAGGATCATCGGCCAGTTCCGCGATCTCGACCGTCCCGACATGTTTGTCTGGCTGCGCGGCTTCGAGGACATGGAAGCGCGGAAAAACGCGCTGACCGCCTTCTATGGCGGGCCGGTCTGGGCGCAACATCGCGACGCCGCCAATGCGACGATGATCGATTCCGACAATGTGCTGCTTCTGAAACCGGCATGGCCTGGTGCGGGCTTCGACCTGTCGGGGCGGCAAAGTCCGGCCTCGATCGAAGCTAGAAAAACAAATTCTGAGAGTGCTTTAGGCGGCATTGTTGAGATTTCGATTCATCATTTACAGCCCGGCGCGGAAGCGGACTTCACCGAGTGCTTTCAAAAAGAAGCGGTTCCGCAGCTTACAGCACACGGGGCTCGCCTGCTGGGAGCATTCGTGACGGAGAGCGCCGAGAACACCTTCCCGCGCCTGCCGGTGCGGACAGGCGAGAATGTCTTCCTGTCCGCCATTGGCTTCGACAGCAAGGATAACCATGCCTTCAGCCGGGCTCCGCTTGCCGCCTTCCAGCGAGATACGCAACAGAGCCTGGTGCGGCCGACAGACGTGCTGCGGCTCTCGCCGACAGCGCGTTCGTTGCTCGGCACATCAGCGATTGCTTAATCGACATGACCTATGGTGCCGCCATCCAACTGGATGTCGCCCATGCCGCAATGGTTCATCGCGACGGTCTTCGGCCTGCTGGCGCTGGCAGCGGTCTGGGGCATATACAGATCGCTATCCTCGGGCGTGGCCTATGACGGCATCTACCGTTTCGAGATCGACAGCAACCCGCTGGGCTTTGCGTTCGCCATCGCCAGCCGGGTCCTGATCATCGCCTTCGCGATAGCGATGATCCTGCATGCGCTGGGCTTGACCGGCGACCCGGTGGCGATGCTGCGCTCGATGTTCGGCTGAGTTCAGCCTACCTTGAAAGTCCGGCCGATGGTCTCGGCGACAAAGGCCGGACCCTCCCAATGCGGGTTGTGGCCGCAATCCCGCGCCCAGACCAGCCGCGATCCGGCCAGCGTCTCCACCAATGCCTGCTGGTGCGCCTCGCCGAAAAGCGGATCGTTGGCGCCGGCGATGATCAGCGTGCGAGTCCGGACGGCCCGCGCGACGGAAACCAGATCAGTGCGGCGAACCTCTTCCAGGATCGCGCGCCAGCGCGCCGCCGGCATAGCCGAGGCATCGTTGGCCAAGCCGGCAAGAAAAGCTTCCGGCACGCCCGGCCCGCAGGCATGCCACCAGTCGAAAAATGGATCGGTGGGCGAAATCGGATCGCGGAGCGCTTCGACACCGACGACCAGGGGATGATCGGGCGCGAAGTCAGGCTTCAGCGTCCCGGCTAAAACCACCAGCCCGCCGGTCAGGTCGGCATGCCGGGCGGCCAGCGCAACCGACACCATGGCGCCCAGCGAATGGCCGACCACGACCGGCCGATCGAGCCGCAGGCGCCGGATCAGCCCGGCGAGGTCCTCGGCGAAATCGGCGGCGCGATAACTCTCGCCCGCCTGCGAGGCGCCGTGGCCGCGTAGGTCCGGCATGATCAACCGGCGACCGGCCAAATGCGGCGCCAGCAGGGAGAAGCTTCGGCTGGTGTCGGTGAAGCCGTGGACGAGCAGCAGAGGTGGCCCGGACCCGGCGATCTCGACATAGGCGATGTCGAGACCGCCGATCTCCACGGATCGCTTGCGACCGGCCCATGCACTCTGATCCGCCACGTCCAACGCCGGCCTCACAATCCGAGCTTTTCCTTGACGGCGGCAAGTCCGGGCTTGCCGTCGAACGTGGTGACGCCGGCGAGCCAGGCGTCGAGGCGGCCCTTGTTCAGCGTGATCGACTTCAGCGCCCCCTCCTCCGGCTTCATGCCATCATTGATAAGGTAGCCCATGCCGATATTCTCGAGATCGATGTCGAAGGCGAGGTTCTTCAGGAATTGCGCCACGTTCGGGCATTCCTGCAAATAGCCCTTGCGCACCTGCGTCGTGACGGTGGCCGCGCCGAAATTCGGGCCGAAGAACTTGTCGCCGCCGGTCAGGTACTTGAAGTCGTACATCGTGTTCATGGGATGCGGCGCCCAGCCCTGGAAGACGATGAACTGCTTCTCCTTGATCTCGTAGCCGACCTCCGAAAGCATGCCTGCCTCGCTCGATTCAACCACCTGCCAGCCATTGAGCTGGAACTGCGGATCGGCGATGGCGTCCATCATCAGCTGGTTCGACCCGGGCTCGATGCCATACATCTTCTTCCCGAATTTATCGGCGAACTTGTGCAGGTCGGACAGATCCTTGACGCCGGCGTCCCAGACATAGGTCGGCACGGCGAAGGTGTATTTGGCGCCGACCAGATTGACGCGCACGTTCTCGATCGAGCCGTCCTTCTTGTAGGGCTCGTAGTAGGTGACCATCGCTGGATCCCAGTAGCCGAGGAACAGGTCCAGGTCTTTGTTCTTCAGGCCTTCGTAGATGACGTTGATGCCCAGCACCTCGCTTTGCGGCTCATAACCCAGCGCCTGCAGCAGCACCTTGGCGACGCCCGTGGTGAAGGCGAGATCGTTCCAGCCGGGCTCCGCCATCCGCACCGCCTTGCACTGTTCAGCCTCGGCGGCCGAAGCCGCTTGGGAGGCCAGCATCAGGGCGGCAAGGCAAACGCCATTCGCAAACAAGCGCAACATTCCAGTTCTCCTCTTTTTCGTTGTCTTGACCAATTGGTCTATTTATTGTCCCACTGGTCAATCATTGATCTGGGTGGACGAAAATGTCAACGTGGATTCGCAATGCATGGATCGATCCGGTGAAACTGACGCGTCTCAGCGACATACGCCGCAAGGAGTTGCGGCAGGCGGCCTTCGCGGTGCTGGAGCGCGAAGGCATAGCCGGCGCGACGCTGGAAAAAGTCGCGGCCCAGGCCGGCGCCTCCAAGGGCATCGTGCTGCATTACTTCCGCAACAAGCAGGAACTGTTCGAGCACGCGATGCGCGAGGCGAATGCCGTTCTCTGCCACGCGGTGATTGCCAGGCTTCGGCGGGCGCGGACGCCGATGGAACGTCTCGACGCGGTAATCGAGGGCAATTTCGAGGAGCACCTGTTCCTGCCGCCGCTCTGCCACGCCTGGCTTTCGCTCTGCGCCGAGGTGCCGCGCGACGAGAAGCTGGCGCGCATCCAGAAAGTCATCCACGCGCGCATGCGCTCGAACCTCCTTTCCGGCCTGCGCGGCCTCACCTCACCGGACGTGGCCGACGAAATCGTGCTGGGGGTCACGGCGCTGATCGACGGACTGTGGCTGAGGCTCGGCCTGCAGCCGGGCAGCGTCTCGCGCGAGCAGGCGGTCCGCCAGGTCAAGGACTATGTCGCGGGGCGGCTGACGATGCGCCAAGGCGCGGCCGCCGAGTGATCTCCTCCGAGAGGGAGATCACCGCGCCACCTTCAACCGATTTGCATCCTAGCCGCCCGCAATCTCCGCTTGATGCCATTTGTGCAACGCGATACGCCCTTGCCCAAACCGACAGACCGGAGACTTGCCGTGAGCGCTGAAAAGACCAGAACCGAAACCGACACGTTCGGTCCCATCGAGGTCGCCGCCGACCGCTACTGGGGCGCCCAGGCGCAGCGTTCGCTCGGCAATTTCAAGATCGGCTGGGAAAAGCAGCCGGCCTCGATCGTCCGGGCGCTCGGCGTGATCAAGCGCGCGGCGGCCGAGGTCAACATGGAGATGAAGCGGCTCGACCCAACCGTCGGCAAAGCGATCGTCGAGGCCGCGCAGGAAGTCATCGACGGCAAGCTCAACGACCATTTCCCGCTTGTGGTCTGGCAGACCGGCTCGGGCACGCAGTCCAACATGAACGCCAATGAGGTGATCTCGAACCGGGCGATCGAGATGCTTGGCGGCGTGATGGGCTCGAAGAAGCCGGTGCATCCGAACGACCATGTCAACATGAGCCAGTCGTCGAACGACACCTATCCGACGGCCATGCACATCGCCTGCGCCGAGCGCATCGTGCATCATCTGATCCCGGCGCTGCACCACCTGCACAAGGCGCTCGACGCCAAGGCCCGTGAATTCAACCACATCATCAAGATCGGCCGCACCCACACGCAGGATGCGACTCCGCTGACGCTTGGCCAGGAATTTTCGGGCTATGCCGCGCAGGTCGCGTCTTCGATCAAGCGCATCGAGATGACGCTGCCCGGCCTGCAGGAGCTGGCGCAGGGCGGCACCGCCGTCGGCACCGGCCTCAACGCCCCGGTAGGCTTCGCGGAGAAGGTCGCGGACCGCATCGCCGCCATCACCGGGATCTCCTTCGTCACCGCGCCGAACAAGTTCGAGGCGCTGGCGGCGCATGACTCCATGGTCTTCTCGCATGGCGCGATCAACGCGGCGGCGGCGGCGCTGTTCAAGGTCGCCAACGACATCCGCTTCCTCGGCTCCGGCCCACGCTCGGGCCTCGGCGAGCTGTCGCTGCCGGAAAACGAGCCGGGCTCGTCGATCATGCCGGGCAAGGTCAACCCGACGCAGTGCGAGGCGATGACGCAGGTCTGCGTGCAGGTGTTCGGCAACAATGCCGCGCTGACCTTCGCCGGCAGCCAGGGCCATTTCGAGCTCAACGTCTACAACCCGCTTATGGCCTATAATTTCCTGCAATCGGTGCAGCTGCTTGCCGACGCTTCCGTCTCCTTCACCGACAATTGCGTCGTCGGCATCGAGGCGCGCGAAGACAACATCAAGGCCGCGCTCGAGCGCTCGCTGATGCTGGTCACGGCGCTCGCCCCCACCATTGGCTACGACAACGCCGCCAAAATCGCCAAGACCGCGCACAAGAACGGCACCACGCTGCGCGAGGAAGCTCTCGCCACCGGGCTGGTCAGCGAGGCCGACTACGACCGCCTGGTGCGGCCGGAGGACATGACCCATCCGGGGTAGTTCGTCGGTAAAGGGCGCAGGCGGCGCAGAACCTTCACCGCGGTGGATGACGACGCGAGAGGATTTGGCGGCGGGAGAATTTTCTTCCGTTGCTGATTCCGGCAACGCGAATTTCGCGCCGGTCGCACCATCGCGGAAATATTGAATCTGTGAACAATGTGTTGCCGCATAAGCGGCTTTGGTGAACAGTCCTCGTGAGCTATCTGACTGGCATTCAAACCCCATTCGGAGAACTCGCCATGTCCATCAACGCTTCCGTCGCCGGCAACGGCGCCCAGTCCAACGGTTCCACCACCATCCTGCTCGGCCGCGTCCTGCTCGCGGTCATCTTCCTGCTTTCCGGCTTCGGCAAGCTCACCGCCATTTCCGGCACCGCGGCCTATTTCGGCGCGCTCGGCCTGCCGGTGCCGACCGCGACCGCCGTTCTTGTCGGCCTGATCGAACTGGTCGGCGGCCTTGCCATCCTCGTCGGCTTCCAGACCCGTATCGCGGCCTGGGTGCTTGCGATCTTCACGATCGCCACCGGGCTGGTTGCTCACACCGGCTGGGCTGATCAGATGCAGATGATCCAGTTCCTGAAGAATCTCGCCATCACCGGCGGCTTCATTCTGCTCGCTTCCTCCGGCGCCGGCGCCTACTCGATCGACGCCAAGCGCGGCTGAATTTTTTCCTCCCAACGACCCTGACTCAAGCGGCGCGGAATTTTCCGCGCCGCTTTTTCGTTGTCTGTTACAGGCATAGACTGCACCAGGCGTCGTCCTGACCGGATGCCGGCGTGGGAGGTTGCCATGGCTCGTAACGCATTGCTTCTCATCTCGCGGCTGCTGTTTGCGGCACTGTTCGTGCCGTCAGGTTTCCAGGCGCTCGGCAACATCGCCGGCACCACCAGTTACTTCGCCGGGCTCGGCCTGCCGCTGCCGACGCTCGCCGCCTGGGGCACCGGCCTTTTCGAGCTGATCGCCGGTCTGCTCGTCCTCGTCGGCTTCCAGACACGGATCGCGGCGCTGCTGCTTGCCGCATTCTGCATCGCCGCCGGCTTCATCGGCCATTACGGCCAGGGCGGCGACGACGCGACGCTGGTCTTCCTGCACCAGCAGATGCTGATGAAGGACATCGCCATCGCCGGCGGTTTCGTGGCGCTCGCCATGGCCGGCGCGGGCGCATGGTCGGCGGACGGACGCAGCTTCGGCATCGGCGCCGAGGTTACCTGAACCAGTCCCTCCCTTAGAGGTTGCTATCTTGAACTGGCGCATCTCAGTCCAAAATGACGACGTCTCAGTCCAAAAAGACGAAGTCAGCGAGTCGGCTAATATTAATGGGTCGGGACGCAAGGGCACCATATCCCGTCCGTCCAACGCCTACGTAAAGACAGACTTGCTTCTTGCGGACGGCCACCGGCACCCATTCGGAGCCAAACTCGCTGCCGCTTTTGACGTAATTCCGAAGATTGCTCTCAATTGGAACGTAGATGTACCCGTCGAAGTGAATGAATTCCTCTCGCTTTAGATAGGGCAACAGTTCTGTGCGGCCGAAAACGGGCGACAGCTCACCGCCAATGGCTTGAGCCCTGTCCGAGAGGACTTTATCGATACCGCCAGAACAGGGCTCAATCCTTGAAAACAGGCTTTCCCTGGACATTAATCTCATGGACTTGAATACGTCCTCGCTGGGCTTGAATACGAAGTAATTTATCGCTTCTCCCTTGTGAGGCGGACCAAATGTTCGGTGAAAATTGAATGGGTGGTTGACGCTGCCGCGTGCCGGATAGGCCGGATCGAACTCGAAGGTCCCCTTCGAAGCGACGGAAAGCGTGAAAAGCGTCTGCGCGCCGACGGATCCCACGGCAGACCCATACAGAACCGAAAGCACCAAAAGCAACTGGCTGACCTTCATGGACATTCCCCACCCCAAGTCATCATTGCTCCCTCGGTCCAAGCGGCCTAGGACTGCTGGCTCTATTTCACCGAAACGCTCGGCCCGCCCTCGACCGCCAGCACGAGGCGGCGATTGGTGATGCGCGCCAGCTGCGCGAGGCGGCCGGCCGGGCGCTCGCCGTAAAGATCCGAGAGAGACGCCGGCAACACCAGCGCCAGCGCGCCATTGCCTCGGCTTTCCCATTTCAGCCTCGGCATCACGCCAGGCATCGCCGCCGTCAGCAGGTAGACGACGCGCATCATCGCCGCCAGCAGGCGGGCGCGCTCCAAGAGGCGCGGCGGCGCCAGCGCCTTGATCTCGGGCGCGATGCCGTCGTTGAAGATGCCGTCGTGGCGGTAGGCGCTGGCCAGGGCCAGATAGGCGCGGCCGGGATGGTCGACGCCGATGAAGGAAGCGTGAGCGATGATGTTGAGCGATTGCCTGCCGCGATATTCGGGATGCGCGCGCCAGCCGATATCGGCGAGCAGGCAGGCGGCGTGGCGGTAGCGCGCCTCGTCCTCGGTCTCGTCGATGCCGAAGGCCTTGAAGGCCTTGCCGGTCCACTCGACGAGGTCATGCGCGTGGTGCACCGAGCGCGAGCGCAGCAGCGCCAGTTCCTCGGCGGCCGAGATCAGCGGGTCGGACTTCTGCTCCTCCTCGTCGAGCAGCGAATAGAGGAAACCCTCTCGCACGCCCTGCGCGGAAACGACGATCTTCGACGGCTGCATCGCCGTCATGATCTCCTGCAGAACGACGGCGCCGTAAGGCAGCAGCGAGCGGCGGTTCTTGGATACGCCCTCGATGCCCCGCACCTTCTCCACCTCGCCACGGGCAACCTGCTTCAGGAAGTTCAGGGCGCTTTCGGCCGATATCTCGTAGTGATGCATGACGCCGAGCGGATAGTTGGTCATCTCCATGTGCAGCCGGGCGAGGTTTCGCCAGGTGCCGCCGACGGCGTAGAAGACCCTGCCCTGCCCGGCCCTGAGCAGCTTGGCCCGCGCCAGCTCCTGGCGCGCGATCTTCTGCGCCTGGACGAGCGAGTTCTTGGCCATGTCCTGCAGGCGCAGGCCGCCGAGCGGCAGCGTGATGCCTTCGCCGATCGCCTCGCGGTTGATGTCGATGAGCTCCAGGCTGCCGCCGCCAAGGTCGCCGGCGATGCCGTTGGCCGGATGGAAACCGGAGATAACCCCGAGCGCCGAATAATAGGCCTCCTGGCGGCCGGAGAGCACGCGGATCTCGGTCTTGAGCACTTCCTCGGCGCGGTGGATGAAGTCGGGGCCGTTCACCGCCTCGCGGGCGGCGGGGGGGGGCGGCCCCCCAAAGAGAGCGGAGGC
>JBFLWR010000393.1:0-8526 GCA_040755925.1 Pseudomonadota bacterium
CGGGATGACGACGACAAGGTTCTTGCCCTTGTTCTCCGGCCGCGAGCCGACGACGACCGCAGCCTGCAGCGCGGCACCGGATGAAATGCCCACCGGTACGCCTTCGAGGCGGGCGACGAGCCGCGCATTGGCGACCGAATCCTCATTCGAGACCCTGACAATCTCGTCATAGATCGTGGTGTCGAGGATTTTCGGCGCGAAGCCGGCGCCAATGCCCTGGATCTTGTGCGGGCCGGGCTGGCCCCCTGAGAGCACCGGGGAAGCCTCAGGCTCGACGGCCACGACATGCAGCGCGGGCTTGCGCTTCTTCAGCACCTGGCCGACGCCAGTGATGGTGCCGCCGGTGCCGATGCCGGCGACGAAGATGTCGACCTCGCCATTGGTGTCGTTCCAGATCTCCTCGGCCGTGGTGCGGCGGTGGATCTCCGGATTGGCCGGGTTTTCGAACTGCTGCGGGATGATGGCGTTGGGGAGCGTTGCGGCAAGCTCGTCGGCCTTGGCGATGGCGCCCTTCATGCCTTTCGGCCCCTCGGTCAGCACCAGCTCGGCGCCGAGCAGCGCCAGCATCTTGCGGCGCTCGACCGACATGGTCTCCGGCATGGTCAGGATCAGCTTGTAGCCCTTGGCGGCGGCGGCGAACGCCAGCGCGATGCCGGTATTGCCCGATGTCGGCTCGATCAGCGTGGTCTTGCCGGGCGAGATCTTGCCGGCCTCCTCCAGTGCCTCGATCATCGCGACGCCGATGCGGTCCTTGACCGAGGCGATCGGATTGAAGAATTCGAGCTTGGCCATGAGGTTGGCGACTATGCCTTTTTCCCTGGCGAATTTGTCGAGCCGCACCAGCGGCGTGTCTCCAATCGTCTCGGTGATCGAATTGAAGACGCGGCCGCGGCCGGGCACGCGCGCGGAGGTGACGGGCTTGTTCATTGGTTTCGCTCCCAAGGCAAAGGCGACAGGCAAAACAGAATAGGGTTTTCAGCCGCGCAAGATAGGCCGGCGGCCGAAAATATCCGAGTGGGCCGGTTGCTCAAAACCAAGCCATGCCGGAAATGCATTTTCCGGATCGGCCCGTTTGCGGAATGATTTGGCGGACACGGACGCCGGCGAGGCCGGGATTTACTGACGCGCGGCGATCGCCGCAGCGGCGCCCACCATGAAGCCGGCCGCGGTGCGGTTGAGGGCCTTCAGCGCGCGCGGCGACTTCAGGAACCAGCGCGCCTTGGCGGCCAGCGCCAGATAGGGCACCAGCACGACGAAAAGCACGACGACGGTGATGGCGACAAGGATGCCGTAATCGGCCAGCGTGATCGTCTTCAGGTCGACGATGGTCGGGGTGATGGCAAGATAGAAGATCATCGTCTTCGGGTTGCCCAGCGTCAGCGTCAGGCCGGCGACGACATTCGCCACGAAGCCGCCCTTGCCTTTGCGCGCCTCGATCGTCTCGGGGGAGATGCCGCTCGTCCAGAAGCGCCAGGCGAGGAACGCGAGATAGGCGACGCCGGCCCATTTGATGGCGAGAAACACCATGCCGAAGCTCTGCGCGACGAAGGCGAGGCCGAGCACCACGGCGGTGAGATAGGTTATGTCACCGAGCATCAGGCCGAAGGACATGGCGAGCGCGGAGCGGAAGCCCGAGCCCAACGCACGCGCGACAAGCGCAGTGACGCCAGGCCCTGGAATGGCGGCGGCCACGCCGAGGGCGGCGCTGTAGGCGAGAAAACCGGTGACTGTCATGGTTCGGCAACCTGGCGCGTGAGCCCGCGAGCGGGATCGATGCTGAGCGACGGCTCTCTATCACATCGTCGCGGTCGCGTTAATTCTCCGGCGGTGGGATTCGATTGCACCAGTTCAGCGCGTCATCTTCAGGACGGACCATCGCCATGCGTGATCCGCCAGATGGTGCCGTTGCCGTCCTCGGTGACGATCAGCGCGCCGTCCTTCGCTACCGCGACACCCACCGGCCGGCCCCAGACCTCGTCGTCCGAGACGACGAAGCCGGTGGCGAAATCGTCATATTCGCCGGTCGGCTTGCCGTCCTTGAATCTGAGGCGCACCACCTTGTAGCCGGTGCGCAGATTGCGGTTCCAGGAGCCGTGCAAAGCGACGAAGGCATCGCCCCGATACTCGGCCGGGAAGTTGCCGCCGTCGTAGAAGGCGATGTTGAGCGGCGCCGAATGCGCCTGCACCAGCACGTCGGGGATGGTGACCTTGCCGGCCAGGTCGGGCCGCGCGCCTTTGTGGCGGGGATCCTCATTGTCGCCGACATAATACCAGGGCCAACCATAGAAAGCGCCGTCCTTCACGCTCGTCGCATAATCGAAGGGCACGTTGTCGCCGAGCTCGTCGCGCTCGTTGACCACGCACCAGAGCGCGCCCGTCGCTGGCTGCACCGTCATGCCCGAGCAGTTGCGCAAACCGGTGGCGACCGTTCGGCGGTTCTTGCCGTCGGGATCGAAAGCGAGCACGTCGGCGCGACCTTCCTCCGAGCCCCAGGCAGCCCCGAGCGGCTGCGTCTTCGCCCATTCATCGACGCCGCCCTTCGGTCTTGCGGCCATATCCTCGGCAACGTTCGAGCCGGAGCCGACCGACAAATAGAGCGTCTTGCCGTCGTGCGAGAAGGCGATGTCGCGCGTCCAGTGATGATTGGCCGGGATCTTTTCCACGATGGTTTCCGGTTTGCCGGAGGCCCCGAGGTCGCCGTCACGGTAGGGGAAGCGGACCACGCTGTTGCTGTTGGCGACGTAGACCCATTGCGGCTTGTCGCCCGGCGGGTAGAAGGCGATGCCGTAGGGCCGGGTGAGGCCCTTGGCGAAGACGGATTTCTCGGCGGACTTGTCGCTGCCTTGCGCCAGCCGGTAGACACGGACCTGGTTCGCCCTGCTGTCGGCGACGAAGAGGTCGCCGTTCGGCGCCACGCGCACGACGCGCGGATTGTCTATGCCGGAAGCGACAAGCTCGACCGTGAAGCCGGGCGGAACCACCGGCTTGGCGCCTTCGGGACGCTCGGCAAGGTCGGGACCGTTCGACGCGGATTCTGTGACATAGGGCTTTTGCAGGTCGTCCGGCTTGACGAGGCGCCGCACGCCGGGATGGTCCGCCTTCCAGTCGCCGAAGGCCTTTTCGCCGGTCAGGAGCGGCTCGCCGCCTTGCTGCGCAAGGGCGCTAGTCGCCAAAAACAAGACAAGACACGCATAGCCGGCGATCCGCATCGTTGCATCCTCCATCGATTTTCGGCCGCGCCCGCGTAGACGGGCGCAGGCGGCCAACAACCAGCGGATATCGGGCAGGCACCCTAAAAGAGAAGCGCGCGCACGCAGATTTGACGGATCGGTCCCCGCTCAGCTTTCTTCGACGTCGAGGTCGTCGTCCAGCTGCTTTTCGAGCGCGACGAGATCGGCCGGCAAAGGCAGGCCCATGGCCCGCATTTCCCTGAGCTTCTCGCGCAGTTGCTCTTGTATCTCGTGCTCGTCCTCGGGCTGGTTGACCATCTCCTCGAGCAGCAGGCTGATCTGGGCCTTCAGCGATTCAAGCGCCATTTTTCCACCCTCCTTGCGGCAATCCGGCCAACTCACCTCAACATGCGCGAGATCAGCTGGGCGGTGTAATCCACCATCGGCACGATGCGGGCATAGTTCAGCCGGGTCGGCCCGATGACGCCGAGCGCGCCGATGACGCGGGCATCCTTGTCGCGATAGGGCGCGACGACCAGCGAAGAGCCGGACAGCGAAAACAGCTTGTTTTCCGACCCGATGAAGATGCGCACGCCGGGCCCTTCCTCGGCGAGGTCGAGAAGCTGCAGCAGCCCGTCTTGCGTCTCCAGATCCTCGAAGAGATGGCGCAGCAATTCGAGATCGGCCTGGGCGGTGACATTCTCCAGCAGATTGGCGCGGCCGCGCACGATGAGCCGCGCCGGCAGGCCGCTTTCGGCGCCAGCCCAGACCGCGAGGCCCTTCTCCACCAGTTCCTGCGACAGCGTGTCGAGGGCCGCCTTGGTCTCGTCCTTGACACGAGCGACCTCGACCCGCGCCTCGGCCAGCGTGCGGCCCCTGATGTGGGCGTTGAGGAAGTTGGAAGCTTCGTGGAGTTGCGAGACGGTGATGCCGGCCGGCAGATCGACCACGCGGTTCTCGACGTCGCCGCTCTGCGACACCAGCACTGCCAGCGCCTTGGTGGGCTCCAGCTGGATGAATTCGATGTGCTTCAGCCCCACCTCGTTCTTGGCGGCGAGCACGAGGCCGGCGCCGCGCGACATGCCGGACAGCATCTGGCTGGCCTCGGTCAGCATATGCTCCAGCGTGGCGCCGGAGCCGGAGGCGCGCACCTGCGCCTCGATGACACGGCGCTCCTCGTCGGAGAGATCGCCGAGCTCCATGAAGGCGTCGACGAAGAAGCGCAGGCCGGTCTGCGTCGGCAGGCGGCCGGCCGAGATGTGCGGCGCGTAGATCAGGCCCAGATGCTCGAGGTCGCTCATCACGTTGCGGATGGTGGCCGGCGAGAGCGAGGAAGGCATGATACGCGACAGGCTGCGCGAGCCCACCGGCTCGCCGTCGCGCAGGTAGGAATCGACGATCCGCCTGAAAATGTCGCGCGAGCGCATGTCAAGCGATTGCAATACGGGCGACTGCGACGTTGGATCGACTGCCTTGTTCATCCGAAGCAAGAACCTCCGATGGAAAAGATATAGACTCCGCCCCCTGTGGCGCAACCCGGTCCCGCGTTCGCGGTCATCCAGGTGCCGCCCCTTGCGGTCACCCAGGTGCCGCCCCTTGCGGTCACCGGCCCATTTTCCTTTGCGCCGTGCCCCGCATGCGTCTACAAGCCGCCGACAAATCCGAAAGAAGAACAGAAAGAGCCTTTATGCGCCCCTCCAAACGCCAAGCAGACGAAATGCGCGCCATCTCCTTCGAGCGCGGCGTCTCCAAGCATGCCGAAGGCTCGTGCCTGGTGAAGTTCGGCGACACGCATGTGCTGTGCACGGCAAGCCTGGAAGAAAAGGTGCCGGCCTGGATGCGCAATTCCGGCAAGGGCTGGGTGACGGCCGAATACGGCATGCTGCCACGCTCGACCGGCGAGCGCATGCGGCGCGAGGCGTCCACCGGCAAGCAGGGCGGCCGCACGCTGGAGATCCAGCGGCTGATCGGCCGTTCGTTGCGCGCCGTGGTCGACCTGCAGGCGCTGGGCGAGCAGCAGATCACCGTCGACTGCGACGTGATCCAGGCCGACGGCGGCACCCGCACCGCCTCGATCACCGGCGGCTGGGTGGCACTTTACGATTGCCTGCGCTGGATGGAAGCGCGCCAGATGGCCAGCGTCTCCAAGGTGCTGAAGGACCATGTCGCGGCGATCTCCTGCGGCATCCATGACGGCCAGCCGGTCATCGACCTCGACTATCTGGAGGATTCCTCCGCCGGCACCGACGCCAATTTCGTCATGACCGGCAAGGGCGGCATCGTCGAGATCCAGGGCACCGCCGAGGGCGAGCCGTTTTCGGAGGAGCAGTTTGCGGCGCTGATGGCGCTGGCCAAGAAGGGTATTTCGCGGCTGGTGAGCCTGCAGCAGATGGCGGTTGCGTAGGGTTTCGAATGCCGAGCCTGGGCGCCCCCTCTGCTATTCTTGAATCAGCACTGTACGTCGCAGATTTGCATGCCGCCGAAGCCTTCTACCGCGACATCATCGGCCTCGAAATGCTCGGCAAGGTCGAAGGGCGCCACGTCTTCTTCCGCTGCGGCAGCGGCGTGCTGCTGCTCTTCAACGCCGAGGCGACCAGAATTCCGCCGGCGCCGGACGCCAGGCTGAAGGTGCCGCCACACGGCACGGCGGGCGAGGGCCATCTCTGCTTCGCGGCAAGCGCTGAGGAGATCGCCAACTGGCGCAAGCATCTTGCGGCGACGAATGTCGCCATCGAGAGCGATTTCGAATGGCCGCAGGGCGGCCACTCGATCTATATCCGCGACCCGTCAGGCAATTCGATCGAGTTTGCCGAGCCAAGGATCTGGGGTTTTTGATGCATTCGCTCAACGGACAAAAGATTGTCGTCGCCAGCCACAATGCCGGCAAGCTGCGCGAATTCGCCGACCTTATGTCGCCGTTCGGCTTCGAGGCGAAGTCGGCCAAGGAATACGGCCTGCCGGAGCCGGACGAGACCGGCACCACCTTCGAGCAAAACGCCTATATCAAGGCCCATGCGGCGGCGAAGGCGACCGGCCTGCCGGCGCTGTCTGACGATTCCGGGCTCTGCGTCGACGCGCTCGACGGCGCGCCGGGCGTCTATACCGCCAACTGGGCCGAGAAGCCGGACGGCAGCCGGGATTTCGGCATGGCCATGCAGAAGACCGAAACGGCGATGCAGGACGTCGGCGCGGCCGAGCCGGAGCAGCGCACCGGCCGCTTCGTCGCCGTCATCTGCCTGGCCTTCCCGGACGGCGATGCGGAATATTATCGCGGCGAGGTCGAAGGCACGCTCGTGTGGCCGCCACGCGGCGCGCTCGGCTTCGGCTATGACCCGGTGTTCCTGCCCAACGGTTTCGACAAGACCTTCGGCGAAATGAGCGCCGAGGAAAAGCACGGCTGGAAACCCGGCCAGGCGACAGCCTTGTCGCACCGGGCGCGCGCGTTCCAGAAATTCGCGCAAGCCCGATTGGATTTGGCGCGGCTGAACATGGCCGGCCCAGGAGCGGCATGACCACGGTGACGATGCCGCTCGACCGCAGCCCCGGCTTCGGGGTCTACATCCATTGGCCGTTCTGCGCGGCCAAATGCCCTTACTGCGACTTCAACAGCCATGTCCGCCACCAGCCTGTCGACCAGGAGCGTTTCGCGCGCGCGTTCGAAACCGAGTTGGCGACCATGCGTGGCCGCACCGGGCCGCGCGAGGTGACCAGCATCTTCCTCGGTGGCGGCACGCCGTCGCTGATGAAGCCGGAAACGGTCGCGGCGGTGCTGGATGCCGTGGCGAAGAACTGGACGGTGCCGGCGGGCATCGAGGTGACGCTGGAGGCCAATCCGTCCTCGGTCGAGGCGGAGCGCTTTCGCGGCTACCGGGCGGCCGGCGTCAACCGGGTCTCGCTCGGGGTGCAGGCGCTGAACGACAAGGACCTGCGCTTCCTCGGCCGGCTGCACAATGTCGAGGAGGCGCTGCATGCCATCGGGCTGGCGCGCGAAATCTTTCCCCGTCTGTCCTTCGACCTGATCTACGCGCGGCCGGGCCAGACGCCGGAAGCGTGGGAGGCCGAGCTGGAACAGGCGATCGGCTATGCCGTCGACCATCTTTCGCTCTACCAGCTGACCATCGAGGAAGGCACACCCTTCCACGCGCTTTACGCGGCGCGGAAATTCACGCTGCCCGACAACGACCACGCCGCCGACCTCTATGCGCTGACGCAGGAGGTGACGGCAGCGCACGGGCTGCCGGCCTACGAGATTTCGAACCATGCCCGTCCCGGCGCGGAAAGCCGGCACAATCTGACCTACTGGCGCTATGGCGAGTATGTCGGCGTCGGGCCGGGGGCGCATGGCCGTTTCGTCGAGAGCGGGCGCCGCACGGTCACGGTCGCGGAAAAGATGCCGGAGACCTGGGCCAACCTGGTCGAGGCCAAGGGCCATGGCGTCACCGGCGGCGAGATCCTGACCCGTGGCGAAGAAGCCGACGAGTTCCTGCTGATGGGACTGAGGCTGGCGGAAGGCATCGACCTTCAGCGCTACGAGGCGCTTGCCGGCCGGAGCCTTTCAACCAAGAGGCTCTCGGTGCTGCAGGAAGAAGGGCTTGTGGCGCCGGTCGGCAATGCCCGGCTCCGCGCCACGAGCGCCGGCATGATCGTGCTCGATGCGGTGGTCGCGGATCTGGCGCGGTAGCTTCTTGAAGAACGTCCTCTTCGTCTGCAGCCAGAACCGCCTGCGAAGCCCGACGGCGGAGCAGGTGTTTTCAAAGCGGCGCGACATCGAGGTCGAATCGGCCGGCACCAATCACGACGCCGACAACCCGCTGACGCATGAGCTGGTCGCCTGGGCCGACATCATCTTCGTCATGGAAAAGGCGCACCGCGCCAAGCTGCAGAAGAAGTTCCGGTCGAGCCTGAAGGGCGCCCGGGTGATCTGCCTCGACATCCCGGACGATTATGCTTTCATGGACCCGGAACTGGTGCGGCTGCTGGAAGCGAAGGTATCGCGCTACCTCGGCTGAGGATCAGGCGTCGTGCTTCTGGCGGTGCTTGCCGCGGTTCTTCTCGCCATGAATCTCACCGTGGCGGACCGGCTTCAGCTCGGCCTTGTCGCGGCGGGCACCGCTCTGAACGGCGATCGGATGTGGAGGGATGCCCTCGCGGGCGGTTTTGGACTCAAGTCGGCTGATGAAGATGTCGAAGCGATTGGGCATCGTCCGGTCCTGCCTCCTCCGGGGAATCAGGGGTTAAATCCACCTGTAGGGGTTTGGTTCCTCACTGTGGCGAAGGCATGGCGAATTCCTTACTTCGACCTCACGTTTTGCAACCGGGCGTGAGCCATGCCAAAAGCCTTTGTTCTTGTGCAATT